>NZ_FNTD01000004.1:6107564-6450128 GCF_900104815.1 Streptomyces misionensis
TCCCTCTACACCCTGTTCGCGGGGGAGCGGGCCGCCGCCTACGTCACCGGCCCCGGCTCCCCGCTCGGCGCACTGGTCCTCGACGTCCCCTACCCCGTGGCCACCACCCTGCTCACCGGCGAGTTCTCGGTGGACGACTTCTCCTCCCCGCACGTGGACGACCTCGACCGCTGGGCCCTGGCCAAGCGGATCCGGCTGGAGCACGACACCGAGATGACCCGCGAACTCTTCCTGTCCGACGCCCCGTTCGGCGAGGCGGTGCGGGAGGCGGGCGACCTGGCCGTGCCGTGGCTGCGCGGCTTCGGCGGCGACGAACTCGTGGACCTGGTGGGTGCGGCACGGGCCGACGACCGCGACTTCTCCCGCTCCACCAAGGCCACCGGCGCCCGGGTCACCGTCCGCCTCACCGACGGCCGCGTCGTCTCCCGCACCCGGCTGATCCCGGTCGGCGCCGCGGGCCCGGAGACCCGCGCCCACCACACCGACCTGGTCCGCGAGAAGTTCCTCGCGGTGGGCGGCCCCCAGGAGGTCGCCGACACGGTGGACCGCCTCCACCGGATGCGCCCGCGGGCGGTACGCCGGTGGATCGAGACGGCGTTCCTGGACTGACCGGCGGCACGGCCAAGAACCCCGACCGGTCACCTCGCGCCACGGGCAGAAGGCGGCGCGGGGGCCGGTCGCGGCGACGCGCGGTGATTGTCCACCAGGCTCAACAGGGCGATGTCGAAGGGACCTGAGTGCCCCGGCGCCCTCGCGACTGGAGGGTGGACGCTCAGTCCCGGCGCGCGGGCGTCGCCAGCGGAGGCCGGCGCAGCGTGGCCACGAACTTGTACCGCGACCCCCGGTAGACCGCCCGCACCCACTCCACCGCAGACCCCTCCGCGTCCCGCGAGTGCCGCGACAGCAGCAGCATCGGCAGGCCCACGTCGGTCGCCAGCAACTCCGCCTCCCGGGGAGTCGACAGGGACGTCTCGATCGTCTCGTCGGCCGACGTCAGCCGCACCCCGTAGACCTCCGCGAGCGCGGTGTAGAGGGAGGGGCAGGAGTCCAGCACGCCGCGCAGCCCGGGAAAGCGCCGGGCCGACAGATGCGTCGTCTCGATCGCCATCGGCTCCCCGCTGGCCAGCCGCAGCCGCTCGATCCGCAGCACGGGCTCCCCGACCGCGATGTCCAGCAGTTCCGCCAGTCGCGCGTCCGCCGGCACCTCCCCGACGTCGAGGACCTGCGAGGCCGGTGCCAGCCCCTGTGCCCGCATGTCCTCGGTGTGCGAGGTCAGCTGGAGGGTGCGGTACAGCTTCGGCTGCGCCACGAACGTGCCCTTGCCCTGGATGCGGTCCAGCCGACCCTCGCCGACCAGTTCCTGGAGCGCCTGGCGCACGGTGGTCCGGGACGTGTCGAACCGCACGGCGAGCAGCCGTTCCGCCGGTACCGCGCAACCGGGCTGCAGCGCGTCGGTCATGGCGAGCAACTGCTGCTTGATCCGGTAGTACTTCGGCACGCGCGCGCTGCGGCCGGCCGGCCCCCCGCGCGGCTGGCCGCTGCTGACGTCGGTGGTCATGCCTGCCTTCCCGGCTGTGTCGATGGGCTCCCGTTATAGCGACCAAGTGCCCTATGGTCTAGTCCAAAAGAACGGGCCGGGCGAAAGGGACGGATGCGGACGCGGGCCCGGGCACCGAAGCGGACGAAAGCACTCCGGTGACTTTCTCGTAACGGCCTCCATCCGCCTCCGGGACCACCCTTGACACCCCGAAAGGTCTAGGCCAAGCTCCACCGTACTGGTCTACACCATTAGTGGCCAGGTCCCGAGCCCTACGTGCAACAGCGTCGTACGCAGGTCACCGCCGAGGGCGTGGGGGGTTAGTGGCATCCCTGAGGAGGGTGGCGTGAAGCGCAAGCTCGCAGCCGCGATAGTGATCGCGGGCATGATGGTCTCCGTTGCGGCGTGCGGCGGGAGCAAGAGCGACGACAGCAAGGACGCGGGTCCGGACAGCTGGAAGGGCCAGACGCTGACCGTCTGGACGATGGACGGCTCCGCGCCCGAGCAGTGGACCAAGGACGTCCAGGCCGCCTTCGAGAAGAAGACCGGCGCCAGGGTGAAGTTCGAGATCCAGAAGTGGGACGGGATCCAGCAGAAGATCACCACCGCCCTCTCGGAGGACAACCCGCCGGACGTCCTGGAGGTCGGCAACACCCAGACCCCCGCCTACGCCTCCACCGGCGGCCTCGCCGACCTCAGCGACGTCAAGAAGGCCGTCGGCGCCGACTGGACCGCCTCCGTCTCCCAGTCCTCCGTCTTCGACGGCAAGCAGTACGCCGCCCCCTGGTACTTCGCCAACCGCGTCGTCATCTACAACAAGAAGATCTGGTCCCAGGCCGGCATCACGTCCACGCCGAAGACCCGTGACGAGTTCTTCAAGGACCTGGACACCATCGGCAAGAAGACGGACGCCGAGCCGATCTACCTGCCTGGCCAGAACTGGTACTTCCTGGACGGCCTGATCGTCGGCCAGGGCGGCGACCTGGTGAAGAGGCAGGGCGACAAGTACGTCTCCAACCTCGCCGACCCCAAGGTGAGCGCGGCCATGGAGATCTACAAGAAGTACGCCTCCTACTCCAAGGCCCCCAAGGACAAGGACGAGGCCACCCCGCAGCAGGCGACGGTCTTCGCCAAGGGCAAGACCGGTGCCTTCATCGGCATGGGCTGGGAGGCCGCCACCGCCATCCAGGCCAACAAGGCCATCGAGAAGGACCTCGGCTACTTCACCATCCCGGGCGCCACCGCGGACAAGCCCGAGGGCGTCTTCCTCGGCGGCTCCAACCTGGCCGTCGCCCAGAACAGCAAGAAGCAGTCCCTGGCCAAGGAGTTCCTGAAGGTCGCCCTGTCCGACCAGTACGAGGGCGAGCTGGCCAAGCTCAGCGGCGTCATCCCGAACAAGGAGTCCCTGGAGAGCAACCTCAAGGGCAACGGCGCCGCCGAGGCCGCGGCCCCGGGCGCCGCGGTCGGCGGCACCACCCCGCTGATCCCCGAGTGGGCCGCGGTGGAGAACACCCCGAACCCCATCAAGTCGTACATGACCGCCGTGCTGAACGGTAAGTCCCCGGCCGCCGCCGCCAAGGACGTCGAGGGCCAGATCAACGAGCGTCTGGCCCAGCAGAACTAGTCCCACGCCGGGGGCGTCACCGCGACGCCCCCGGCTCACCTGCGCCGTGCGCGTTCCCCTGGCGCCCGCAGGGCACACGAATGCCGTACGGCCACGGAAGAGATGACGACTCATGTCAGTGCAGACCGAAGGCACGGACACGGCCGGGGAGCCCGCTGTCCGCAAGGCCCGGGTGCCGGCGCCCCCGCGCGGTGAGGCCGGCGCCTCCCGGTCCGCGGCCGGCCGTGCCGCCGCCGCCCCCTATCTCCTCCTGCTGCCCGCGCTGGCGGCCACACTGGTCCTGCTGGGCTGGCCGCTGGTCAAGAACGGCATGCTGTCGTTCCAGAACCTCAACCCGCGGCAGCTCATCCAGCACCTCACCGAGTGGAACGGCTTCCACAACTACCAGCAGGTCCTGACCGGTTCGGACTTCTGGAAGGTCGTCGAGCGCTCGGTCTTCTTCACCGCCGCCAACGTCGTCCTGATCATGGTGATCGGCACCCTGACCGGACTGCTGCTGGCCCGCCTCGGCAAGAAGATGCGCCTCACCCTCCTGGTGGGCCTCGTGCTCGCCTGGGCCATGCCCGTCATCGCCGCCACCACCGTCTACCAGTGGCTGTTCGCCCAGCGCTTCGGCGTCGTCAACTGGGTCCTGGACAAGCTGGGCTGGCACTCGATGGCCGACTACAACTGGATGGGCGGCCAGTTCTCCACGTTCTTCGTGATCGTCGTGCTCATCGTGTGGCAGTCGGTCCCGTTCGTCGCGATCAACCTGTACGCCGCCACCACCACCATCCCCAAGGAACTGTACGAGGCGGCGTCCCTGGACGGCGCCGGCGCCTGGCAGAGCTTCACCTCCGTGACCCTGCCCTTCCTGCGGCCCTTCCTCTACTCCACGACCTTCCTCGAGGTCATCTGGGTCTTCAAGGCGTTCCCGCAGGTCTTCGCCATGAACGAGGGCGGTCCCGACCGGCTCACCGAGACCCTGCCGATCTACGCCTACGTCGAGGGCGTCGGCAACCAGCACTTCGGGGTCGGCGCGGCGATCTCCTTCCTGACCATCCTGGTGCTGCTCGTCATCACCTCGTACTACCTGCGCATGGTGCTCAAGCAAGAGGAGGACGAGCTGTGAAGCGCTCGCTCTTCGGCCGTATCTGGCCCAACGCGACCGCCGTCGTCCTCTTCGTCGGCTTCGTGTTCCCCGTCTACTGGATGTTCGCCACGGCCTTCAAGCCGACCGGCGACATCATCACCGAGAACCCGGTGTGGTTCCCCACCCACGTCACCTTCGGCCACTTCGACAAGGCGGTCCACGCGGACCACTTCTGGACGCTGGTCGTCAACTCCGTCACCGTGACGCTCTGTTCGGTGGTGCTGTCGCTCGTCATCGCCCTGTTCGCCTCGTTCGCGCTCGCCCGGATGCGGTTCAAGGGCCGGCGCGGGTTCATCATCACGTTCATGCTGGCGCAGATGGCCCCCTGGGAGGTCATGATCATCGCCATCTACATGATCGTGCGCGACGGCGACATGCTGAACAGCCTGGTGCCGCTCACCGTCTTCTACGCGATGATGGTGCTGCCCCTCACCGTCCTGACGCTGCGCGGCTACATCGCCGCCGTGCCGAAGGAGCTGGAGGAGTCGGCGATGGTCGACGGCTGCACCCGCGTCCAGGCCTTCCGCAAGGTGATCTTCCCGCTGCTCGCGCCCGGTCTGATGGCCACCTCGCTGTTCGGGTTCATCACCGCCTGGAACGAGTTCCCGCTGGTCCTGATCCTCAACAAGGACATCGAGAAGCAGACCCTGCCGCTGTGGCTGTCCCAGTTCCAGACCGCCTTCGGCGACGACTGGGGCGCCACCATGGCCGCGTCGTCCCTGTTCGCGCTGCCCATCCTGATCCTCTTCATCTTCCTGCAACGCAAGGCTGTCAGCGGTCTGACCGACGGCGCCGTGAAGGGATGACGCCCCCATGACCACACTCGCCACCACCGGGTCCGGCAGCGGCTCCGCCGCGGGCGACACCCTCACCCGGGACGCCCTCGCGGTGCTGCAACCGGGGTTCGCCGGCACCACCGTCCCCGACTGGGTGCGCCGCCGCCTGGGGGAGGGCCTCGCCTCCGTCGCCCTGTTCGGCCGCAACGTCGTCGACGAGGCCCAGGTCACCGCGCTGACCGCGCAGCTGCGCGCGGAGCGGGACGACCTGCTGATCGCCATCGACGAGGAGAGCGGTGACGTCACGCGCCTCGACGTGCGCACCGGCTCCGCCCTCCCCGGCAACCACGCCCTCGGCGCCGTCGACGACCCGGACCTGACCCGTGCCGTCTCCCGCGAGCTGGGCCGCCGCCTCGCCGCCTGCGGCGTCAACTTCGACTGGGCGCCCTCCGCCGACGTCAACGCCAACCCGGACAACCCCGTCATCGGTGTCCGCTCCTTCGGCGCCGACACCGACCTGGTCGCCCGGCACACCGCCGCCTGGGTCGAGGGGCTCCAGTCCACCGGCGTCGCCGCCTGCACCAAGCACTTCCCGGGTCACGGCGACACCAACGTCGACTCGCACCACGTCGTCCCCCGCATCGACGTCGACGCGGAGACCCTCTTCGCCCGCGAACTGCCCCCGTTCCGCGCGGCGATCGCCGCCGGCACCCGGGCGATCATGAGCGCGCACATCCTCGTCCCGGCCCTGGACCCGGACCGCCCCGGCACCCTCTCCCCGCGCGTGCTGACCGAGCTGCTGCGTGGCGAACTCGGCTACCAGGGGCTGATCGTCACCGACGGCATCGACATGCACGCGATCTCCGGCACCTACGGCATGGCGCACGGCGTCGTCCTCGCCATCGCGGCCGGCGCCGACGCCATCTGCGTGGGCGGCGGACCGTCCGACGAGGGCACCGTGCTCGAACTGCGGGACGCGCTGGTGGCCGCCGTACGCTCCGGCGAACTGCCCGAGGAGCGGCTCGCCGACGCGGCCGCCCGGGTGCGCGAGCTGGCGAGCTGGACCGCCGCCGCGCGCGGCGACGCGGCGAAGACGGAACCCGCGCCGGAGATCGGTCTGACCGCGGCCCGCCGCGCGGTGCGCGTGACCCGGTCCGGGCCGGCCGCGCCCGTCGACGCGCCCGTGTACGTGGCCCAGTTCAACCCCGAACCCAATATCGCCGTCGGCGACCAGACCCCCTGGGGCGTCGCCGACGAGCTGCGGCGGCTGCTGCCCGGCAGCAGTGCCGGCTCCTTCACCGGCGCGGACGCGGGCGCCCTCGCCCTCGCCGCCGCCGACGGCCGCCGGATCGTCGCCGTGGTCCGCGACGAACACCGCCACGACTGGATGCGCACCGCCCTCGACACCCTGCTCGCCGCCCGCCCCGACACCGTCGTCGTGGAGATGGGCCTGCCCGGCGCCGCCCCGCGCGGTGCCCTGCACATCGCCACCTACGGCGCCGCCCGCGTCTGCGGCGTCGCGGCCGCCGAGGCCGTCGTCGCGGGCTGAGCCCCGCCCCACCCCGGCGGGGACCGCCCGCCCCGGTCCGGCGGGGACCGCGTCTCCGCCCCGAGTCCGGTGAGGATCGCCTCCTCGCCCGCAGTTCCGGCGGGGACCGTCGTCCTCGCCCCGAGTCCGGTGAGGATCGCTTCCTCACCCCCACCCGGCGGGGACCGTGTCCCCGCCCCGCACGGCCGTCGCCCGTCCCCCACACGCCCGACCGGCGGGCGGCGGCCGCCCTCCACGCCTTTCAGGGAACCTGGTGGCCCTCTCGCGCCCCGGCGCATGCCACCGGCACATGTCTCACCGCCATCCGCATCCGTCATCCCGGAGTGCCCGCATGCAGACACCCGCCCCCTATCTCCACCGCGCGGCGTCCCACCGCCCCTACTTCAGCGCCGACGGCGAGACCTACCTCGCCCCGACCCCCCTGCGCGACATCCAGAAGTCCCTCCCGCTCAGGGTCCTTTCCGAAGACGACCTCGCCTTCTGGCAGACGTACGGCTACGTCGTCGTCCGCGAGGCCATCACCCCCGGCGAGGCCAAACAACTCCTGGACTTCGCCTGGCAGTTCCAGGGACTCGACCCCGACCGGCCGGACACCTGGTACGAGGAACCGGAGTTCCGCTCCGAACTCGACCAGCACCTGTTCATCTACGGCTTCGTCGAGGCGTACCACCACCAGCTCATCTGGAACAGCCGCCAGACCCAGCGGGTCCACGACGCCTTCGTGGACGTCTGGGACTGCGAGGAGCTGTGGGTCACCCTCGACCGCCTCAACCTCAACCCGCCCAACACGCGCACCCGTTCGCGCGCCCTGATCGACCCCACCGACGAGGGCTTCGACATCGAACTGCACTGGGACGTCGACACCACCCTCGCCGTGCTGCCCCAGCGCGTGCAGGGCATCATCGCCCTCAACGACACCCGCCCCGAACTCGGCGGCTTCCAGTGCGCCCCGGAACTCTTCCGGCGCTTCGAGGAATGGCGCGTCGCCCAGCCACCGGGCCGCGACCCCATCCGACCGAACGCCGACCGTGCCGAGTTCCCCGTGGTCCGCCCCGACCTCCAGGCCGGCGACCTGCTGATCTTCAACGGCCTGCTCGCGCACGGCGTCGCCCCGAACCGCTCTGACAACGGTGTCCGGGCCGTGCAGTACCTGTCGATGATGCCCGCCCTGGAGGAGCACACCGCCCTGCGCGACTCCCGCGTGCACTCCTGGCGCACCCTCGCCACCCCCGACTGGAACGGCACCCTGCTCGGTGACGCCCGCCTACCGGAGGCCCTGCGCTACGGGCCCGCCGAACTGACCGGGCTCGGGCGCAAGCTGCTCGGCCTCGACTCCTGGACCAGCGGGGACGACGCACAGTGAACCGGATCTGCCTCTGCCTGCCCACCAACCGGGCCTGCCCCACGACGATCACCGCCCTGCACGCCGAAGCCGACTACGCCGCCCGGCACTTCGGCGCCGACGTCCAGCTGCTGATCCTCGACTCCGCCGACGAGCGCACCCGGGCCGACCACCTGAACACGATCGCCGCACTGCCCGAGCGGCCGCGCGTCACGGTCCACCACCTGGACGAGACCGAGCAGCGCGCCCGGCTCGGCGAGCTGATCGAGAAGGCGGGCCTGCCCTCCCGCCTGCTGCCCCTGATGCTCCCGCCCACCGTCTCCTACGGCGCCTGCACCAACCGCGCCTTCCTGTTCGCGGCCGCCCTCGGCTGCGACTCCGTGCACCGCAGGGACTCCGACAGCACCTACCAACTCCACGCCGGACAACCGGTGTTCCCCGTCCACCACGAGCTGCCCTGGCTGGGCCGCCCCGCCGCCGAGGCCACGGCCGCCGGCCTGCGCACCGACCTCGACCCGGCCCACGCCCACCACCCGGTGTCCATGGCCGGCGCCTCCTTCATCGGCGAACTCTCCGTCGACATCGGCGAGATACGGAACCTGGACCCGGCCGTCTACCACGACGTGGTCAGCCTCTGGGCCCCCGGCGACTGGCCGGAGGAGCGCACCCGGGACCTGGTGGCCGAGTCCTTCACGGGCGCGGGCACCGCCCCCTTCACCGGCGATCGTTCGACCCTCACCCTGGTCGACCCGATGCGGGTGGACATGTGCAACATCGCCTTCGACCGGGCGGTCTACGAACGGGTCCCGCTGCCACCGGCCACCGACACCATCGGCAGCGACTACTTCCTCATCCACCTCGTCCACGACGCGACCCTGCCCGGCATCCTGCACAACCGCCACATCGAGAACTTCCACACCCCCGAACGCCGCACCCCCGCCGGCTTCCTCGCCTACCAGCGCCGCTTCGTGAAGTTCCTGCTGTCGATGCGCTACTTCCACCACGTCTACGACCGCATGGCCGGCGCGGGCACCGCCCTCCTGGACGACCTCGGACACGTGCGGCCCGAGACGGTCACGGCCTTCCTCCGCGAGAGCACCGCCCTGGACCGCACCGAGAACATCTGGCGCCTGGACCGGCTGGACACGGCCTACCGCAAACTGGGCGGCAGATACGCCGAGTTCGCCGACCTGGTGGCGGGGGAGCGCGAGACCCTGCTGGACGAGGCACGGTCGGACATCGAGGACTACGCCCGGCTGATCGAGTCCTGGCCCGCGCTGATCGAGGCGGCCCGCACATGAGCGCACCGCAGGGGCACGGCGCCGGGCCCGGCGCGCGGCCGCAGGCCCGGGACCGCGAGCGCCCGCCGCGCACCCGGGCGGGCGCGCTCACCGCGGCCCTGTCCGCCGCCGACACCGACCGCATCGTCTACGACCTCACCGGCATCGAGCGCCAGTACGACTTACTGCTGGCCGAGCTGCCCGGCACCCTGGTCCGCTTCGCCCTCAAGGCCTGCCCGGTGGACGAGGTCCTCACCTGCCTCGCCGACCGCGGCGCGGGATTCGACGCCGCGAGCCCCGCCGAGATCGCCCAGGCCCTGCGCACCGGCGTCGGCCCCGACCGCGTCCACTACGGCAACACGGTCAAGTCCGACCAGGACATCCGCGAGGCCCACCGGCTGGGCGTGCGCACCTACGCCACCGACAGCGTCGAGGACGTCACGGCCATCGCCCGGCACGCCCCCGGCGCCCGGGTGTTCTGCCGCCTCGCCACCAGCGGGCAGGGCGCGCTGTGGGGCCTGAACCGCAAGTTCGGCTGCGCCCCCGAGGACGCCGTAAGGGTGCTGGAGACCGCCCGCGCGGCGGGCCTGACCCCGGCCGGGCTCTCCGTCCACGTCGGCTCCCAGCAGATGACCGCCGAGGGCTGGCAGGCGGCCTTCGACCTGCTCGCCGACACCCTGACCGCGCTGGCCGGGCGGGGGATCGCACCCGACCACGTCAATCTCGGCGGCGGCCTGCCCGCGCTCGGCTACCGGGACCGGCAGGGCAACCCCCTCGACCCGCCCCTCGACAAGATCCTCACCGTGCTCCGCGAGGGCATGGAGCGCCTGCGCGCCCTCGCCCCCGTCGACTTCGTCATGGAACCCGGCCGCCACCTGGTCGCCGACCACGGCGCCGTCCGCGCCCATGTCGCCCGCCTCACCCGCCGCCGGCAACCGGACGGCGAGGACGCGCACTGGCTGTACCTCAGCTGCGGCAAGTTCAACGGCCTCTACGAGATGGACCAGCTGACCCACGAGATGGTCTTCCCCGGCCAGCCCGCCACGGCGGACACGGTGCCCGCGATCGTCGCCGGTCCGACGTGCGACAGCGACGACGCGTACGGGGAGGGCCGCCACCCGGTGCGCGTTCCCGTGACGGTCACCTCCGGCGACCCGGTGTGGATCCTCTCCGCCGGCGCCTACGCCACCAGCTACACCACCCGGGGCTTCAACGGCTTCGGTCCACTGCCCTGCTCCTGCGTCCGCACGCACCACCGTCCAGACGACGAACGGCCTTGAGATGGAACACCGCATCCACATCCGGGAGATCTCGGCCCGCGACTGGCCCCGCCTCGCGGCCCTGGAACACGAGGCCTACGCGCACCTCTTGCTCGCCGAGGGCGAGGAACTGCTGCGCTCCCGGGCCGCCTCCTCACCCGCCACCTGCTTCGCCCTCGACGCGGACGGCCGCCTCGCGGGCTACGCCCTGGCCCTGCCCTACCCCCACCTCGACTGCCCGGACCCCACCCGCCCGGAACACGCGGTCCACCGCGCCACCACCAACCTCCACCTGCACGACCTCGTGATCAGCGCGCCCCTGCGCCGCAGGGGTCTCGGCAGCCGCCTGGCCCGCCATGTGACCGGCGTGGCCGCCGCGTTGGGCTTCGAGACCGTCTCGCTGGTCGCGGTCGACGGCAAGGAGACGTTCTGGCGCGGCAACGGCTACGAACCCCACCACGAGGCCCGCGTCCCGGCGGCCTACGGCAGGGACGCGCTCTACATGTCCGCGGCCACGACCGCACTCCTGCCCCGCGAGACGGTGAGGACCCGCTGATGCCCTCCTTCCCGCGGGCCAAGTGGTCGATCGCGGCACTGTTCTGCTTCCTCGGCTTCCAGTACGGCACCTGGGTCTCCCGCCTCCCCGCGCTGAAGACCCGCCTGGACCTGGGAGCCGGGGAAGTGGGCCTCCTCCTGATGGCCTGCGGCGCGGGCGCCGCGGCCGCGTTCCCCCTGGTCGCGGTCCTGATGCGGCGCCTGGGCTCGCGCCGTCTGGCCCTGTGGTCGGCGCTGGCCCTGGTCGCCGTACTGGCGGCCCTGTCGGTGGTCCCCGACTACCCCCTCGCGCTCCTCGCGGTCTGCGCGGACGGCGTGGCCGTCGGCTGCCTCAACGTCGCCATGAACGCCCAGGGCGCGGCCCTGGAGACGGCGTACGGCCGGACGGCGATGTCCCAGCTGCACGCCACGTTCAGCGCGGGCCTGCTCGGGGCGTCCCTCCTCACCTCGGGGGTCACCTCCCTGACGCAGTCGGTCCCGGTCCACTTCGCGGCGGCCGGAGCGCTCCTGCTCCTCCTGCCGGCGACCGCCCGCCGGGCCCTGCTGCCCGACACCTCCCCACCGCCCGCCACCACCGGGAAACAGCCGAGACGCCGCAGGCTGCCCTCCTGGACCACCCTCCTGATGGGCTGCGCCATGACGTTCGGCACCATCACGGAGGGGGCGATGAACGACTGGTCGACCCTCTACCTCAAGGACTCGGTCAAGGCGTCGTCCACGGTGGCCCCGCTGGGCATCGCGGTCGTCTCCGCGACGATGCTCCTGGCCCGGGCGTGCGCGGACCGCTGGCGCGACCGCTGGGGCGACGGCCCGGTGGTGCGGGCCGGCAGCGCGCTGGCCGCCGTGGGTCTGGCCTTGGCCCTGTCGGCCGGCGGGGTGGTCCCGACCCTCCTCGGCTTCGCCTGCGTGGGCCTGGGCGCGGCCGCCATCACCCCGTGCGTCTACGTCGCCGCCGCCGAACACGGCTCCGACGCGCTGTCGTTGGTCGCCGCCATGGGCACCACGGGCCTGCTGGCGGGCCCCGCCCTGATCGGCTTCGTGGCGGGCGCGGGCGGTCTCACCCTGGGCATGGCGGTGGTCGCGGCCTCGGCCCTGGCGGTCACCCTGACCGCGACCTGGATCCCCTGGCGCGAGCGCGCCGCCCGGCGGGCCGGGCAACCGGTGGCCACCGCATAACTGTTCGCGCGCGCACCGCGTCCTGGCATAGCGTCGTCGGCCGAAAGGATCGTGAACCCACCTCTACCGAAGGATCGCCGTGGCGACGGAGGACGAGCCCCCCAGATCGCTGCCCTGGCACCGGCTGGCCGCCGCGGCGCGCTCCGCGCTCGGCGGCGGCCGCCGGCTGGAAGCGGCACGGCGGCTGGCGGGCGGCAGCAAGAAGGGCGTCTACCGCCTGCGGATGGACGACGCGACGACGGCGATCGCCTACGTCTGGGACGACAGTGAGAACTACTGGCCCGCGACGGCCGGCGACGACGACCTTGCGGACCCCTTCGCACCGGGCACCGGCCCGGACCTCTTCGCGGCCGCCCACACCCGGCTGACCGCCCTGGGCGTCCGCGTCCCGGCGCTCCGCCTCCTCGACCGGACCGGCTCGGGCCTGGCGATCGTCGAGGACCTCGGTGGCCGGACCCTGGAGGCGCTGCTCGCCGACGCCCCCCAGGCGGCCGCCCGGGCCATGGCCGGACTGCGCGACGCCCTGTCGGCGATGCACGCCCACCGGGCCCCCGGCTACGGCAAGGTGGCCCTGGTCGACGGCGGGGGCCGCGCGCACGGCACGAGCTGCGAGCAGGTCGTCCTGGCCCGGGCCCTTCAGGACCTGGCCGAGGGCGCCGTACGCGAGCCCCGTCTCGCGGCGGCCAGGACCCGCCTGACGGACCACCTGCTCGCCCTGGCCACCGAGGTGCGCCCCCGTACGCGTCACACGGTGGTCCACGGTGAACTGGGCCCGGACCACGTCCTGGTGGACGAGACGGGCACCCCCGCCCTGATCGACATCGAGGGCACCCTGTACTTCGACCGGGAGTGGGAACACGCCTACCTCCGCATCCGGCTGGGCGACTCCTACGACCCCCTCTTCGACCCCGGTCTGGACGCCCCCAGGCTCGCCCTCTACACCCTGGCCCACCACCTCTCCCTCACCGCGGGACCGCTGCGCCTGCTGGACGGCGACTTCCCCCACCGCGCGGTGATGCGGGCGATCGCGGAGCACAACCTGAGGAAGGCCCTGCATCACGAACGCATGACGACTTTTCATTGAATCGCCAACTGCCTTCACAGGTTTTCTGGCGGGCGGTCGCGCCGGTTGCCGGTGCCGGCGCCCCCGTCGTGCTCCCGCTGCCGGGCCTGACGACGAAGCGCCGTGGGCCCGTTGCCGTGTGGCCGGCCCTGCCGGTCCTCACGTTCGGGATCTCGCCGGGAACCTGGTCGTCGACGCCTACCCGGGCGTCGCCCCGGGCGCCGAGGTGCCGCTCGCGGCCTGACCCCGGTGCCGTCCCGCCCACACCGCCGGGGTCCTGCCCGACCACGGCGCGGCCCGTTCGAGCTGTCCGGCGAGGCGGAAGAGCCGGCCCTCCAGCCCGTGACCGGCCGCGAACTGCATGCCGATCGGAAGCCCCGTACCGGGGTCGGCCGTCACCGGCACGGACATCGCGGGCGTGCCCGCCACGTTGAACGCCATGGTGAACGGCGCGCGGTCGAGGACGCGGGCGATCCACCCGAGGCCGTCCAGCGCCTGCGCGCCCTCGGCCTGGGCGCCCAGCGGCGCCGGAAGCTCCGGCAGGGTCGGGGTGAGCAGGATGTCGTGGCCCTCGAAGAAACACGCCAGGCTCCGCGCGACCCGGTTGCGGATCGCGAGGGCGGCGGCGAACAGGGGGCCGCTGACCCGCTGCCCGTAGCGGTGGCCGGCCAGGCTCACCGGCTCCAGGGTCGAGGAGTCGACGGGCCGGCCGAGGGCGGCGGCCAGCCCGTCCACCGTGGCCGCCAGGTTCACCGTCATCAGCCGGGCGTTGGCCAGCACGAACTCCTCCCAGTCCACGCCGAGTTCGACCGTGACCGGCGCCACGTGGTGGCCGAGGGATTCGAGCAGCCGGGCGGTGCGGGACAGCGCGTCGGCCACGGGCGCCGTGGTGCGGCGACCGCCCCAGGCCTGGGCGAGCACACCGATGCGCAGCCGGCCCGGGTGGCGGGTGACCTCCTGCGCGTACGGGCGTGACGGCTGCCGGACGACGTAGGGATCGCCGGGCTCCGGGCCGCTGATCGCGTCGAGCAGGGCCGCGCTGTCGCGCACGGTGCGGCTGACCGCGCCCTGCACGGCCAGGCCGCTGAAGACCTCGTCGGCGTCGGGCCCCATGGAGACCCGGCCGCGGGTGGGCTTCAGCCCGAAGAGCCCGTTGCAGGCGGCGGGGATGCGCAGCGAGCCGGCGGCGTCGGTGGCGTGCGCGATCGGGACCACCCCGCCGGCGACGGCCGCGCCCGCGCCCCCGCTGGAACCGCCCGCGCTGCGCGTCGGATCCCACGGGTTGCGGGTCGCGCCGTACAGCACCGGTTCCGTCGTGATGTCGTAGGCCAGCTCCGGCGTCGCGGTGCGCCCGATGGTCACGAGGCCGGCCCGGCGCAGGCGCGCCATCAGGAAGGAGTCGGCTGGGGCGACAAGACCGGCCGCCAGCCGGCTGCCCAGCTCCGTCCGCCGGCCGGCCATGGTGACCCCGATGTCCTTGATCAGGAACGGCACCCCGGCCAGCGGTGCGCTGCCGGGCCGCGGATCGTCGTCGGCCGGCCACGTCTCCACGACGGCGTTGATCCGCGGGCCGACCGCCGCCGCGGCCTCGCGTGCGGCCGCTTCCAGTTCGGCGGGGGTCACCTCGCGCCCGGCCACCAGCTCCGCGAGCCCGACCGCGTCGTAGCTCACGTACTCGCTCACTCTCACTGTCCCTCCCCGGACAGAACGATACTCATGAGTCTCGGACGATACCGAACGGTATCGAGCGGGACGGACTGGTACCGTAGCAGGGCTGAGGAACACGCGAACCGCTCGGACGTCACGGAGTAGTCATGGCTTCGACCACCAGCAGGCCGGGCAGGGTGGCGAAACTGCCGCCCCGTGAACGCATCCTCGACGCGGCGGAAGAGCTCTTCCAGAGCGAGGGGATCCGGCGGGTCGGCGTCCAGGCGATCGCCGAGAAGGCCGAGACCACCAAGATGGCGATCTACCGGCACTTCGAGACCAAGGACGCGCTGGTCGCGGAGTGGCTGCGGATCGTCGCCGCCGACTACCAGGCGGCCTTCGACCGGGCCGAGGCCGAACACCCCGGGCAGCCCCGGGAGCAGATCCTGGCCCTGGCCCGCTTCATCGCCGACGGACTGCCCGCGATCTCACACCGGGGCTGCCCGTTCATCAACTCCATCGCCGAACTGCCCGACCGCGACCACCCCGCACGGCAGGTCATCGAGCGGCACAAGGCCCGTCAGACCCGCAGGCTGGTCGGCATGTGCGCGGAGGCCGGGCTGCCCGACCCCGAGCAGGCCGCGGCCGAGATCACTTTCGTCCTCGAAGGCGCGCAGGTCAGCGCGCAGAACGGAAGCATCGACCGGGCGGGGGAGCGGCTGATGAGGATCGTCGAGGCGATGGTGACCCGGCCCGGCTCCCCGCTCGACGCGCCCGCGCCGCCCACCGCCTGACGACCGCCCTCCGGGCCGCCTGACGACCGCCGGCTACTCGCCGCACTCGTGGGCAGCCGGATCCACCACCACGCGGTCGAGCAGATAGCACACACGCGACACGCCAATCACACCTGAGCCGTATGTCCGTATTCAGCGGCTCCGTTACGCGATGCTCACCCACAGAGGAGCGAGCGGCAGGCTGTTTCCACTGTTCAAGCAGCCTGGCGGTCGCCCTTCGGGGCGGCCGAGGATCGCAACAAGGACCGGTGCAGGCGTTCGGCAGGCGCCAGGAGCAGCCGACGGTCGGTCAGAGGCGCAGGAGGTTCCGGGCGTTGGCCGAGCCGATCCGGTGCCTGACGTCCGGCGGGAGGGTGGTCTGCTTGAGGGCGGCGACCGCGGCGCCGGTCTTCTCGTAGGGGTAGTCGACGGCGAAGAGCACCGCGTCCGGGCCGAGCACGTGGACCAGCGCCTCGATCGCGGCCGGGGCGAGGATCCCGCTGGTGGTGGCCAGCACATTGGTGCCGAAGTACTGCGAGGGGCTGCGGCGCAGCGGGGTCGGGACGGCCAGCGTGGCGTAGCGGGAGTCGAACCGGGAGAGCTGGAAGGGCAGGAACTCCCCCGCGTGGCCGAGGATCATCCGGGCCCGCGGGTGGCGGTCGAAGACTCCGGAGAGCACGATCCGCATGGCGTGCCCGCCCGTCGTGGCCTGCCAGCTCCAGAGCGCGCCGTTCATCTCCGGATGGCCGGACAGTACGTGCCAGGAATCGGCCGGCGGCATGCCCGGGTGCAGGTAGAGGGGCACGTCCAGTTCGACGAGGGTGGCCCAGACGGCGTCGAAGGCGGGGTCGTCGAGGTACTTGCCCTGGATGTGGTCGTTGACCAGGGCCCCCTTGAAGCCGAGTTCCCCCACCGCGCGCCGGAGTTCGGCGACCGCGGCGGCCGGGTCCTGGAGCGGGAGCGCGGCGAAGGCGGCGAACCGGTCGGGGTGCGTCGTGACGATCGCGGCCAGGGAGTCGTTGACGTAGCCGGCGTTCGCCACGGCGCGTTCCGGGTCGGGGTCGGCCTCGATGCCGGGGACGGTCAGGGACAGCACCTGCATGGCGATGCCGTTGGCGTCCATGTCGGGCAGGCGCAGGTCGGTGATGTCGGGCAGTCGCCGGGCCACGTCGGCGACGAAGGCGGGGTCCATCTCGTCCGGGATGGCGAACGGGGGCCGGCGGTCGGCGAGGCCCGGGATCGCGACGGCCTCCTCGATGGCGATGTAGCCCGCCATCACGCGCTCGCCACCGGGACGAGGATGCCGGCTCCAGCGGTGGGCCGCTCGGCCTCGTCCAGGATGAGCGCGGCGACGGTGGCGCGGGAGGCGTGCGGCGGCAGGAGCGGCTTGGGGTACTGCGCCAGCGGGACGTTGCGGCGGGCCGTGCTGACCTCGCCGACCCAGAGGTCGGGCGCGTGGAAGACGGTGGCGCCGCCCGCGAGGACGATCGCGTCGGCCGCTCCCTTCTCCGCCAGTTCCCTGCCGACGAACATCTTCATGACGCTCTGGTAGATCGCGCCGCCGGCGCCGGTGGAGGACCCCGAGCCCAGCGCTCCCAGCCAGAGCGTGCGGACCGGCAGCCCCGCCAGGAGCCGCGCGCCCGCCAGCAGGGTGCCTGGGCCGTCGCCCTTGCTGATGCCGAGCGCGGAGACGAGCACGTCCACGTCGCCCAGCTCCGGGAACGACTGCGGGTTGGTCACGTCGGCCCGCCGGACCTCGACCCCGCCCCGCGCGGGCTGGGCGTACTGCTGCGGACGGCGGACGAGGGCGACCACCTCGTGGCCCCGGTCGAGCGCCTGTTCCACGACCAGGCGGCCGACCCGGCCGGTCGCGCCGAGGACTGCGATGCGCATGACGACTCCATAACTGAACAGGTGTTGGTTACTTGAGTGAACACGTGTTGGTGATGGCTGTCAAGGCACTCCCCCAGAGCCGACGAGCGCGCCCGAGCAGACGAACGGGCGGGCGGCGCCGAAAGGTAGGGTGATCTTCCGTCGCCGACAGGGAGGAACCGGGAATGGGCGGTGAGGAGGCCCCGCGCCGCCGGCGCAACCCCCGCGGGCAGGGGCAGGTGCTCAGGGCCCAGCTGGTCGAGGCCGCCGCCCACCTGCTGGCCACCCTCGACCAGCCCGAGACGCTGACCCTGCGGCAGGTCGCCCGCGAGGTCGGGGTCGCGCCCGCCAGCATCTACAGCCACTTCCCCGACCTCGGCTCACTGGTCCAGCACGTGCTGCGGCTGCGGTACGCCGAGTTGGCCGGCCTGATGGACGAGGCGGCGGCGCCCGCCGCCGACCCCCTCGACGACCTCCTCGGCCGCTGCGCCGCCTATGTGCGCTGGGGGGTCGAGCATCCCGGCGAGTACCGCACGCTCTTCGGCGGCCGGATGCCGGCCGACCTCGCCCTCCTCCAGGACCAGGGTGCGGGCGAGGCGCTGCTGGGCTCCGTCATCGCCTCGCTCGCCGCCGTCCGGGAGCGCGCCGGCGAGCAGTCCCCGCCTGCGCGGCAGTGGCAGAACGGGCTGCTGCTGTGGACCGCGCTGCACGGTCTGGTCGTGCTCTACAACGACCACGGCGAGCTGCCCTGGCCGCCGCTGGACGCGCTGATCGCCGATGTCCTCGGCCTGCACACCGGAGAACCCGCGGCGGAGATCGCGGCGCGCCTCGCGGCGGGGTGATCGCCCGGGTACCGGGACCGGACTCGGAACCGGGAGTCCCGGCGGGCGAAGCGGGAGAGCAGGTGGCGGGCGTCCTCCTCGTTCAGACACGGGGCGGCTGCCGTCGTCACCGCGCTCGCCTCCCGGGCGGGCCAGTAGGCGGCCTCGGCGGCGACCTCCATCCGGCGGGCGGCCGGAGGTTTTCGCCGTCCTGGGTCGCTCAGCGGGCTCTCGCAGGGGCGCGGAGCTGTTCGGTCAGCTGCTCGAGTTCGGCCGCCATGGCAGGCGAGGGGTCGTCGAGTCCGCTGTGCGCGGCCGGCGGGCTCTTCAGGAAGCGCCGGAGCACGGCCACGAGGAGCCCTTGCGGCAGCGCCCGCAACGTGGCGAACGCGCGAGGTACCGGCGGCGTCTCCATCGCGGCCAGGTTCTGCCGCATGAGGTGGAGCATGCCGCGGACCGCGTCCGGGTCGTCGGCCAGCGCTACCGGGCCGCCCGGCGCGTGTACCGCCTGTCCGAGCGGCACCTCGAATGCGGCGTGCGTCCTGAGCCAGGCGTCCATCTGCCGCTCGGCCTTGGCGTTGATCCCGGCAGTACGGAACGTCTCCACGATCCGTTCCAGTCGCGGGGTGGTGCGGCCGTCGGGTTCGCCGATCGGCATCGCGACCCGACGGGTGATGAAACTGCTCCTGCGGTAGCGGATCACGTCGCCGTCCATCGCGCTGCGCTCCGACTTCCTGCCCCGCGCGGGCGCACGAGGCGGCGCCGTCATCGACGCGATCTTCGCGTGGCTGCGGCCGGTGAAGCCCGTGGAGCGTGGCTCGTAGCCCGCTGCGGGGCCCAACGTCCCAGAGAAGTCCCAGACATGCCGCCGCACCCCTCCCTGACCCGCCAAATGGCAGGTCAGACGGGGTGCGGCGGCATCGTCGTATCAGATGTCCCGGAAGATCTCGATCTGCGCCCCGACCGAGTTCAGGCGCTCCGCGAGGTCCTCGTAACCGCGGTTGATGACATACACGTTGCGCAGCACCGACGTGCCCTCCGCCGCCATCATCGCCAGCAGGACGACCACGGCGGGGCGCAGGGCCGGGGGGCACATCATTTCGGCGGCGCGCCAGCGGGTGGGGCCCTCGACCAGGACGCGGTGGGGGTCCAGCAACTGCAGGCGCCCGCCGAGGCGGTTGAGGTCGGTGAGGTAGATCGCGCGATTGTCGTAGACCCAGTCGTGGATGAGGGTCTGGCCGGAGGCGACCGCGGCGATGGCGGCGAAGAAGGGGACGTTGTCGATGTTCAGGCCCGGGAAGGGCATCGGGTGGATCTTGTCGATCGGCGCCTCCAGCTTGGAGGGGCGGACCGTGAGGTCGACCAGGCGGGTGCGGCCGTTGTCCGCGAAGTACTCCGGGGAGCGGTCGTGGTCCAGGCCCATCTCCTCCAGGACCGCCAGCTCGATCTCCAGGAACTCGATCGGCACGCGGCGCACGGTCAGTTCGGACTCGGTGACCACCGCGGCGGCCAGCAGGCTCATCGCCTCGACCGGGTCCTCGGAGGGGGAGTAGTCGACGTCGACGTCGATGTTCGGCACGCCGTGCACGGTCAGCGTGGTGGTGCCGATGCCCTCCACCTTCACGCCCAGCGCCTCCAGGAAGAAACACAGGTCCTGGACCATGTAGTTGGAGGAGGCGTTGCGGATGACGGTCACGCCGTCGTGCCGCGCGGCGGCCAGCAGCGCGTTCTCCGTCACGGTGTCCCCGCGCTCGGTCAGCACGATCGGGCGGTCGGGGCGGACCGTGCGGTCCACCTGCGCGTGGTACTGGTTCTCGGTCGCCGCGATCTGGAGGCCGAACCGGCGCAGTGCGATCATGTGCGGCTCGATGGTGCGGGTGCCGAGGTCGCAGCCGCCGGCGTACGGCAGCTTGAACTGGTCCATCCGGTGCAGCAGCGGGCCGAGGAACATGATGATCGAGCGGGTGCGGACGGCCGCCTCGGCGTCGATCGCCGTCATCTCCAGCTCGGCCGGCGGCACCAGTTCCAGGTCGACCCCGTCGTTGATCCAACGGGTGCGGACCCCGATGGAGTTGAGCACCTCCAGCAGGCGGTACACCTCCTCGATGCGCGCGACCCGGCGCAGCACGGTGCGGCCCTTGTTCAGCAGGGAGGCGCACAGCAGGGCGACACAGGCGTTCTTGCTCGTCTTGACGTCGATGGCGCCGGACAGCCGGCGGCCGCCGACGACCCGCAGGTGCATCGGACCGGCATAGCCCAGTGACACGATCTCGCTGTCGAGCGCCTCACCGATGCGCGCGATCATCTCAAGGCTGATGTTCTGGTTGCCGCGCTCGATGCGGTTCACCGCGCTCTGGCTGGTGCCGAGCGCCTCCGCGAGCTGCGTCTGTGTCCAGCCTCGGTGTTGCCGGGCGTCACGGATGAGCTTGCCGATGCGTACGAGGTAGTCGTCTGCCATGAGGTTGAGGTTATCTCAGATATGAGATGGCGCTCGTTGGGGGGTCCATTCGGGTGATGGCGTGTCAATGGTCTGCGGGTTCGGGCGGATACGGCAGTGGTGGGCGATTCATTACGTATTGCCGTTCGTAACGGATTTACTCGCTTACGGGGCGCCGGGGGAGCGGGGAGGAGTAGACGACGCTGGTCGTCACGGAGCCCAGACCGCCGATCCGGCCCGAAACCTCCTCCAGATGGCGCATCGAGCGTGCCGCCACCTTGATGACGAAGCAGTCGTCGCCCGTCACGTGGTGCGCCTCGAGGATCTCCGGCATCGCCTCGACCAGGTCGTGGAACGGCTTGTAATTGCCGTTCGGGTAGCGCAGCCGCACGAACGCCATGATCGTCAGCCCCACCTTGTCCGGGTCCACGACCGCCGCGTAGCCGCTGATCACCCCCGCCTCCTCCAGTCGCCGCACGCGCTCGGTGACCGCGCTGGCCGACATGGAGACGGTGCGCGCGAGGTCGGCGAAGCTGATCCGGCCGTCCCGCTGGAGGGCGTCGAGAATGCGCCAGTCGATGGCGTCCAGGGATATCGCGGTCATGGGCGAGAAATAGCACGGATTCCCCGGCCGACCTCCGTCGGGTGCCGTGGATCGTGCCTTCAGAGTGCCGGACGAGGCCCATAGATTCGGTGCCCGGACGGCGATCGAGCCGTTCGACCCGCACCAGGAGAGGACCCGAGCCGTGCCCGCGACCGTCACCAACCCCGTTCTGCGCACCGCCCCCGCCGCCCCCGCCGAAGCCGCCGCCCACTTCCGCGCGCTGCTCCGTTTCCACGCCGACGTCGCCGACGTCGCCGCCGCCCTCGGCGCCGGGGGCGACCCCGGATTCGTCCTCCTCGACTCCCGCTCCGCGCCGTCCTGGGAGCAGGGGCACATCCCCGGCGCCGTCCACCTCCCCACCGCGCTCATCCCCGAACGGGCCGCCGGCCTGCTCGACCGGTCCGTCCCCGTCGTCACCTACTGCTGGGGCCCCGGCTGCAACGGCGCCACCCGCGCCGCCCTCGCCCTCGCCGAACTCGGCTACCAGGTCAAGGAGATGCTCGGCGGATTCGAGTACTGGGTGCGCGAGGGGTTCGCCTACGACACCGCCCATGGTCCGCAGCACCCCGCCGCCGACCCCCTCACCGCCCCGGCCGCGGCCGCCTGCGGCTGCTGACGCCGCCCGGCCGCCGCCGGCCCCGGTCCCATGCCTCAGTCCAGCGCCGGCGGCCGGGCCCAGGCGCGGACGGCCAGCTTGCCGGTGGTGCCGAGGTCGAGGTGGGGCGTCACGGTCACCGGCGCGGCGCCCCGCTCCGCCCGCACCCTGACGTACGGGACGTCGACAGGGGTGCCGAACCCGGTGGTGTTGCGCCACATGAGGCCCGAGACGGCGCTGTCGCCGGGCTTCAGGACCAGCGGGCGGGCCGGCTCGTCGAACCGGGCGTCGGGGCTGACGCCCCCGCTGCCGTGCACGATCCGCACGCCCCGGACGGGCGCCAGGTCCTCGTCCAGCAGTTCGAGCAGCGGATAGCCGTCGAGCGCGTAGTCCCGCTTCCCGCAGTTCTCCAGGTGCAGGCCCACCACGCGCAGACCCATCGCGGCGTCGCCGTCGTCGGCGGTGAGCCGGACGCCGGAGGGCGGGCACTGGCCGGGGGCGGGTGGCGCCTCGGCGGCGGGCACCCGGGTCACCTGGGCGACCTTGACGCGGCTCACCCGGGAGGAGCCGGGGGCCGGCGCGCCCAGCCGGACCGTGCCGCGCCGGGTGGCGCCGGGGGCGAGGGAGCGCACCGTCTCGCGGCGGTTGCCCATGACCTCGCCGGCGTCCGTGGTGAAGTCGAACAGGATCGTGTACGTCAGTGCCCCGGTGCCGCTGTTGGTGACCTCGTAGGCGGCCGAGATCCCGGAGTCACCGGTGGCGGGGAGCGGGTCGGGGTGTACCCGGAACCGGTCGGAGGGGGTGGGGGCGGGCGTGGCGGAGGGGAGGGTGATGGAGGTGATCCGGACGCCCTCCACCGGCGGGTCGGTGACCGGGACCCCGGACGCGGGCGCGGCGGCGCCGGGGGCGCCCGCGTGTTCGGATCCGCACGCCGTGAGCAGCAGCAGCACGGCGAGGGCCGGGAGGAGTGGCGTGGCTTCGCGCATCGGCTCATCCCATCAGGGCCGCGGGCGCCGGGCCATGGTGGAAGCCACAGTTCCGGCCACGGGCGCGACAGGGCGGACGGCGGCCCGCACCCCGGCCCGGCATGACCATCCGCCACCGATGTACTAGAGTTATCTCGACATCGAGATATCTGCCGAGGCGCACCGCGGTCGCCACTCCGGTAAGGCATGCCTAACTTAGCCTGACCTCACTGGACCGGCCAAGCCGGCGTGGCGGCACGATTGACGGTGGTACGCGCACATCAATGAAGGAGACTGTCGTGTCGGCGAACAGCTTCGACGCCCGCAGCACGCTGCAGGTGGGCGACGAGTCGTACGAGATCTTCCGGCTGGACAAGGTGGAGGGCTCGGCCCGGCTGCCGTACAGCCTCAAGGTCCTGCTGGAGAACCTGCTCCGCACCGAGGACGGCGCGAACATCACCGCCGACCACATCCGCGCCCTCGGCGGCTGGGACTCCCAGGCCCAGCCCAGCCAGGAGATCCAGTTCACGCCGGCCCGCGTGATCATGCAGGACTTCACCGGCGTGCCCTGCGTCGTGGACCTCGCCACCATGCGCGAGGCCGTCAAGGAGCTGGGCGGCGACCCGGCCAAGATCAACCCGCTGGCGCCGGCCGAGCTGGTCATCGACCACTCCGTCATCGCCGACAAGTTCGGCACCAACGACGCGTTCAAGCAGAACGTCGAGCTGGAGTACGGCCGCAACAAGGAGCGCTACCAGTTCCTGCGCTGGGGCCAGACCGCCTTCGACGAGTTCAAGGTCGTCCCGCCGGGCACCGGCATCGTGCACCAGGTGAACATCGAGCACCTGGCCCGCGTCGTCATGGTCCGTGACGGCAAGGCCTACCCCGACACCCTGGTCGGCACCGACTCGCACACCACCATGGTCAACGGCCTCGGCGTGCTCGGCTGGGGCGTCGGCGGCATCGAGGCCGAGGCCGCCATGCTCGGCCAGCCGGTCTCCATGCTGATCCCGCGCGTCGTCGGCTTCAAGCTCACCGGCGAGCTCCAGCCCGGCACCACCGCCACCGACCTCGTGCTCACCATCACCGAGATGCTGCGCAAGCACGGCGTCGTCGGCAAGTTCGTGGAGTTCTACGGCGAGGGCGTGGCCGCCACCTCCCTGGCCAACCGCGCCACCATCGGCAACATGTCGCCGGAGTTCGGCTCCACCGCCGCGATCTTCCCGATCGACGACGAGACCCTCAACTACCTGCGCCTGACGGGCCGCAGCGAGCAGCAGGTCGCGCTCGTCGAGGCCTACGCCAAGGAGCAGGGCCTCTGGCTGGACCCGAAGGCCGAGCCGGACTTCTCCGAGAAGCTGGAGCTCGACCTGTCGACGGTCGTCCCCTCCATCGCCGGCCCGAAGCGCCCGCAGGACCGCATCGTCCTCGCCAACGCCGCCGAGCAGTTCAAGCAGGACGTCCGCGCGTACGTCAACGACGAGTACGAGGCCAGCAAGGAGTCCTTCCCCGGCTCCGACGCCCCGTCGACCATCCCGAACGGCACCCCCTCCAAGCCGGTCACCGTCACCGCCCCCGACGGCACCAGCTACGAGCTGGACCACGGTGCGGTCACCGTCGCGGCCATCACCTCCTGCACCAACACGTCCAACCCGTACGTCATGATCGGCGCCGCCCTGGTCGCCAAGAAGGCGGTCGAGAAGGGCCTGACCCGCAAGCCGTGGGTCAAGTCCACCCTCGCCCCGGGCTCGAAGGTCGTCACCGACTACTTCGAGAAGGCCGGCCTCACGCCGTACCTGGACAAGCTGGGCTTCAACCTGGTCGGCTACGGCTGCACCACCTGCATCGGCAACTCCGGCCCGCTGCCGGAGGAGGTCTCCAAGGCCGTCAACGACCACGACCTCGCGGTCACTTCGGTCCTCTCCGGCAACCGGAACTTCGAGGGCCGCATCAACCCCGACGTCAAGATGAACTACCTGGCGTCCCCGCCGCTGGTCGTCGCCTACTCCATCGCGGGCTCCATGAAGGTGGACATCACCCGTGACGCCCTGGGCACCGACCAGGACGGCAACCCGGTCTACCTGAAGGACATCTGGCCGACCGAGGCCGAGGTCAACGAGGTCGTCGCGGCCGCCATCGGCGAGGACATGTTCGAGAAGTCGTACTCGGACGTCTTCGCGGGCGACGCCCAGTGGCAGGCCCTCCCGGTCCCGACCGGCGACACCTTCGAGTGGGACACCGAGTCCACCTACGTCCGCAAGCCCCCGTACTTCGAGGGCATGGGCATGGAGCCGGCCCCGGTCGAGGACATCGCCGGCGCCCGCGTCCTGGCCAAGCTGGGCGACTCGGTCACCACCGACCACATCTCCCCGGCCGGCGCCATCAAGGCCGACACCCCGGCCGGCAAGTACCTCACCGAGCACGGTGTGGAGCGCCGCGACTTCAACAGCTACGGCTCCCGCCGCGGCAACCACGAGGTCATGATCCGCGGTACGTTCGCCAACATCCGCCTGCGCAACCAGATCGCGCCGGGCACCGAGGGCGGCTACACGCGTGACTTCACGCAGGACGGCGGCCCGGTCTCCTTCATCTACGACGCCTCGCAGAACTACCAGGCCGCCGGCATCCCGCTGGTCGTCCTGGCCGGCAAGGAGTACGGCTCCGGCTCGTCGCGCGACTGGGCGGCCAAGGGCACCGCGCTCCTCGGCGTCAAGGCCGTCATCGCCGAGTCGTACGAGCGCATCCACCGCTCGAACCTCATCGGCATGGGCGTCCTGCCGCTGCAGTTCCCGGAGGGTGCCTCCGCCGAGTCCCTCGGCCTGACCGGCGAGGAGACCTTCTCCATCTCCGGCGTCACCGAGCTGAACGAGGGCACCACGCCGCGCACGGTCAAGGTCACCACCGACACCGGTGTCGAGTTCGACGCGGTCGTCCGCATCGACACCCCCGGTGAGGCCGACTACTACCGCAACGGCGGCATCATGCAGTACGTGCTGCGCAACCTGATCCGCAAGTAAGCGGCAGGGCGACGCGGTCGAGGGCCGCACCCCCGGGCAGGGGGTGCGGCCCTGCGTCGTCGTCCGCGCTCACAGATCGAACGAGTCCAGCGAGTCGAGCGAGTCCAGCGAGACCTCCGGGAAACCCGGCAGCCCCTGGCGCACGGCCATCTCCGCCCAGATCACCTTCCCCTGCGGCGAGTAGCGCGTCCCCCACCGCTCGGTCATCTGCTGCACCAGGAACAGCCCCCGGCCGCCCTCGTCCGTCGTCGCGGCGTACCGCAGGTGCGGTGAGGTGCTGCTCCCGTCGGCCACCTCGATGATCAGCGCCCGGTCCCGGATCAGCCGCAGCCGGACCGGCTCGGAGCCGTACCGGATCGCGTTGGTGACCAGCTCGCTGAGCACCAGTTCCATGCCGAAGGCGGCCTCCTCCAGGCCCCACCGGGCGAGCCGGTCGGACACGGCGCGCCGCAGCCCCGACACGGCGGCCGGATCGGCGGGCACGTCCCACTCGGCCACCTGGTCCGGGGTGAACGCCCGGGTGCGCGCGATCAGCAGGGCCACGTCGTCTCTCGGGCCCTCGGGCAGCAACTCCTCCAGCACCGCCCGGCAGCCCGCCTCCGGGGACCGGTCGGGATGGCCGGCCAGTGCCCGGCGCAGCAGCTCCATGCCCTCGTCCAGGTCGCGGGCCCGGTCCTCGATCAGGCCGTCGGTGTACAGCACCAGCTGGCTGCCCTCGGCCAGCTCCAGCTCGGCCGTCCGGAACGGCAGGCCCCCGAGGCCGAGCGGCGGCCCGGCCGGCAGCTCGGGGTAGGTGACGGTGCCGTCGGGACGCACCAGGGCGGGCGCCAGGTGCCCCGCGCGGGCCATGGTGCACCGGCGGGTCACCGGATCGTAGATCGCGTACAGGCAGGTGGCGCCCACGATCTCGGCCGCGCTCCCGGTGCCGGGCTCGTCCTGGTCGATGCGGCCCACCAGGTCGTCCAGATGGCTCAGCAGCTCGTCGGGCGGCAGGTCGAGGGTGGAGAAGTTGTGCACCGCGGTCCGCAGCCGGCCCATCGTGGCGGCGGCGTGCAGCCCGTGGCCGACGACGTCGCCCACGGCCAGCGCCACCCGGCCGCCGGGCAGCGGGATGACGTCGAACCAGTCCCCGCTCACCCCGGACTGCGCGGGCAGATAGCGGTAGGCGACGTCCAGCGCGCTCTGCTCGGGCAGCGCGCGCGGCAGCAGACTGCGCTGGAGGGTGACCGCCAGGGTGTGCTCGCGGGCGTAGCGGCGGGCGTTGTCGACGCTCACCGCCGCCCGGGCCACCAGCTCCTCCGCCAGCGACAGGTCCTCCTCGTCGAAGGGGTCCCGCTTGGCCCGGTAGAAGTTGGCGATGCCCAGTACGACCCCGCGGGCCCGGATGGGGGCGGAGACCAGGGACTGGATGCCGTAGTCGAGGACGGCCTGGGTGCGCGGCGGGTCCTGGGCCCGCCAGCCCATGGCGGCGGACAGGTCGGGGACCAGCTCGGAGCGGCCGGTGTGGTAGCCGCGGGCCTGGGGCGTGGACGGCTTGAAGTGGATCAGCCGGTCCTTCTCGTACAGGGGGTGGTCCCCGCGGACGCCGTGCACGGCCAGCCGGCGCAGGGTGCCGGCGGTGGGCGCCGGTTCCTCGCCGTGCAGCACGCCGTCGTCCAGGTCCACGGTGACGAAGTCGGCGAACCGCGGTACGGCGATCCGCGCCAGCTCCTCCGCGGTGCGGCGCACGTCCAGGCTGGTGCCGACGCCCAGACCGGCGTCGTAGAGCAGTTTCAGCCGTTCCCGGGCGACCTCCGCGCGGCCGGACAGCGCTTGCAGCTCGGTGGTGTCGCGCAGGGTGACCACGGTGCCGCGGGGGCCGCCCGCGTGGTCGGTGGGCCGCTGGTTGACCGCCAGCAGCCGCTCCCCGGCGAACAGCACCTCGTCGGTGGCCTCGCGCCCGGAGGCCAGCAGCTCCACCGTCTCCGGGTCGAGTCCGGGCAGCTCGGACAGGTGCCGCCCCTCGGCGTCGGCCGGCAGCCGCAGCAGGCGCCGGCCCTCGTCGTTGACGAGCAGCAGCCGGCCGTCGGCGTCGAGGATGAGCACGCCCTCGCGCACCGAGTGCAGCACCGCGTCGTGGTGCTCGTACATCCGCGTCATCTCGTCCGGGGCCAGGCTGTGGGTCTGGCGCCGCAGCCGCCGTCCCACCAGCGCGGTTCCGCCGGTCGAGAGCACGAGCGCCCCGGCCCCGGCGCCCAGGATGATCGGTATCTGCCGGTCCACCTGGCTGTTGACGTGCGTGACCTTGAGCCCGGCGGAGACGAGGGCGGTCACCCGGCCGCGGGCGTCCTTGACGGGCACGGTGGCCTGCATCTCGTGGCCGAGCGGCCCGTTGACGCTCTCGGTGTACGTCCGGCCCGCCAGCGACGGCCCGATGTTCCCGACGAACCGCTGCCCGATCTTGCTCGGCATCGGGTGGGTGTACCGGATCCCGTGTGTGTCCATGACCACGATGAAGTCGACCCCCGCCGCCTTGCGCCCGGCCTCGGTGACCGGCTGGAGCACCTTGGACGGGTCCGGGGTCCGCAGTGCCTTAAGGACGCCGGGGGAGTGCGCGAAGGTCTGGGCGACGGCGACGGAACGGCTCCGCGCCTCCGCGAGGGTGTCCCGTTCGGACTGGAGGAACAGTGCGATCACGCCGCTGACCACCAGCAGCACCACGAGGGCCACCTGGAGCAGGAAGACCTGTCCGGCGACGCTGCGGGGGCCCTTGCCGATCAGGGAGCGCCGGCCGGGGCGCTCGGATCGAACGGAGGTGTCCGACATGCCGCATTTGTAGCACTGGAGTTCAGGGTATGGCCATGCGCCGTCCAGCACCTGGACGGGTGTCCTGGGGGCTGGTGGGGGACGCGCTGCTTCGGTCCGACCGCGTTTGAGGTATGACATAGTCGCTCCAGGAGCTTCGAGCAGGTGGGGAGTAGTCATGTCCGTCGAGTGGGAGCCCGTTCGGCAGGCTCGCACGCACGAACTCGTGCTCGAGAGCATCGAGCAGCGGGTGGTGGCCGGCGAACTCAAGGCCGGGGACCGGCTGCCACCCGAGCGTGAGCTGGCGCCGGTCCTCGGGGTCAGCCGGTCCGCCCTGCGCGAGGCGCTGCGGGTGCTGGAGACGATCGGCGTGCTGGTCGCCCAGTCCGGCCGCGGTCCGGACGCCGGAGCGCGCATCGTACGGAACCCGGACGACGCCCTCGGCCGGCTGCTCCGCCTCCATGTGGCGCTGGGCAGCTACAGCCTCCAGGACGTCCTGGAGTCGCGGGTCACGCTGGAACGCCACAGCTTCGAGGCCGCCGCCGAGCACGCCTCGGCCGAGGACCTCGACGAGGCGGAGCGCATCCTGCACCGGATGCGGGCGCCGGGTGTGACCGCGGCGGAGTTCAGCGACCTGGACACGCGCTTCCACGTCCTGATCGCCCGCGCCTCCGGCAACCACCTCATCTCCACCCTCACTGCCGCCGTGCGCGAGTCGGTGCGCCCCATGATCCTCCAGGCGCTGGAGGGGGCCGAGGACTGGCCGGCCACGGCCGAGGCCCTGAACGACGAGCACGCCCGGATGCTGCGCCTGGTGCGCGCCGGCGAGGGCGCCCAGGCCGCCGACGTGGCCGAGCAGCACATCCGCGGCTTCCACGGCGGACTGGTCGGCACCGGGCACTGACCCGGCCCGCGGCCGGAAGGCGGGCGCCCCCGGCCGCGGATCGTTACACCCCGTCCGTCAGGGCAGCATCCAGGAGAGCACCGGCGTCGACTGGAGGTAGACCAGTACGCCGAGCAGGGCCAGCATCGCCACGCTGTAGCCGAACACCTTGCCCAGCAGGACCCTTTCGGAGCCGGGCTGTTCCACCGCGGTCGCGGCGATCGTCAGGTTCTGCGGGCTGACCAGTTTGCCGACCACGCCGCCCGAGGAGTTCGCGGCCACCAGCAGGGTCGGGTCGATGCCCGCGGCCTTGCCCGCGCTCTGCTGGAGGGTGGCGAACAGGGCGTTCGCCGAGGTGTCGGACCCGGTCACGGCGGTGCCCAGCCAGCCCAGGGCGGGGGACAGCAGGGCGAACACCGAGCCGACCGCGGCGAGCCAGGTGCCGATGGCGACGGTCTGCCCGGACTGGTTCATGACGTAGGCGAGCGACATCACGGTGGCGACCGTGGCGATGGCGCCCCGCATGGTCCGCAGGGTGCTGCCCGCGGCGGCCAGGCCCATGCGGCCCGACATCGGGAAGCGGTCCCGGTCGGCGGCCAGGCCGTAGACGAGCATCACCAGCAGCCCGGCGACGATCAGCAGGGTGCCGGGGTTGCCCAGCACGTCCAGGCTGTAGACGGCGCTGGTCGAGGGGGTGCCGGCGACGGTCAGCAGATGGCCGTACAGGCCGGGCCAGTGGAAGCTGACGGCGGCGTTGCCGAGCAGGGCGGGCATGTCGACGCCCACCGTCAGCTTGGCCAGGGCGAAGATCAGGATCACCAGGGCGTACGGCAGTACGGCCAGGGTGACGCGGCGCCCGGTCAGCGGCTCGGCCTCCACCCGCGAGCGCTGGTCGTCGGGGGTCCGCGGGGTCCAGAAGCGCAGCATCACCACGGCGGCGGCGAAGCCGATCAGCGAGGCGACCACATCGGTGAGCTCGTACGCGAAGTGCTGGGAGCACCAGAACTGGACGACGGCGAAGACGGCCCCGGTGACCAGGGCGAGCGGCCACAGCTGGCGGAAGCCGCGCACGCCGTCGACCAGGAAGAGCAGCAGCATCGGCACGAAGAGGGCGAGCACCGGGGTCTGGCGGCCGACCACCGCGGCGATGTCCTCGGGCCGGATGCCGGTGAGGCTGCCGCCGGTGGTGATCGGGATGGCCATGGCGCCGAAGGCGACCGGCGCGGTGTCGGCGACCAGGACGGTCACGGCGGCCTTGAGCCTGGGCAGGCCTATGGACATCAGCATGGCGGCCGTGATGGCGACGGGCGCGCCGAAGCCGGCGAGGGCTTCGAGCAGCCCGCCGAAGCAGAAGGCGATCAGCATCGCCTGGATCCGCAGGTCGCCGCGGCCCACGGCACTGAAGGAGCGGCGCAGGTCCTCGAACCGCCCGCTGACGACGGTGAGTTCGTAGAACCAGATGGCGGCCACCACGATCAGCATGATCGGGAAGAGGCCGTTCACCAGGCCCTGCGTGGCGGACAGGACGCTCAGGCCCACCGGCATCCCGTAACCGAGCACCGCCACGAGCAGTGCGGCGACCAGCGAGCCGAGCGCCGAGTGCAGGGCGGAGCGCCTGGCCACCATGAGGAGCAGGAAGAAGACGGCCAGCGGGACCAGCCCGAGCAGGGCCGTACCGGTGAGGCTGCCCCCGACGGCATGGGTGTCGGGGGTGTAGGCCGCGAGGACGGCCGGTGGCGCGGTGGTCACGTAGGTGCTCCTCCATGAGCGACTCCTGCGAGCTGCGCGCCGGTGCGGGGTGCCGCGGGCACCACCGGAACACGCCGGTCCGGGCCCCGCCGGCCGGCGCGTGACACGGCGCACGTCGCTGAACGGCACTCAGTAGGGCATCGATGACGTCGCATGTCAATAAGGTCTGACCGAAACGTGTCCGGAATGATTTCCGGACCGTGAGCTTTACGGTCGGACCTAGTATGGTCAGACCGTACTCGGCTTTTCTCGCGTCCCAGCGTTGTCTCAAGGAGGTGCCATGCGCATCGGACTCTTCGCCACCTGCCTCGGGGACACGCTCTTCCCCGACGCGGTCAAGGCCACCGCGATCCTGATCGCCCGGCTCGGCCACGAGGTGGTGTTCCCGGCCGGGCAGACCTGCTGCGGCCAGATGCACGTCAACACCGGCTACCAGCGCGAACCCGTCCCGCTGGTGCGGCGGTTCGCCGAGCAGTTCGGCGATCCGTCGATCGACGCGGTGGTGCTGCCGTCCGGTTCGTGCGCGGGCTCGGTCCGCCATCAGCACCCGCTCGTGGCCGAGCGCTACGGGGACGCGGCGCTGCGGGACGGCGTCGCGACCGTCCGGGCCAAGACCTACGAGCTGTCCGAGCTGCTCGTCGACGTGCTCGGCGTGACCGACGTCGGCGCCTACTTCCCCCACCGGGTCACCTACCACCCCACCTGCCACTCGCTGCGCATGCTGCGCGTGGGGGACAAGCCGCTGCGGCTGCTGCGCGCGGTGGACTCCATCGACCTGGTGGAACTGCCCGAGGCGGACGCCTGCTGCGGTTTCGGCGGCACCTTCGCGGTCAAGAACGCCGACACGTCCGGCGCCATGCTCCAGGACAAGGTGCGCAACGTCCTGGCCACCGGGGCGGACGCCTGCACGGCCGGCGACTCGTCCTGCCTGATGCACATCGGCGGCGGTCTCTCCCGCATCCAGGCCGGCACCCGCACCCTGCACCTGGCGCAGATCCTCGCCTCCACCCGCACCTCGCCCCACGCGTTCCCGAAGACGGAGGCCGCCGCCCGATGAGCAGCACATTCCTCGGCATGCCCGCCACCCCGCCGCGCTCCCCGTACGGGACCGGCAACCTGCGGGGCGAGCGCACGTTCCCCAAGGCCGCCCACGACGAGCTGCGCAACGGTCAGCTGCGCCGCAACCTCCACAAGGCGACCCACTCCATCCGCGCCAAGCGGCTCGCCGTCACCTCCGAACTGCCCGACTGGGAGCGGCTGCGCGACGCTGGTTCGGCGATCAAGGCCGACACCATGAACCGGCTGCCCGAACTCCTGGAGCAACTGGAACGCAAGGTCACCGAGCACGGCGGCACCGTGCACTGGGCGCGGGACGGCGTCGAGGCCAACGAGATCGTCACCCGCCTGGTCAAGGAGACCGGCAGCGACGAGGTCATCAAGGTCAAGTCGATGGCCACCCAGGAGACCGGTCTCAACGAGCACCTGGCGGGCCAGGGCGTCACGGCGTACGAGACCGACCTGGCCGAACTGATCGTCCAGCTCGCGCACGACAAGCCGTCGCACATCCTCGTACCGGCGATCCACCGCAACCGCGACGAGATCCGCGACATTTTCCGCTCCGCCATCCCCGGCGTCGATCCGGAACTGGACTCCGTGCCCGCCCACCTCGCCGCCGCGGCGCGGGCGTACCTGCGGGAGAAGTTCATGACCGTCCCGGTGGCGGTCTCCGGCGCCAACTTCGGCATCGCCGAGACCGGCACGCTGTCGGTCGTCGAGTCCGAGGGCAACGGCCGGATGTGCCTGACCATGCCGAAGACGCTGATCACCGTCATGGGCATCGAGAAGGTCCTGCCCCGCTACCAGGACCTGGAGGTCTTCCTCCAGCTGCTGCCGCGGTCCTCCACCGGTGAGCGGATGAACCCGTACACCTCGATGTGGACCGGCGTCACCCCCGGCGACGGACCGCAGGAGTTCCACCTGGTGCTCCTCGACAACGGGCGCACCGCCGCGCTCGCCGACCGGATCGGCCGCGAGGCCCTGCACTGCATCCGCTGCTCGGCCTGCCTCAACGTCTGCCCGGTGTACGAACGGGCCGGCGGCCACGCCTACGGCTCCACGTACCCCGGCCCCATCGGTGCCGTGCTCACCCCGCAGCTGGCCGGCATGGACGCCGCGAAGAACGACCCCAACGGCTCGCTGCCGTACGCCTCCAGCCTGTGCGGCGCCTGCTTCGACGCCTGCCCGGTGAAGATCGACATCCCGTCGCTCCTGGTCGAGCTGCGGCACCAGCACACCGAGCAGGCCGGCGCCACCGCCGAGAAGCTGGCGATGAGGACGGCCGCGACGGTGATGAGCCGGCCCGGGCTGTACACCGCGGCGCAGAAGGCGGCCGGGGCGGGCGGCCGGGTGGTGGCCGGACGCGACCGGAAGATCTCGCGCCTCCCGGCCCCCTTCGACGGCTGGACCGACACCCGGGACCTCCCGGCCCCGCCCCGCCGGACCTTCCGCTCCTGGCTGGCCTCCGCCGAGGGCGCGGCCGCCCTGCGCTCGGCGGCCGAGGAAGGCGCCCGTCCCGGGAACGACACCGCCCGGCACGACTCCCACGAGGAGGGGAACCGATGACCACGACCGCACGCGAGACGGTGCTCGGCCGCATCCGGGACGCCCTGGCCCTGTCCGGGCCGGGGCCGGCCCCGGCGGTGCCGCGCGCGTACCGCACCGGCCGGACCCTGCCCGGCCCCGAACGGCTCGACCTCCTGGTGGACCGCCTGGTCGACTACAAGGCGACGGTGCGCACCTGCACCGCCGACCGCACCGCCGAGGTGATCGCCGAGGCGCTCCGCGAGCGCGGCGCCCGCCGGATCGGCGTGCCCGCCGGCCTCGACGACGCCTGGCTCGCCCGCTACGACGGCGAGGTCGAGCGCGACCGCGCCGACGTGCCCGCACCCCGGCTGGCCGCGCTCGACGGCGTGGTCACCGGGTCCGCGGTGACCTGCGCGGAGACCGGCACCATCTTCCTGGACGGCTCCCCGGACCAGGGTCGGCGCGCGCTGTCGCTGGTGCCGGACCTGCACGTCTGCGTCGTGGACCTCTCGTCGGTGGTGGTCGGCGTGCCGGAGGCGGTGGCCCGGCTGGTCCCGGAGCGGCCCACGACACTGATCAGCGGGCCGTCGGCGACCTCCGACATCGAGCTGGAGCGCGTCGAGGGCGTGCACGGCCCGCGCACCCTGGACGTGGTGATCCGCACCGACGCCTGACCCCCACGAGGTGCGCGGACGGTGGCCGCATGGCCGCCATGGGTGATGTCCATGGTGGCCCCCGCGCCGACGGCGGGTGTCAGTCCCGCCCGGGGCCCCCGGCGGGTACGGCACCGTGCCGGTCCCGCAGCACGAAGTCGGCGCGTACGACGTCGCCGGAGCCCAGCGGCGTCTGCCGGACCGCCGGCTCCCTGCCCGGCACCGCGGCCACGACGCTGAGGAAGCCCTCGGGCAGCCCGGTCACGGCGTACTCGCCCCGGGCGTTCGTCAGCGTGGACACCAGCTGGCGGCCGCTGGGCCCCAGCACGGTCACCAGGGCCCGCGGGACCGGCCGCTCGTGCGGGTCGCGGACCGTGCCGACCAGGTCGGGCTCCGGTTCGCCGAAGCGGTGGCGGTGCGCCGGGAGCGCCGCGGGCACCGGTGCCTCCACCGACGGGTCGTCCACCGGCGGCTCCTCGACCTGCTCACCGGGTCCCGGCCGGGCCGCGCGCCGGTGCCGCCAGGCGTCCAGGCCCATGAGGAGGGCGCCCACCGCGGTCCACGCGCAGAGGACCAGGACCGGCCCGAGCATCCCGGCCCCGTCGAAGTAGAGCGCCGAGCGCAGCGCCTCCACGCCGTTGGCCAGCGGCATCACGGCGTGCACGAACCGGAAGAACGGCGGGAGCATCGCGGCGGGCGCGGCGCCACCGCTCGTGGGGATGCTGAGCACGATGAAGAGCGTCATGCCCACCGCGGGGAAGAACCGGCGGGCGAAGGGGGCCAGGCCGGTGCCGAAGGTGGCCACGGACGTCGTCAGCAGGAAGGCGACGACCAGCGTCATCGGGTCGTGCGGCAGGTATCCGAGGCCCACGCCGACGGCGTAGCCGACGAGGCTGAACAGCGCGGAGACGCCCAGGATGGCCAGCAGCTTCCTGCGCCGGTCGAAGGAGGCCGCGCGCAGCAGGGTGGTGGCGAGGATGTAGCCCGGCACGTTCCACGCGATGCCGAAGTAGACCAGGGTGGTGCCCATCCGGTCCTTGCCCACCGTGGGGGCGACGTCGTGGACGGCGAGCTGCCCGGACCGGTCCCCGGCGGCCTGGGTGAAAGCGGTGGTCAGCGCCTGCTCCAGCAAGGCGCCGTTCGCCTTGGCGACGAACAGCACGGGACGCTGCCCGGGGACGAAGCCGGCCACCGCCGTCCGGTCGCGCACGGCCCGGCGCGCCGCCGGCGCGTCGCTCACGGCCGTGACGTCGAAGCCGCCCGGCTGGGTCCGCTCCAGGACGGCGTCCACGTCGTGGGCCGCCTGGCGGCCCGCCACGACCACGTGCGCGTGATGGGGCTGGGGAGAGTGGAGCGCGGGGGCGAAGCAGAACAGGAAGCCCAGGAAGAGGACGGCCGGGAACCAGACGGCCTCGGTCAGGGTCCTGGCCCAGGGCAGCCGGGCCGGCCGCGCCGCCCGGTCGCCGTGCCGCTGTCCGTCGTCCGCCACGTCCTGTTCCCCGCGCCTCTCAACCGGGGCGCCCGCCACGGGTGGTGGGCGCGCTCACATTTATTTGTAGCCTACATGTAATTCTGCCGGGCCCCGGACGGCGCGAGGCGCCCCGGACACGCGAAGGCCGGGCCCCTGGCGCGGTGCGCGCCCGGAACCCGGCCTCCCGGTGCCCGTCAGCCCAGCAGTTCCACCTCCGCCAGCGTCGAAGGACGGTCCAGCACCAGCCGGTACGCCCGGTACGAACCCGGCGCCGCGATGGTGAACGCCCGGGTCTGGCGGTCCCAGGTGAAGGACTCCCCGGAGCGCCGGTCCAGCGTCCGCCACGTCGTACCGTCGTCCGAGCCCTGGAGGGTCCACCCGGCCGGGGCCCTGGTGTGGTCCGCCGGGGACGTCAGCGTGTACTGGAGCGGCTTAGCGGACCGGCTTGCCGGCAGGGCCACCGAGGTGACCGTCGCCTCCGTCGCCGAGGTGTTGTCGAACAGCGGGCCGTCACCCTCGAGGATGTCCGAGCGGGGCGTCGGCGCCTTGTCATCCCGGGTGATCGAGACCGGTCCCGCGTCCTTGCCGCTGCCCCACGCCGAAGGCCGGGGCCCCATGGCGAAGGTCAGCTCACCGCCCTTGGACAGCAGCGAGTGCGGGAGCGAGGTCGACGTCCAGGGACGGCCGTTGAAGGTCACGCTCTGCACGTACACGTTCCGCGCGCTGTTCCTCGGTGCGTTCACCACCAGGTCGTGGCCGTTCTCCAGGTGCACGGTGGCCTTCTTGAACAGCGGGGAGCCGATCGCGTACTCGCCGCTGCCCATGACGAGCGGATAGAAGCCGAGCGCGGAGAAGAGGAACCAGCCCGACTGCTCGCCGTTGTCCTCGTCCCCGTGGTAGCCCTGCCCGATCTCGCTGCCGAGGTAGAGCCGGGACAGGATCTCCCGGACCGTCGCCTGCGTCTTCCACGGCTGCCCGGCCGCGTCGTACATGTACGAGACGTGATGGGCGACCTGGTTGGACTGGCCGAGCATGCCCATGCGCACGTCCCGCGCCTCGGTCATCTCGTGGATGACCCCGCCGTAGGAGCCGACGAACTGCGGGGAGGCCGTCTCCGGGGTGGCGAAGAACTCGTCCAGCTTGTCGGCGAGCCCCTGCCGGCCGCCGTAGAGGTTCGCCAGGCCCCGGGTGTCCTGCGGGGCGGTGAAGGCGTAGCCCCAGCCGTTGGTCTCCGTGTAGTCGTAACCCCACACCCGCGGGTCGTAACTCCCGGACTTCACACGCCAGTTGCCCTGCGCGTCCTTGCCCTGGAAGAAACCCGCCGCCGGGTCGAAGAGGTTCACGTAGTCACGGGCCCGGTTGAGGAAGTAGTCGGACTCCTCCTTGTAGTGCTTCTCGCCGGTCTTCTCGTACAGGGCCCTGCCCATCTCGGCGATGCCGTAGTCGTTGACATAGCCCTCCATCGCCCACGACAGGCCCTCGGCGGTGCCGGTGTCGGTGTAGCCGAGGAAGGGCGAGGTGCTCATGCCCTTGCGGCCCACGCCGGACGCCGGAGGAACCACCGTCGCGTTCTTCAGGGCCGCCTGGTACGCCGCCTTCGCGTCGAACTTCACGCCCTTCACATAGGCGTCGGCGAACGCCACGTCCGAGGAGGTGCCGGTCATCAGGTCCGCGTAACCGGGGGAGGACCAGCGCGAGGTCCAGCCGCCGTCCTTGTACTGCTGCACGAACCCGTCCACCATCGCGCCCGCCTGGGAGGGCGTCAGCAGCGAGTACGCCGGCCACGTGGTCCGGTAGGTGTCCCAGAAGCCGTTGTTGACGTACACCGTGCCGTCCACGATCTTCGCGCCGGTGTGCGTCGGGGTGTCCTGGCTCTGCATGGGCGAGAAGGGCGAGGCGTACCGGTTCTCGCCGTCCACCTTCTCGTAGCCCGAGTTGGGGTACAGGTACAGCCGGTACATGCTGGAGTACAGCGTGGTCAGCTGGTCCGGGGTGGCGCCCTCCACCTCCACCTTGCCGAGCAGCCGGTCCCAGACCCGCTGCGCCCGCGCCTTCACCGTGTCGAAGGAGGTGCCCGGCGGGATCTCCTGGCGCAGATTGGCCTTCGCCTGGTCGACGCTGATCAGCGAGGTCGCCAGGCGCAGCGTGACGGTGTGGCCGGCGCCCGCGGCGAAGCGCAGATAGCCCTTCACCCCGCTCGACGCCCCGTCCGTGACCCGCCGGTCGAACTCGCCGTACACGAACAGCCGCGTCGCGCCGGTCGACAGGCCCGACTTGACGTCCGAGTAGCCGGTGACGGTGCCGTGCTCCTTGTCCAGCGTCAGCCCCGCCTGCTCGGTGACGTTGTCGAACAGCACGCTCGCGTCCGAGCCGGGGTAGGTGAAGCGCAGCACCGCCGCGTGGTCGGTCGGCGTCATCTCCGCCTTGAGCCCGTTCTCGAACCGCACCCCGTAGTAGTACGGCCGCGCCGTCTCGTTCTCGTGCCGGAACGCCAGCTCGCGCGCCTCGCGGCCGGTGTCCGGGGTGCCGGCCGCGGCCGACGGCATCACCTGGAAGGTCTGCCGGTCGCCCATCCAGGGGCTCGGCTCATGACTCGCGCTGAACGCCTGGATGGTCGGCAGATTGGCGTCGTTGTTCGCGTGCGCGTACTCGTACAGCCAGCTCAGCGACGAGGCGTTGGTGACCGGCGTCCAGAAGTTGAAGCCGTGCGGCAGCGCCGTCGCCGGGAAGTTGTTGCCGCGCGAGAAACTGCCGCTGGAGTTGGTGCCGCGCGTGGTCAGCGCGTAGTCGGACAGGTGCGCCTTCGGCTTCTTTGGCGCCGCCGGCTTCAGCGACACGTCGTCGATCCAGCCGCGGAACTTCGCCGGCCCGCTGGGGGAGTCGTACCCCACCAGGATCCGGTCGACCGTCTTCCCGGCCGCCACCGAACCGATCCGCGAGACGACGTTGTTCCACTGGTTGACGTAGAGCGACTTGGCGGCGCCCTGACCGCGCGGCGACAGCGGGAAGCCGTGCTGGTCCAGCGCGCCCAGGTCGCTGAGGTAGGTGCCGTCGGTGAAGGCGAGGTCCAGGGAGACGTTGGTGGCGTCGTAGTCCCGGTCGCCGTCGGCCATCGACGGGAAGACGCGGTACGACAGCTGGGTGTCGCGGCCGACCTTCACATGGACGTCGAACACCTTGTTGTACGAGAACGCCCGGCCCTTCGCCGTGTGCCGGCCGGCGTAGCGCAGCGCCCGCGTGCCGGTGAACCCGACGCGCGCCTTGGCCGTCGGCGAGGCGGTCGGGCCCTTGTCGGTCAGCGTCAGCATGTCCTGCGGCACCGGGCCGCCGCCGTCGCCGGTGGACAACTGCACATCGGCGAGCTGGAGGATGTCCGGCGCGCCGTTGTTCCGGCTCACCTCCAGCCGGAAGTGCTGGTACTCGGCGGGATCGCCGAGGTCGTACGTCCTGGTCTGGAAGCGTTCGGAGAAGGTCTGCCCCGAGCGGGTGTCCAGGCTCTTCCAGTCCTTGCCGTCGGTGGAGCCGAGCAGCGTCCAGTCCCTCGGGTCGCGTTCGGCGGCGTCATTGGCCGAGGTCAGCGCGTAGTCCGCCACCTTGACCGGCTTGTCCAGGTCGAACTCCACCCAGCCGGTGGGCTGGAAGGTCAGCCACTTGGTGCCCGGCTCGCCGTCGACCAGGTTCTCCTTCACCTCGCCCGCGCCCGTGTTCTCGCCGCTCGCGCGGACGTCGGTGACGTGGTCGTTCACATTGCCCGGTATCCCCGTGCTGTAGCCGCCGTCCACGCCCGAGGCCCGCGGGGTGCCGTCCGGGCCGGTGTCGACGGTGCTCAGCCAGTCCGGTGCGGGATCGCCCGCCTCGAACGAGGACGCGAATTCCCGGTCGGCCGCCGGGGCCTTGGCGGGCACCGCGACCGCGGCGCCCTGTGCGCCGGCGGCCATGGCGAAGGCGGCCGTGAGTACGACCGCCCGGCCCCATCTGTGCCGAGTTCTCCGCTGCATCTACGGATTCCCTCCCTGCGCCGATCGGACAACGTTGTCAGTTCGGGGCGCAGGAACCAAGTAGGTGGTCAAGTGGCCGTTGGTGTCAAGGGTGTTGGGCGTGTCATTCCCGAGGTCGGGGCCGCGTTCTTTTTCCACGGACCGCTCACAGCCCGCCCATATGTCCGGGAGGTCTCAACTCGGAAAAGACCCGCCGGGAACTCTGCTTTCGATCTTGCTCAGCTGGCGGGAACTGGACTATACCTGTCGGCGCCCGGTACAAGAGCACTCCCGGCAGTACATGCACGAAGAACTTCCTGCACCACCCAGCTTGACCCGACCGCGGTGCCGGGCAGGATCCGGTTCACCGCCTGAGTCCTGGAGAAGGCGAGGACTTGAGCATGGGATCCACTGCGCACCACGACCGTGAGGGTGTCGGCCGCCGCGATCTGATCAAGCGCTCCGCGGCGCTCGGCCTGGTGGCCGTCCCGGGGATGGGCCTGATGTCCGCCTGCGCGAGCAGCGGGGGCGGCGGCCAGAGCAAGGCCAAGGAGGGCAAGAAGACCGCGAAGAACCCACTCGGCGTGAACGACACCGCCAAGATGGAGTTCGTGCTGTTCGACGGCGGCTTCGGCAAGGAGTACGCCGAGGACGCGGTCAAGATCTACGAGAAGGACTTCCCGAAGGCCACGGTGAAGTTCTCCGCCACCCAGAAGATCCAGTCCACCCTCCAGCCCCGCTTCAACCAGGGCAACCCGCCGGACCTCATCGACAACTCCGGCGCCGAGCAGATGGACATGGGCGTCCTGGTCGGCAAGAACCAGCTGGCCGACCTCACCCCGCTGCTGGACGCGCCGTCGTACGACGACCCGAACAAGAAGGTCCGCGACACGCTGCGCCCCGGCATCGTGGAGATGGGCCAGTTCGACGGCAAGCCGGTGTGGATCTTCTATTACGCGTACACGGTGTACGGCGTCTGGTACTCGCAGAAGGCCCTCGACTCGCTCGACGCCGAGTACCCGAAGACCTGGGACGAGATGCTCCAGGTGTGCGAGAAGGCCAAGAAGAAGGGCATGGCGGGCTGGACGTACGCGGGCAAGTACCCGTACTACATCCCCTTCTCGCTCTACCCGATGATCGGCAAGGTCGGCGGCCGCGAGGTGCTGGACGCCATCGACAACCTGGAGCCGAACGCCTGGAAGCACCCGGCGGTCAAGACGTGCTTCGAGGCGTACTACGAGCTGTTCAAGAAGGGCTACATCCTCCGGGGCACCCCCGGCCTGGACCACATCCAGTCGCAGACCGCCTGGGCCAAGGGCGAGGCCCTGTTCATCCCCAACGGCTCCTGGGTGGAGAACGAGTCGGCCAACGTCATCCCGAAGGACTTCGACCTCGCGGTCTCGGCGCCCTCCGGCATCGACAGCAGCGACAAGATGCCCTTCGGCACCATCTGGGCCTCCGGCGGCGAGCCGTTCATCGTGCCCTCCAAGGCGGCGAACCCCGAAGGCGGCATGGAGCAGCTGCGCATCATGCTGTCGGAGGCGTCCTCGAAGAACTTCACCGCCAAGGTGAAGTCGCTGACCGCCTACAACGGCGGCACCAGCGGCATCGACCTCACCCCGGGCCTGAAGTCGGGCGTGGCGGCGCTCCAGCTGGCCGGTACCAATGTGGTGAACCCGCGGCTGCAGGACTGGTACGTGCAGCTCGAGAAGGAAAAGATCGGTGTGTCCGGTCTCGGCGAGATGATGGCGGGCCGGCTCACCCCGGCGGAGGCGATAAAGAAAATCCAGGGCTTCGCCGACGAGGCGGCCAAGGACACCTCCATCAAGCACTACAAGCACCAGTAACCAGCACCCCCGAACGCACCGGAGTGGCGATGCAGCACGGCAAGTACCGGTTCATCGTGGGGTTTCTGGCAGTGCCCCTGGGACTGTACGCGCTCTTCGTGGTGTGGCCGTTCATCCAGTCCATCTATTACTCGTTCACGGACTGGACCGGCCTGAGCCCCGAATTCAAGATGGTCGGTTTCGACAATTACCAGCGGATGCTGCACGACGACATCTTCTGGAAGTCGTTGCAGCACAGCCTGCTGTTCGCCCTGGTGCTGCCGGTCGTCACGATCAGCCTGGCGCTGTTCTTCGCCTTCATGATCAATGTGGGCGGGCGGCGCAGAAGGGGCGGCCCCGCGATCAGGGGGGTCCGGGGCTCCTCCTTCTACAAGATCGTCTATTTCTTCCCGCAGGTGCTGTCCATCGCGATCGTGGCGCTGCTGTTCCAGTTCGCGTACAACCCGGACAGCGGGGCGGTCAACTCGATCCTGCGGGGCATCGGGCTCGACCATGTCCAGCCGCTGTGGCTGGGCGACCCGAACCTCGCGCTGTGGTGTGTGATGGCGGTGCTCGTCTGGTCCACGGTCGGCTTCTTCGTGGTGCTGTTCTCCGCGGGCATGGCCTCGATCCCGGCCGAGCTGTACGAGGCGGCGCTGATCGACGGCGCCAGCCGCTTCACCACCTTCTTCCGCATCACCCTGCCGCTGCTGTGGGACACCGTGCAGTCCGGCTGGGTCTACATGGGCATCCTCGCGCTGGGCGCCGAGTCGTTCGCGGTCGTACAGATCATGACGACCGGACCGGGCGGGCCCGACTACTCGACCACGGTGCTGGTCCTGTACGTGTACCAGAAGGCGTTCCGGGACGGTCAGGCCGCCTACGCCACCACCATCGGCGTCGCCCTGCTGGTCGTCACGCTCGCGTTCGCGGCGATCGTGATGCGGCTGGGCCGTCGCGAGCGGCTGGAGTTCTGAAGCGATGAAGACGACCGAGACCCCCGCCCCGCCGCCGGCCGAGCCCGGCGCGAGCGTCTCCAAGACCCGGGCCCCGGCCCCGGGACCCGCCCCGCACAAGCGCGAGGGCGGCGTCCTCAACGTCTTCTCGCACGGCGTGCTGATCATCTGGGCGATCATGGTGGTCATGCCGCTGCTGTGGGCGGTGATGACGTCCTTCAAGAACGACAGCTCCATCTTCGGCTCGCCCTGGGCGCTGCCGGACCGGCTGCACTTCGAGAACTGGGCGCGGGCCTGGACCGACGCCAACATGAGCGGCTACTTCCTCAACACCGTTCTGGTGGTCGGCGGTTCGCTCGTCGGCACCCTGGTGCTCGGCTCCATGGCGGCCTACGTCCTCGCCCGCTTCGACTTCCCGGGCAACCGCTTCATCTACTACCTGTTCATCGGCGGCATGAGCTTCCCGATCATGCTGGCGCTGGTCCCGCTGTTCTACGTCGTGAACAACATGGGCCTGCTGAACACCATCCACGGGCTGATCCTGGTCTACATCGCGTATTCGCTGCCGTTCACGGTCTTCTTCCTCACGGCGTTCTTCCGCACCCTGCCCACCTCGGTGGCGGAGGCGGCGTTCGTGGACGGGGCTTCGCATACGCGTACGTTCTTCCAGATCATGCTGCCCATGGCCAAGCCCGGTCTGATCAGCGTGGGCATCTTCAACTTCCTGGGCCAGTGGAACCAGTACATGCTGCCCACGGTCCTCAACACCGACCCGGACAAGAAGGTGCTCACCCAGGGCCTCGTCCAACTGGCGGTCAGCCAGGGCTACAAGGGTGACTGGTCGGGCCTGTTCGCGGGCCTGGTGATGGCCATGCTGCCGGTGCTCGGGGCGTACGTCGTCTTCCAGCGGCAGGTGGTCCAGGGGCTCACCGCGGGGGCGCTCAAGTAGCGCCCCACCGGGTGGGATGGCCGAGCGTAATCGGCCGTGCGCACGCCGTTCCGGAATCCGGGCGGCGTGCGCCGCCGTGTGCGGACCCTGATCCGGCTCAACCTCTTGACGTGAGTCGCCCCGAACGGCTCAGCTTAGAGTTCACTAGTTGGACATACACGGGGCCCCGCCGAAGCGGCCCCGCGCTCAGGAGGTCGTCGTGGAGACTCCAGGGTCGCAGTCGTCACTGCACCGAGCCAACCTGGAGCGGGTGGTACGGGCCGTCCGGCTGGCCGGGTCGCTCACGCAGGCGGAGATCGCACGGACGACGGGCCTGTCCGCCGCCACGGTCTCCAACATCGTGCGGGAGCTGAAGGACGGCGGGACGGTCGAGGTCACGCCCACCTCGGCCGGCGGGCGCCGGGCCCGCAGCGTCAGCCTCAGCGGGGACGCGGGCATCGTGATCGGGGTCGACTTCGGCCATATGCACCTGAGGGTCGCCGTCGGCAACCTCGCCCACCAGGTGCTGGCCGAGGAGGCCGAGCCGCTGGACGTGGACGCCTCCGCCGCGCAGGGCTTCGACCGGGCCGAAGAGCTGGTCAGCCGGCTGATCGCGGCCACCGGCGTCGACCGGTCCAAGGTCGCCGGGGTGGGTCTCGGCGTGCCCGGCCCGATCGACCTGGAGTCCGGCACCCTCGGCTCCACCGCCATCCTGCCCGGCTGGGGCGGCACCAAGCCCGCCGAGGAGCTGCGCGAACGCCTCGGCGTGCCGGTGCACGTGGACAACGACGCCAACCTGGGCGCCCTCGGCGAGCTGGTCTGGGGCAGCGGCAAGGGCGTGCGTGACCTCGCCTACATCAAGGTCGCCAGCGGTGTCGGCGCGGGCCTGGTGATCGACGGCAAGATCTACCGCGGTCCCGGCGGCACCGCGGGCGAGATCGGGCACATCACCCTCGACGAGTCCGGCCCGGTCTGCCGCTGCGGCAACCGCGGCTGCCTGGAGACCTTCGCCGCGGCCCGCTACGTGCTCCCGCTGCTCCAGCCGAGCCACGGACCGGACCTGACCATGGAGGGCGTCGTACGGCTCGCCAGGGAGGGTGACCCCGGATGCCGCCGGGTGGTCGCCGACGTCGGCCGGCACATCGGCAGCGGTGTGGCCAACCTCTGCAATCTCCTCAACCCCAGCCGGGTGGTCCTCGGCGGTGATCTCGCCGAGGCCGGCGAGCTGGTCCTCGGGCCCATCCGAGAGTCCGTCAGCCGCTACGCCATCCCCAGCGCGGCCCGCCAACTCTCCGTACTTCCCGGGGCACTTGGCGGACGCGCCGAGGTGCTGGGCGCGCTCGCCCTGGCCCTGAGCGAGATGGGCGATTCGGCCCTTCTGGACGGTTCCGTCACCGGAGCCCCGACCGCCGCCACCCCTGCCTTCACTTAGAGAACGGATGGCACCGTTGCCATCTCGTTAAGGATTTACTTCTTGACGTCGTACGTGTGGCCGAGTTGACTTCCAGCCACCTCGGCCGCAACGACGCGGCCTCGTCAGGGAGGTTTTGAGAAGTGAACACGCGTATGCGTCGTGCGGCCTTCGCCGTTGCCGCTGGTGCCATGGCCGTCTCGCTCGCCGCCTGTGGCAGCGCCAAGGAGTCCGGGGGCGGGTCCAAGACCACGGACAGCGCCAAGAAGGGCGACGCCATCAAGGTCGGTCTGCTCCTGCCGGAGAACCAGACCGCCCGTTACGAGAAGTTCGACCGCCCCTTGATCGAGAAGAAGGTCAAGGAGCTGACGAACGGCAAGGCCCAGGTGGTCTACGCCAACGCCAAGCAGGACGCGAGCACGCAGAACCAGCAGGTCGACACGATGATCACCAACAAGGTGGACGTGCTCATCGTGGACGCCGTGGACACGGCCGCCATCAAGAGCTCGGTGCAGAAGGCCAAGGACGCGGGCATCCCCGTCGTCGCCTACGACCGTCTCGCGCAGGGCCCGATCAGCGCCTACACCTCGTTCGACAACGAGACCGTCGGCAAGACCCAGGGCGAGGCCCTGCTGAAGGCCCTGGGCTCCAAGGCGAAGTCCGGCAAGATCGTCATGATGAACGGCTCCATCACCGACCCGAACGCCGCGCAGTTCAAGAAGGGCGCCCACGAGGTGCTCGACGGCAAGGTGAACGTCGGCAAGGAGTACGACACCAAGGACTGGAAGCCGGAGAACGCCAACTCCAACATGGAGGCCGCGATCTCCGCGCTCGGCAAGAAGAACATCATCGGCGTCTACTCCGCCAACGACGGCATGGCCGGCGGTATCGTCACCGCCCTCAAGGCGGCCGGCATCTCCGTCCCGGTCACCGGCCAGGACGCGGAGCTCGCGGGTGTCCAGCGCATCGTCGCCGGCGACCAGTACATGAGCGTCTACAAGCCCTACGCCCCGGAGGCCGACGCGGCCGCCGAGATGGCCGTGGCCCTCGCCCAGGGCAAGTCGCTCGACTCCATCGCCAAGGACAAGGTCGACAGCCCGACCACCAAGCAGGTGCCGACCGTCATCCTCCCGGTCACCGCGCTGACCAAGGACAACATCAAGGACACCGTCGTCAAGGACGGCGTCTACACGGCCGCCGACATCTGCACCTCGCAGTACAAGGCCGCCTGCGACAAGCTCGGCCTCAAGTAGGCCGCCGCAACACGCCCTCACTCCCGGGGAGTTCACCCCCGTAACCCCCCTGGGGTCCCCCCTCGTGAGAAGTGAGGGCGTCCCACTCTCCTCCGGCGCTCCGTGACACATACAGCCCCGCAAGCTCGGCGCGGGGCGCCGGACGGAACCCCCCAAACTCTCTGCACAACCTCCCGCCGGGTCAGGCGGCGAAGGAGATGGTTCACGTGTCCGCTACGCCCGTGCTGGCGTTGCGCGGGGTCTCCAAGCGGTTCGGTGCCGTCCAGGCGCTCACCGACGTAGAGCTTGAGGTCCACGCCGGTGAGGTGGTCGCCCTGGTGGGCGACAACGGCGCCGGAAAGTCCACGCTGGTCAAGACGATCGCCGGCGTGCATCCCATCGACGAAGGCGTCATCGAATGGGAAGGCCGGGCCGTCCAGGTCAACCGGCCCAACGACGCCCAGGCGCTGGGCATCGCGACGGTCTACCAGGACCTCGCGCTGTGCGACAACATCGATGTCGTCGGCAACCTCTACCTCGGCCGGGAGCTGCGCAAGTACGGCGTCCTGGACGAGGTCGAGATGGAGCGCCGCTCCCGCGCCCTGCTCGACCAGTTGTCGATCCGCATCCCCAGCGTCCGCATCCCGATCGCCTCCCTCTCCGGCGGTCAGCGCCAGGTGGTGGCCATCGCCCGCTCCATGCTCGGCGAGCCCAAGCTGGTCATCCTGGACGAGCCCACCGCGGCGCTCGGCGTCGAGCAGACCGCACAGGTGCTCGACCTGGTGGAGCGGCTGCGCGAGCGCGGCCACGCCGTCATCCTCATCAGCCACAACATGGCCGACGTCAAGGCCGTCGCCGACAAGGTGGCGGTGCTGCGGCTCGGCCGCAACAACGGCGTGTTCGACGTCGCCTCGACGTCCCAGGAAGAGATCATCTCCGCCATCACCGGCGCCACGGACAACGCCGTCACCCGGCGTGCGGCGCGCACCACCAAGGAGGTCCAGAAGTGAGCCTGGACAAGACCTCCACGCCTCCCGAGGACCACGCTCCCCAGGACGCCGTGGAGAACCCCGAGGCGGCGGCCGGCACCGTCACCGCCGTGGACCCCCGCCTGCTCGTGCGCGAGCAGGGCTTCGCGGGCTACGTCACCGAGTTCAAGCGGAAGATGAAGGCCGGTGACCTCGGCTCGGTCCCGGTCATCATCGGCCTCGCGGTCATCTGGATCATCTTCCAGAGCCTGAACTCCAACTTCCTCACCGCGGGCAACCTCTCCGACATCTCCGTCGCGATGGTCGGCACCGGCATGATCGCCGTCGGTATCGTCTTCGTGCTGCTGCTCGGCGAGATCGACCTCTCGGTCGGCTCGGTCTCCGGTGTCGCGGGCGCCTCCTACGCGGTGCTGACGGTCACCCACGGCATGTCCGCCTGGCTCGCCCTGGTGCTGTCCATCCTGGTGGGCACCGTCGCGGGCGCGCTGCACGGCTTCTTCTTCGCGAAGATCGGTGTCCCGGCGTTCGCCGTCACCCTGGCCGGTCTGCTCTTCTGGAACGGCTTCATGCTCCAGATCCTGGGCGACAGCGGCACCATCAACCTGGACAGCGAGGGCCTGGTCGCCAAGCTGACCAGCTACTACTTCTCCGACGTGGCCGCCGCCTACGGGCTCGCCCTCGTCGCCACCGTGCTGTTCTTCCTCACCTCCTTCCTGGGCAACCGGCGCCGGGAGGCGGCCGGGGTGCCCTCGCGGCCGCTGAGCGAGACGATCCTGCGCACGGTGCTGCTCGCGATCGTGTCCTTCGCCGCCGCGGCCGTCTACAACCAGTACAAGGGCCTGCCGCTGGCCGTGGTGATCTTCCTCGCCATGCTGGTCGTCACGGACTTCGTGCTGCGTCGCACGGCGTACGGCCGCAAGGTGTTCGCGCTCGGCGGCAGCGTCGAGGCGTCCCGCCGCGCCGGCATCAACGTCAACCTGGTGCGCATCTCGGTCTTCGCGATCTCCGGCACCTTCGCGGCCGTCGGCGGTCTGATGATGGCCTCCAAGATCGCCGCGGCGAACCAGGGCGCCGGCGGCGGTGACCTGCTGATGAACGCGATCGCGGCGGCGGTCATCGGCGGCACCTCGCTCTTCGGCGGCCGCGGCCGCACGTGGAACGCGCTGCTCGGTGTGCTGGTGATCGTCTCGATCCAGTACGGCCTCGCGCTCGAAGGCATCGCGTCGCCGGTGCAGTACATGATCACCGGTGGTGTGCTGCTCGCGACCGTCGTGATCGACGCGATCACCCGTAAGACGCAGAAGACCGCAGGGCGGGCGTAACACACCCCGTTCCGGCGGACCAACGTGCCCGGCACCCGCGAAGGTGCCGGGCACGTTCATGCCGAGCGCTACCGGAAAGTTAGACTCTGGCGAGCCCGGGAAGCTCGATCAGCTCTATTGCAAGGAGGCACGGGTGCCGCTGCTGACCCGCATCAGGGGACCGCGCGATCTGGACCGGCTCAGCCTGGAGGAGCTGGACCAGCTGGCAGGGGAGATCCGCACCTTCCTCGTCGACGCCGTGTCCAAGACCGGCGGACACCTCGGCCCCAACCTGGGCGTGGTCGAACTCACCATCGCCCTGCACCGGGTCTTCGAATCCCCGAAGGACAAGGTGCTGTGGGACACCGGTCACCAGTCCTACGTGCACAAGCTGCTCACCGGCCGGCAGGACTTCTCCCGGCTGAAGATGAAGGGCGGCCTGTCCGGCTACCCCGCGCAGGCCGAGTCCGAGCACGACGTCATCGAGAACAGCCACGCCTCCACGGTGCTCGGCTGGGCCGACGGAATCGCCAAGGCCAACCAGCTGATGAAGCGGGACAGCCACGTCGCCGCCGTCATCGGTGACGGCGCGCTCACCGGCGGCATGGCCTGGGAGGCGCTGAACAACATCGCCGCCGCCAAGGACCGCCCCCTCGTCATCGTGGTCAACGACAACGAGCGGTCGTACGCGCCCACCATCGGCGGCCTCGCCAACCACCTGGCCACCCTGCGCACCACCGACGGCTACGAGCGCTTCCTCGCCCGCACCCGCGAGGTGCTGGAGAAGACCCCGGTCGTCGGCAGGCAGCTGTACGAGACGCTGCACGGCGCGAAGAAGGGCCTGAAGGACTTCATCGCCCCGCAGGGCATGTTCGAGGACCTGGGCCTGAAGTACGTCGGCCCGATCGACGGCCACGACATCGAGGCGCTGGAGTCCGCGCTGGCCCGCGCCAAGCGGTTCGGCGGGCCGGTCATCGTGCACTGCCTCACCGAGAAGGGCCGCGGCTACCAGCCCGCCCTCCAGGACGAGGCCGACCGCTTCCACGCCGTCGGCAAGATCCACCCGGACACCGGCCTGCCGATCGCCGCCTCCGGCGCCGACTGGACCTCCGTGTTCGGCGAGGAGATGGTGAAGCTCGGCGAGGAGCGCGAGGACCTGGTCGCCATCACCGCGGCCATGCTCCAGCCGGTCGGCCTCGACAAGTTCGCCAAGCGCTTCCCCGACCGGGTGTACGACGTCGGCATCGCGGAGCAGCACGGCGCCGTCTCCGCCGCCGGCCTCGCCCACGCCGGGGTGCACCCCGTCTTCGCCGTCTACGCCACCTTCCTCAACCGCGCCTTCGACCAGGTCCTGATGGACGTGGCGCTGCACAAGTGCGGCGTCACCTTCGTCCTGGACCGGGCCGGGGTCACCGGCACCGACGGCGCCTCGCACAACGGCATGTGGGACATGTCCATCCTTCAGGTCGTGCCCGGCCTGCGGATGGCCGCGCCGCGCGACGCCGACCAGGTGCGGGCCCAGCTGCGCGAGGCGGTCGCCGTCGAGGACGCGCCGACCGTGGTCCGCTTCTCCAAGGGCGCCGTCGGTCCCGCCGTACCCGCCGTGGGCAAGGTCGGCGGCATGGACGTGCTGCGCGAGGCGGGCACCGACCGCCCGGACGTGCTGCTGGTCTCGGTGGGCGCCCTCGCCCCGATGTGCCTGGAGATCGCCGGCCTGCTCGACCAGCAGGGCATCTCCACCACGGTCGTCGACCCGCGCTGGGTCAAGCCGGTGGACGAAGCGATGGCCCCGCTGGCCGAGCGGCACCGGGTCGTCGTCACCGTCGAGGACAACAGCCGTGTCGGCGGCGTCGGCTCGACCATCGCCCAGGCGCTGCGCGACGCGGGCGTGGACGTGCCGCTGCGCGACTTCGGCATCCCGCCGCGCTTCCTCGACCACGCCTCGCGCGCCGAGGTGCTCACCGAGATCGGGCTGACCGCGCCCGACATCGCCCGCCAGGTCACCGGTCTGGTCGCCAAGCTCGACGGCCGGTTCGACCGTACGGCGCAGACGGTGGACTCCGTGGAACCCGCGCGCGACTAGGACGAGCGCTTCCGACCGGGCCGGTTCCGCCCCTCCTTGCGGTGGCGGAACCGGCCCGGGTGCGTAAGCCTGCCTGTCACGGGGCACTCGCGCCCCGGTCCTCTCGATCGTGTCGAGCCAGGTCGAGGACGACAAGCGTGGGAGGCAGCAACGTGAGCAGCTCGCTCTTCCGGACGAAGAACGTCGAGCAGTCGATCCGGGACACGGAAGAACCGGAGCACGCGCTCAAGAAGTCGCTCTCCGCGCTCGATCTGACCGTTTTCGGCGTCGGTGTCATCATCGGTACCGGTATCTTCGTGCTGACCGGACAGGTCGCCAAGAACAACGCCGGTCCCGCCGTCGCCCTCGCCTTCGTCGCGGCCGGCGTGGTCTGCGCCCTCGCCGCCCTGTGCTACGCGGAGTTCGCCTCCACGGTCCCGGTGGCGGGCTCGGCCTACACCTTCAGCTACGCCTCCCTGGGCGAGCTGCCCGCCTGGATCATCGGCTGGGACCTGGTCCTGGAGTTCGCGCTCGGCACCGCGGTGGTCGCCGTCGGCTGGTCCGGCTACATCCGCTCGCTGCTCGACAACGCGGGCTGGCACCTGCCCGCGTACCTCTCCGGCCGGGACGGCGCCCACGGCTTCGGCTTCGACATCCTCGCCGCGGTCCTGGTGCTGGTGCTCACCGCCATCCTCGTCCTCGGCATGAAGCTATCGGCCCGGATCACCTCGCTGGTCGTCGCGATCAAAGTGGCCGTGGTGCTCGTCGTGATCATCGCCGGTGCCTTCTTCGTCAACACCGACAACTACCGCCCGTTCATCCCTCCGGCCCAGCCGGTGCCGGCCGGCGGCAGCCTCAAGGCCCCGCTGGTGCAGCTGATGTTCGGCTGGGCGCCCGCCAACTTCGGCGTGATGGGCATCTTCACCGCGGCCTCCGTGGTGTTCTTCGCCTTCATCGGCTTCGACATCGTGGCCACCGCCGCCGAGGAGACCCGCAACCCCCAACGGGACGTGCCGCGCGGCATCCTCGGCTCGCTGTTCATCTGCACCGTGCTCTACGTGGCCGTCTCCGTCGTCGTCACCGGCATGCAGAAGTACACCCGGCTGTCCGTGGACGCCCCGCTCGCCGACGCCTTCAAGGCCATCGGCCACCCCTGGTACGCGGGCGTGATCAGCTTCGGCGCCGCCATCGGCCTGACCACGGTGTGCCTGATCCTGCTGCTCGGGCAGACCCGGGTGTTCTTCGCGATGAGCCGCGACGGGCTGCTGCCGCGCTTCTTCTCCCGGGTCCACCCCCGGTTCCGGACCCCGCACCGGCCGACCATCCTGCTCGGCGTGGTCATCGCGATCGTCGCCGGCTTCACCAGCCTCAGCGAACTGGCCGAACTGGTCAACATCGGCACGCTGTTCGCCTTCGTGGTCGTCGCGATCAGCGTGATCATCCTGCGCAGGACGCGCCCCGACCTGCCCCGCGCCTTCCGTACCCCGTGGGTCCCGTTCGTGCCCGTCGTGTCCGTGCTGGCGACGCTCTGGCTGATGCTCAATCTGCCCGCCGAGACCTGGCTGCGGTTCGCCATCTGGATGGTGATCGGCTTCGTCGTCTACTTCCTCTACGGCCGTACCCACAGCCGCCTCGCCGAGCGCGGCCGGCAGCAACCGGAGCCCGCGCCGCCGGCGCCGTGAGCGGCCCGCACGGGCCGGTTCAACCGCGCACCGTACGCGGGCCGGCCACCCGCGCGCCCAGCGCGCCCACCCGCCGCCGCAGCTCCCGGTCGGCCGTGACGACCAGACAGGTACGGCCCGCGCCCTCGGCCGCCAGCTCCACGATCCGGTCGTCCCCGCTGCCGGGCGCCGCCACCACCCGCACCCCGGGCACCGAGGCCACCCCGCGGGCGGCCCCCTCCACCACCAGCACCACCTCGACGGGCCCCGCCAGCTCCGCCGTACCGGTCCGCGCGTACGCCACCAGCCGGTCCCGCAGCCGCTCCGCCGCCCCGCGCCGGTCCCGCCACCATCCGTCGGGCACGGACCCGACGACGTTCGCGCCGTCGACGATCAGCAGGGGCGGGACCGGGGTGCCCGGGGTGTCCGGGGTGTCCGGGGTGTCCGAGGGGTTCGTCATACCCGCCATGGTGCCCCCTCGCCCGGCGCCGGTCCGCCGCGGCTTAAAGTGACCGGGTGAACGGTGACTGGCTTCTTCGTGGCCGAGACGGCCGGCTCAGTGTTTACCAGTCGTCCGGCGATGCCGTCCTGTGCCGCGCGGAGCGCGCGCCCGGCGGGCCCTGGGACGAACCGCGCAAGGTCGGGGGAGAGCAGAAGCTGCTTCCGGTTGTGGCCGTCGGTCAGGGCGCCGACCGGTACGCCCACCTGGTGGCCTGGCGGCCCACCGTCCAGGGCGAGGCCGGGCTGGTGCACTCCACGCACTTCCGCGCCCGCCTCGCGGCCCTGGACTGGAACCCGGTCGGGCACCCGAACAAGAAGGGCGACCGCACCGGGACGCCCGCCGTCGCGGTGGACGCCGAGGGCCGCGCCCATGTCTTCGTGCGCAACAAGGGCGGCGGCGTGAGTATGCTCGCGCAGAAGGAGAAGGGCGGCTGGGAGGCCTGGCAGGACATCAAGGGCAAGGCCGTCCAGGACGGGCTCGCCGCGGTGACGGGGGAGTCCGGCAGGGTCGAACTGTACGCGGCCGCCCCCGAGGGCCTGCTGTACTGGCGTCAGGAGGAGCCCGGCGGCCGCCCGGTCCTCGCGGAGTCCGTCCAGGCGCCGGTCCGCCCGGGGACGCTGTACGCCCTCGCCACCTCGCCCGCGAGCACCACGCTCTACTACACCGGCACCGAGGGCGAGCTGTGGGCCTGGCGCCCGGGCGGCAAGCCGGTCGCCCTGCTGCCCTCCGCCGGGCACGGCCCGGTCGCCGCCGTCCGCTGCGAACTCGACGGCCACGACTGCACGCTGCTCGCCCAGCGTTCGGCGAGCGGCCGGGTCGCCTTCGCGGCCTATCCGACCGAACTGGAGTCCGCGGGCGCCTGGTGGACCGAGTCCGGCCCGCAGCTCACCGTGGACGCCCGGGTGAGCCTCGGCACGGACGCGGACGGCCGGGTGGTGGCCGCCACGCTGTCCCCGTCGACCGGCCGGCTCCTGCTGACCCGGCGCAAGGACGAGCCGGGGCTGGCGCTGGAGGCCTGGCGGGCCGTCTGAGGCCGCGCCGCGGCCGGGATGGTCCCGAGGCCCCCACCGGGCATGCGAAAGGGCCCCCGCCGCCGCGGGGGCCCTTCCTGCCGTGTTCCGGTGTTACGCCGGGACGCTGGCCACGCCCGGGGCCAGGAACTTCTTGCCGTTCACGCGCTCCGAGACGCCCTCACGGTCCAGGTACGGCGTGATGCCGCCCAGGTGGAAGGGCCAGCCGGCGCCCGTGATCAGGCACAGGTCGATATCCTGGGCCTCGGCGACGACGCCCTCGTCGAGCATGAGCCCGATCTCCTGCGCCACCGCGTCCAGGACGCGCGTGCGCACCTGCTCCTCGGTCAGCACGGCGTCGCCCTGCTTCAGCAGCGCGGCGACCTCCGGGTCCAGCTCCGGCTTGCCGCTGTCGTAGACGTAGAAGCCGCGCTTGCCCGCGTCGACCACGGCCTTGAGGTTCGGGGACACCGTGAAGCGGTCCGGGAAGGCCCGGTTGAGGGTCTCCGAGACGTGCAGACCGATCGCCGGGCCGACCAGCTCCAGCAGGACCAGCGGCGACATCGGCAGGCCCAGCGGCTCGACCGCCTTCTCGGCGACGGCGACCGGGGTGCCCTCGTCGATGACGTTCTGGATCTCGCCCATGAAGCGGGTCAGGATGCGGTTGACGACGAACGCCGGGGCGTCCTTGACCAGCACCGCGGTCTTCTTCAGCTTCTTGGCGACCGCGAAGGCGGTGGCCAGGGAGGCGTCGTCGGTCTGCTCGCCGCGGACGATCTCCAGCAGCGGCAGGATCGCGACCGGGTTGAAGAAGTGGAAGCCCACGACCCGCTCGGGGTGCCGGAGCTTCGACGCCATCTCCGACACCGACAGCGAGGAGGTGTTGGTCGCGAGGATCGCGTGCGCCGGGGCGACCGCCTCGACCTCCGCGAACACCTTCTGCTTGACGCTCATCTCCTCGAACACGGCCTCGATGACGAAGTCCGCGTCCGCGAAGCCCTCGGCCTTGTCCAGGACACCGGTGACCAGCGCCTTGAGGCGGTTGGCCTTGTCCTGGTTGATCCGGCCCTTGCCGAGCAGCTTGTCGATCTCGGCGTGGACGTAGCCCACACCCTTGTCGACGCGCTCCTGGTCGATGTCGGTCAGCACGACCGGCACCTCCAGGCGGCGCAGGAAGAGCAGCGCGAGCTGGCTGGCCATCAGACCGGCGCCGACGACGCCCACCTTGGTGACCGGGCGGGCCAGGTTCTTGTCCGGGGCGCCCGCCGGCCGCTTGCCGCGCTTCTGCACCAGGTTGAACGCGTAGATGCCGGCGCGCAGTTCGCCGCCCATGATCAGGTCGGCGAGCGCCTGGTCCTCGGCGTCGAAGCCCTGCTGGAAGTCGCCGTTCTTGGCGGCCTCGATGATGTCCAGGGCGCGGTAGGCGGCCGGGGCCGCGCCGTGCACCTTGGAGTCGGCGATGAAGCGGCCCTTGGCCACGGCCTGGTCCCAGGCCTCGCCGCGGTCGACCTCCGGGCGCTCGACCTTGACGTCGCCCTTGAGGACCTTGGCGGTCCAGATCAGCGACTGCTCCAGGAAGTCGGCACCCTCGAACAGCGCGTCGGCGATGCCGAGTTCGAAGACCTGCTTGCCCTTGAGCTGCTTGTTCTGGTTCAGCGAGTTCTCGATGACGACCGAGACGGCCTTGTCGGCGCCGATCAGGTTCGGCAGCAGGGTGCAGCCGCCCCAGCCGGGCACCAGGCCGAGGAAGACCTCGGGCAGCGAGAACGCGGGGAGCGCCTTGGAGACGGTCCGGTAGGTGCAGTGCAGGCCGACCTCGACGCCGCCGCCCATGGCCGCGCCGTTGTAGTAGGCGAAGGTCGGCACGGCGAGCTTGGACAGCCGCTTGAAGACCTCGTGGCCGCCCTTGCCGATGGCGAGCGCGTGCTCGTGCTCCTTCAGCAGCTCGACGCCCTTGAGGTCGGCGCCGACCGCGAAGATGAACGGCTTGCCGGTGATGCCGATGCCGACGATCTCACCGTCGGCCGCCTCCTTCTCGACCTGGTCGATCGCGGTGTCGAGGTTCGCGAGCGAGGCCGGGCCGAAGGTGGTGGGCTTGGTGTGGTCCAGGCCGTTGTCGAGCGTGATCAGCGCGAACCGGCCGGCGCCGAAGGGCAGCTCGAAGTGGCGTACGTGGGCGCTGGTGACGACCTCGTCGGGGAACAGGTCCGAGGCCTGCTTCAGAAGCTCGGCGGTGGTGCTCACTTGTCCCCCTCGAAGTGCGGGTTCTCCCAGATGACCGTCGCGCCCATGCCGAAGCCGACGCACATGGTGGTCAGGCCGTAGCGGACGTTCGGCTGCTCCTCGAACTGGCGGGCCAGCTGCGTCATCAGACGGACGCCGGAGGAGGCCAGCGGGTGGCCGAACGCGATGGCGCCGCCGTACTGGTTGACGCGTGCGTCGTCGTCGGCGATGCCGTAGTGCTCCAGGAAGGCCAGGACCTGGACGGCGAAGGCCTCGTTGATCTCGAACAGGCCGATGTCCGAGATGGACAGGCCCGCCTTGGCGAGGGCCTTCTCGGTGGCCGGGATCGGGCCGTAGCCCATGACCTCCGGCTCCACGCCCGCGAAGGCGTAGGAGACGAGGCGCATCTTGACCGGCAGGCCGTTCTCGCGGGCGAAGTCCTCGGACGCGATGATCGACGCGGTGGCGCCGTCGTTCAGACCGGCCGCGTTGCCCGCGGTGACCCGGCCGTGCACGCGGAACGGCGTCTTCAGGCCCGCCAGGTTCTCCAGGGTGGTGCCCGGGCGCATCGGCTCGTCGGCGGTCACCAGACCCCAGCCGGTCTCCCCGCCCTCGGGGCTGGTGCGGCGCACCGAGATCGGCACCAGGTCCTGCTGGATCTTGCCGTTGGCGTACGCCTTGGCGGCCTTCTCCTGCGAGCGCACCGCGTACTCGTCGGCGCGCTGCTTGGTGATGCTCGGGTAGCGGTCGTGCAGGTTCTCGGCGGTCATGCCCATGAACAGGGCCGACTCGTCCACCAGCTTCTCGCTCACGAACCGCGGGTTCGGGTCCACGCCCTCGCCCATCGGGTGGCGGCCCATGTGCTCGACGCCACCGGCGATGACGGCGTCGTAGGCGCCGAACGCGATCGAACCGGCGGTGGTCGTCACGGCGGTCAGCGCGCCGGCGCACATCCGGTCGATGGAGTAGCCGGGCACGGACTGCGGCAGACCGGCGAGGATCCCGGCGGTGCGGCCGAGGGTGAGGCCCTGGTCGCCGATCTGGGTGGTCGCGGCGATGGCGACCTCGTCGATCCGCTTGGGGTCCAGGCCGGGGTTGCGGCGCAGCAGCTCCCGGATCGCCTTCACGACGAGGTCGTCGGCGCGAGTCTCGTGGTAGATGCCCTTCGGGCCCGCCTTGCCGAACGGGGTGCGGACGCCGTCGACGAAGACGACGTCCCTGACGGTACGAGGCACGATGGCTCTCCTCCATGGTGCGGGACGCTGAGCGCTTGCTTAAGCCCATGCTACTTGCGAGTAATGTAGCTGCACAGTCCCAGCGGGGCCAGCGGTGAAGGTCACACCACGGTAAGTAGGGCGGTCGGCATGTTGGCGTGATCTCGACGGCCCGGGCGCGCCCCCGTCGGAGCGTGCCCGGGCCGTCGTCCCGCGTCCTTCCGCCCTGCGGCGGTCAGGCGCCCTTGGTCAGCGCCGCGACCAGCACGGGCGTCACCAGTTCCACCTGCCAGGGACGCGCCCCGTAGCCGGACAGCGCGGCCGAGACGGTCCCGGCGTCGATCACACCCGGCGGCTGCCAGCACAGGCGGCGGACCGTGTCCGGGGAGACCAGGTTCTCCTGGGGCATGGAGAGCCGCTCGGCCAGCGAGGTCACGGCGGCCCGCGCGGCGGACAGGCGGGCCGCGGCCGAGGGGTCCTTGTCGGCCCACGCCCTGGGCGGCGGCGGACCCGTCACCGGCTGGCCCGGCTGCGGCAGCTCGGCCTCCGGCAGCGCCTTGGCCCGGTCCACGGCGGTCTGCCACTGCTCCAGTTGCCGGCGCCCGGTGCGGTGCCCGAACCCGTTCAGCGCGGCGAGGGCGTGCACATTGCCCGGCAGGGCCAGCGCCGCCTCCACGATCGCGGCGTCCGGCAGCACCTTGCCCGGCGACACGTCACGCCGCTGGGCGATGCGGTCCCGCGTCTCCCACAGCTCCCGCACGACGGCCAGCTGCCGCCGGCGCCGTACCTTGTGCATCCCGGACGTGCGGCGCCAGGGCTCCTTGCGGGGCTCGGCGGGCGGGGCGCTCGCGATCGCGTCGAACTCCTGGAGCGCCCACTCCAGCTTGCCCTGCCGGTCCAGCTCCTTCTCCAGGGCGTCGCGCAGGTCCACCAGGAGTTCCACGTCCAGCGCGGCGTAGCGCAGCCAGGGCTCGGGCAGCGGGCGGGTGGACCAGTCGACGGCGGAGTGGCCCTTCTCCAGGACGAAGCCGAGGACGTTCTCCACCATGGCGCCGAGGCCCACCCGGGGGAACCCGGCGAGCCGGCCGGCCAGCTCGGTGTCGAACAGCCGGGTCGGCACCATGCCTATCTCGCGCAGGCAGGGCAGGTCCTGGGTGGCGGCGTGCAGCACCCACTCGACGCCGGACAGCGCCTCGCCGAGGGCGGAGAGGTCGGGGCAGGCGACGGGGTCGATCAGCGCGGTGCCGGCGCCCTCGCGGCGCAGCTGCACCAGATAGGCGCGCTGGCCGTAGCGGTAGCCGGAGGCGCGCTCGGCGTCCACGGCCACGGGGCCCGAGCCGGCGGCGAAGGCGGCGACCGCCTCGGCGAGCGAGGCCTCGTCGGCGATCACGGGCGGAATGCCCTCGCGGGGTTCGAGAAGGGGTGTCGGCGCCTCCGTCACAGAAGATCCGGGCTCGTCGGGAGGCGTTTCTCCGTTGCTGCGCCGGGTGCTGTCTGCTGCGGTGTCTTGGGCGTCGGTCACCTGTCAAGGGTATCCATGCGTGGACAGCACCCGTCGCCGGAACGTTCCGTCGACGGGCGCCGAGGGGTCGTAAACCAGTCAGGGCGGTGAAACCGCCGGTTCACGCGGGTGAACCGGCCGCTCCCCGGAAGTGGTCAAGGGGCATCGTCAGCGGTCAGTGGATGATTCCGGTGCGCAGGGCCACGGCGACCATGCCGGCCCGGTCACCGGTGCCCAGCTTGCGGGCGATACGGGCGAGGTGGCTCTTCACGGTGAGGGCGGACAGGCCCATGGAGACGCCGATGGCCTTGTTCGACTGGCCCTCCGCGACCAGCCGCAGCACCTCGACCTCGCGTCCGGACAGTTCGCGGTAGCCGCCCGGGTGGCTCGGGGCACCCGGGGGGCGGCGGTGCATACGGGCGGCGGCGCCGAGGGGGGCGGCACCGGGCCGGGCGGGGAGTCCGATATTGGTGCGGGTGCCGGTGACGACATAGCCCTTGACCCCGCCGGCCAGGGCGTTGCGGACCGCGCCGATGTCGTCGGCGGCGGAGAGGGCGAGCCCGTTGGGCCAGCCCGCCGCGCGGGTCTCGGACAGCAGGGTCAGGCCGGAGCCGTCGGGCAGGTGGACGTCGGCGACGCAGATGTCGCGGGGGTTGCCGATGCGGGGACGAGCCTCCGCGATGGACGAGGCCTCGATGACGTCGCGCACACCGAGCGCCCACAGATGGCGGGTGACGGTGGAGCGCACGCGCGGGTCGGCCACGACCACCATGGCGGTCGGCTTGTTCGGGCGGTAGGCGACCAGGCTTGCGGGTTGCTCAAGGAGAACGGACACCAGGCCTCCTGGGTGGGGGGACGGGGCCGGCTTGTGGGGAAGAAGCCGGGACGAACCGTGCTTTCAAGGTCACAGTCGTCTTCGGCAGCAAACGTGTCCGCCTTTAGGGAGTGATCACGATCTAGTGAGTAACAATCTGCGCAATTCGGACACGCGATCGATCACCCGAAGATCGAATCGGTTCGAGCGGATGCGATTCGAGTGCGCAATGTGGCCGTATCGACAAAGAGATGGTCAATAAGGCGCCCAACAGGATGACGACGGCCGAAACCGGCCGTCACCTCACCGGGACTGCGGACCCCTGCGCTGCGGCAGCGTCACCACGGACGCGTCGCCGGGACCGGCCGGCGGCAGCCCCCCGACCTGCGCCAGCAGATCGCACCAGGACGCCAGGTGGGCCGCCGCGTCCGGTACCCCGCCCAGCCCCTCGCGGGGCGTCCAGGACGCCCGGATCTCGATCTGCGAGGCGGGCGGCCGGTCGGCGAGGCCGCCGAAGTAGTGGGAGCCGGCACGCGTGACCGTACCGCTGGGCTCGCCGTAGCCGAGGCCGCGCGCCTGGAGCGCCCCGGTCAGCCACGACCAGCACACCTCCGGCAGCAGCGGATCGGCCGCCATCTCCGGCTCCAGCTCCGCCCGCACCAGCGTCACCAGCCGGAACGTGCCCCGCCACGCGTCATGCCCGGCCGGGTCGTGCAGCAGCACCAGGCGCCCGTCCGCCAGCTCCTGGTCGCCGTCGACCACCACCGCCTCCAGCGCGTACGCGTACGGCGCGAGCCGCTGCGGCGCGGGGGTCGGCTCCACCTCGACCTGCGGCCGCAGCCGGCAGGCGCGCAGGGCGTCGACCGCGGCCCGGAAAGCCGGCGGACCCGCGGCACCCGAGTGCCGGTCCGCCTCTTCGGTGTCCTTCACGTCGCCCAATCCGTCAGCGCCTTCCGACATTCGTCCGTGAGCCGCAGCCATGCGGGGAAGAGTAAGGGGAACCGGGGCCCTGCGCAGGCAAGACACCCCGCGACGTGCGCTTCCTCGCCGCCTGCGCACGGCCGCCCGCGGCGGCATGCGAGACTTTTCCCGTGACCGCCAACGAGGCCCTTGCGGGCAAGCAGCCGACCGAGACGTACGACAGCGCCTTCCTCAAGGCGTGCAGGCGCGAACCCGTGCCGCACACCCCCGTCTGGTTCATGCGCCAGGCCGGCCGCTCCCTGCCCGAGTACCGCAAGGTGCGCGAGGGAGTCCCCATGCTGGAGTCCTGCACGCGGCCCGAGCTGGTCACCGAGATCACCCTCCAGCCGGTGCGGCGGCACCACGTGGACGCGGCGATCTACTACAGCGACATCGTCGTCCCGCTCAAGGCCATCGGCCTCGACCTCGACATCAAGCCCGGCGTCGGCCCGGTCGTCGAGCAGCCCATCCGCACCCGCGCCGACCTGGCCCGGCTGCGCGACCTCACCCCCGAGGACGTCCCGTACGTCACCGAGGCCATCGGGATGCTCACCCGCGAGCTGGGGTCCACCCCGCTGATCGGCTTCGCGGGCGCCCCCTTCACCCTCGCCAGCTACCTGGTCGAGGGCGGCACCTCGCGCACGTACGAGAACGCCAAGGCGATGATGTACGGCGACCCCGAACTCTGGGCCGACCTGCTGGACCGCCTCGCCGACATCACGACCGCCTTCCTCAAGGTGCAGATCGAGGCCGGCGCCTCCGCGGTGCAGCTCTTCGACTCCTGGGCCGGCGCGCTCGCCCCCGCCGACTACCGGCGCTCGGTGCTGCCCGCCTCGGCGAAGGTCTTCGACGCGGTCGCCCCGTACGGGGTGCCGCGCATCCACTTCGGCGTCGGCACCGGCGAGCTGCTGGGGCTGATGGGCGAGGCCGGCGCGGACGTCGTCGGCGTCGACTGGCGCGTCCCGCTGGACGAGGCCGTGCGCCGCGTCGGCCCCGGCAAGGCGCTCCAGGGCAACCTCGACCCGACCGTGCTGTTCGCCGGCAAGGACGCCGTCGAGACCAAGGCCCAGGAGGTGCTGGACGCCGCCGCCGGTCTGGAGGGGCACGTCTTCAACCTCGGCCACGGTGTGCTGCCCACCACCGACCCGGACGCGCTGACCCGCCTCGTGGAGTACGTGCACGGCGCGACCGCCCGCTGACCCACCAGCGCGAACACCCTCCGGCCCCCGGCACCGCCGGGGGCCGGACGCGTTTTCGGGCGGCCGTCGAGGACGCGCCGCCGCCCACGGCGGTGCGCTGGTGAGCCGGTCGCGGTGCACGCAGGGACAACACCGGGCGGGCGAGGAACCCTAGCGTTCTCGTCGGCGGCCGAGTGGGTCCGCGGTCCGGTCCGCCTCGGCGGCCACCCGGCATCCGGCCGTCACGCGTCCCGATCCCCGGAAAGGCACCCTGACATGGCCACGCCCGCCGCCCCCGTCGTCGAACGAGTCGAGGACAGACACCGCTACGAGATCCTGGTCGACGGCGAACTCGCGGGTTTCACCGAGTACCTGGACCGTGACGAGCAGCGCGTCTTCTACCACACCGAGGTCGGCGACGCCTTCGCCGGACAGGGCCTCGCCTCCCGCCTGGTCGAGCAGGCCCTCACCGACGTACGGCGGGCGGGCAAGCGCGTCGTGCCGGTCTGCCCCTACGTGGCGTCGTTCCTGCGCAAGCACGAGGAGTTCGCCGACATCGCCGACCCGGTCACCCCGGACGTCAGGCACTGGCTCCGCCAGGCCCTGAGCTGACCGCCCCCGCCAGACACTTCGGAAGAAAGAACACACAGCCATGCCGTACATCACCGTGGGCCAGGAGAACTCCACCCCGATCGACCTCTACTACGAGGACCACGGAACCGGGCAGCCGGTCGTCCTCATCCACGGCTTCCCGCTCGACGGCCACTCCTGGGAGCGGCAGAGCGCGGTGCTGCTCGACGCGGGCTACCGCGTGATCACCTACGACCGCCGCGGCTTCGGGCAGTCCAGCCAGCCGACGACCGGGTACGACTACGACACCTTCGCGGCCGACCTGAACACCGTGCTGGAGACCCTCGACCTGCGGGACGCCGTCCTGGTCGGCTTCTCCATGGGCACCGGCGAGGTCGCCCGGTACGTGTCCGCGTACGGCTCCGACCGCGTGGCCAAGGTCGCCTTCCTGGCCTCGCTGGAGCCCTGCCTGCTCAAGACCGACGACAACCCGGACGGGGTCGCGCCCCAGGAGTTCTTCGACGGCGTCGTCGCGGCCGTGAAGGCGGACCGCTACGCGTACTACACCGACTTCTTCCGGGACTTCTACAACCTCGACGACAACCTCGGCACGCGGATCAGCGAGGAAGCCGTCCGCAACAGCTGGAACGTCGCGGCGGGCGGCGGCTTCTTCGCCGCGGCCGCCGCGCCGTCGACCTGGTACACCGACTTCCGGGCCGACATCCCGGCCATCGACGTGCCGGCCCTGATCGTGCACGGCACGGCCGACCGCATCCTGCCCGCCGAGGGCACCGCGCGGCCGTTCCACCGGGCGCTGCCGTCCGCCGACTACCTGGAGATCGAGGGCGCCCCGCACGGCCTGCTGTGGACCCACGCCGACGAGGTCAACGCGGCCCTCCTCGCCTTCCTGGAGAAGTGAGCCCGGTCCGGCGCGCGCCGTCGGAGCGGAGGCGCGGGCCGGGCCCCATGCGGGCCCGGGACCCCGGGGAGGAGCACCGGGTCGCCACCTCCCTGGAGCTCCTCTTCGACCTGTGCTTCGCGGTCGCCGTGAGCCAGGCGTCCGCCGGGCTGCGCGCCGCGGTGGGCGCGGGGCACGGCACGGCGGGCGTGCTGCACTTCGGGATCGTCTTCTTCAGCGTGTGGTGGGCCTGGATGAACCTCACCTGGTTCGCCTCCGCCTACGACCCGGACGACGTCCCGTACCGGTTGACGGTGTTCGCCCAGATCACCGGGTCGCTGATCCTCGCGGCCGGGGTGCTGCGGGCGTTCGACGGGGACGACCTGAGCGTCATCACCCTGGGGTACGTGGTGATGCGGTGCGCGCTGGCCGGGCTCTGGCTGCGCGCCGCGCGGGCGGACCCCCGGCGGCGCCGTACCGCGCTGCGCTTCGCCACCGGGGTGGTGGCGTGCCAGCTCGGCTGGGTGGGGCTGCTGTTGGTGCCCGCGGCGGTCCGGCCGGCCGGCGTCGCGCTGCTGGTGGCGGGGGAGGTGTGCGTCCCGGTGTGGGCGCAGGCCGCCGGAACGACCCCCTGGCATCCGCACCACATCGCCGAGCGGTACGCGTCGTTCACCCTGATCGTGCTCGGTGAGTCCGTCGCCTCCGCCACGGCCGCCGTGCGCACCGCCTTCGACGAGCACCGCGGCACCTGGCAGCTGTGCGCGGTGGCGGCGGGCGGTCTGCTGACGGTCTTCGCCATGTGGTGGCTGTACTTCGCCCGGCCCGCCCACACCCTGCTCGCCACCACCCACCGGGGGCCCGGCAGAAGGTTCCGGTGGGCCTACGGCCACTACCTGATCTTCGCGTCCGCCGCCGCCGTCGGGGCGGGCCTGGCCGTCGAGGCCGACCAGGTCACCCACCGCACCGGCATCGCCCCGCAGACCGCGGGCGCCATGGTCGCCGTACCGGCGGCCGTCTTCCTGACCACCGTCTGGGCGCTGCACCTGCGGCCCCACCACAGGAGCGTCGCACAGGGAGCGCCCTTCCTCGGCACGGCCGCCCTGGTCCTCCTGTCGTCGTTCTCCCCGGCGCCCGCCCTGGCCACCGGAGCCCTGTCGGCGCTGCTCGCCGCCGTGGTCACCATGAAGGGGGCGTGGAGAGCGGGGAGTTGAGGGGCGCCCGAGACCAAGGGGGCGGCCCGGCCGGCCCCACGCGGCCCGCCGAACACCCGATGAGGCGCTTGAGCGCGCCCGGTGCCCAGGACGCCTTCCGGCGGTCCTGGGCACCGGCGTGTGCGGCGGAGCGTGCGGCGGAGCCCACCGCGGCCCCGGCGAGGCCCCCTCCCGCTTCCACGGCCTCCTCGTGAGAGGTTCCGCGGCCGGTGCGCCGTCGGCACACGACCCCTGCGCGCTCGGCGCACTCCACGTCCCCGGGCGGCGGCCGGCATCCCGGCCGAAGGCCGCGAGGACGCCGTTATTCTTCCGTCGGGCGAGGAGACGGAGAAGGCGTGTCGGACGAGAGTCCGTTCGGGGCCGTGCTGCGCGGACTGCGCCGGCGGGGCCGGCTGACGATGGAGGAGCTGGCCGAGGCGTCGGGGGTCAGCGTCCGGGCGATCGGCGACATGGAGCGGGGCCGCAGCCGGGTCCCGCAGCGGCGCACGGTGGTGGCGCTGGCGGACGGGCTGGGCCTCGCGGACGCGCAGCGCGAAGGGCTGATCGCGGCGGCGCGTGCGGCGCGTACGACGCGTACGACGCGTGCGGTGGCGTCCGCCTCGACCGTGCCGCAGCGGTCCGTGCGGGATTTCACCGGGCGCGGCCCCGAGCTGGCGTTCCTCCGGAAGGCGGCCGAACGGGCCCGCACCGGCGCGGGGGCGTCGGTGGCGGTGGTCTCGGGTCCTCCGGGGTGCGGGAAGACGACGCTGGCGCTGAAGGCCGCGGCGGACCTGGTGGGCGAGTTCCCCGACGGCTGTTTCGTGGTGGACCTGCACGGCGTGGCGGGCCCGGTGGACCCCGGCGAGGCCCTGCTGAAGCTGCTGAGGGCCCTGGGGGTGTCGGACCGGCGACTGGGGCGGGAGGACGCGGCGGGCCATGCGGGGCTGCTGCGGTCGCTGCTCGCCGAGCGCCGGTGCCTGGTGGTGCTGGACAACGCCCGCGACGAGGGGCAGGTGCGTCCCTTGCTGCCGGCGGGCGGGGAGAGCCTCGTCCTGGTCACGAGCCGACGGCCCCTGTCGGGGCTGGAGGACGTCGACCGGCTGGCGTTGTCCGAGATGGCACAGTCCGAGGCCGTGGAGCTGCTGCGCCGGATCCTCGGTGCCGAGCGCGCGGACGCGGAGGTCGCATCGGTCGCCCGGGTCGCCGAGTTGTGCGGACGGCTGCCGCTGGCCCTGCGGGTGGCGGGGAACTGGCTGACGGTGCGCTCGGGGTGGAGCGTGGGCCGGCTGGCCCGGCGCCTGGCCGACGAGGAGCGCAGGCTCGGCGCGCTCGCCGTCGGGGACGTGCGGGTGGAGGCCGCCTTCGAACTGTCCTACCGGCAGCTCACTCCCCAGGCCGCCCGGCTGCTGCGCCTGCTGAGCCTGGTCCCGGCGCCCGACCTGACCGCCTCCTACGGCGCGGCCCTGGGCGAGACCGGAGTGTTCGAGGCCGAGGACGTGATGGAGGAGCTGATCGAGGCCGGGCTGCTGCAGGTCGCCTTCAACGGCCGTTACAAACTGCACGACCTGCTCCGGCTGTTCGGCCGCGCCCGGCTGTCGCGCGAGGAGACGCCCGCCGAGCGGGCGGCGGCCGAGGACCGGCTGCGCGGGTGGCTGCTGGACACCGCGACGGTCGCCGGCCGCTGGTTCAAGCCCGGGTACGGGGAGCCGCCGTCGTCCTGGCGGGGCCCGGACCCGCTGCGCAGCGCCGAGGAGGCCGAGGCCTGGCTCCGCAACGAGGCTCCCGCCTGGCTCGCCGCGCTGCGCGGCGCCGCGCAGCGCGGCGAGCACACCCGGGTGGTGCGGACCGCCGACGCCATGGAGTGGTTCTGCGACCTGTGGATCTTCTGGGGGCACTGGCCGGAGGTCTACCGGCTGTCCAGCGAGGCCGCCGCCGCGCTGGACGACCCGAAACTGCGGGCCCTCCACCTCAACCTGCGCTCCTGGGCGCTGATCTGTTGCGAGCACCGCTACCGCGAGGCCCTCGAACTGGCCGGCGAAGCGCTGGAATGCGCCCGCAGCGCACAGGACGTCGCCCAGCAGGCCGCGGCACTGATGCACGCGGCGAGCGCGCACCGGCACCTCGGCGAGGTCAGGGCCGCCGCCGAGAAATGCCTCGCCTCCATCAAAGTGGCGGAAGCCGTCGGCGCGTACGAGGTCTGGCTGAACGCCATGATGAGCCACGCGGCCGCCCTGCGCCTGCTCGGCCGGGCCGAGGAGGCGCTGACCACGGACACGCGCGTCATCGCCTTCCTCGACGCGCCCGACTGCCCGGTGCGCGGGCACGTCGCCGATGCCTTCCGAGCCCATGTGACCCACGCACTCGGTCGTGACCACGCGGCCCTCGGGCGGTGGCGGGAGGCCGCCGGCCACTACCGCGACGCCCTGGTCCGGTCCGAGCGCATCGGCCTGACCTACCGGACCGGCCAGGCGCTGGTGTACCTGGGACCGGCCCTGATCGAGCTGGGAGAGACCGAGGAGGCCCGCTCCCGCCTCCGCCAGGTCCTGGACCTCGGCGAGGACGCGGTCGACCCCGAGGCCCTGACGACCGCGCGGGAAATCCTGGACTCGCTCCCCGCCGAGTGAGCCGCACCCCGCGGTGGCCGAAACCGGTACGACGGGCCGTTTCCCTGGCCGGTGCCCTGACGGGCAACGCCCCGTACGTTCCCCGGCAATCCGCGTACGCCGGCGGTTCTAAGGTCGGTCGCGCAGACCGCCACCCCCTCAGAACCTGCTGGACGGAAGACATGACTCAGCCGTTTTTCAGCGCCGCCGAAACCTCGGTCACCGACGAGGTGGTGGTGCACGTCGTCGTCGCCGACGAACCGCCGGTGTCCCTGCCCGCCGAGCTCCGCTACGACCGGTCGGACCCCTACGCCGTGTGCCTCTCCATCGGGATGACCTCGACCGGCACGGTCGACTGGGTGTTCGCGCGCAGCCTCCTGACACAGGGGCTGAGCCGGCCGGCGGGCGTCGGCGACATCCTGGTCACGCCCTGGCACTGCGGGCCCCGGCACGCGCTGCGGATCGTCGTCAGGTCCCGCGCCGGAGCGGCCGTGCTGTACGTCGCGGTCCCGGCGGTGACCGCGTTCCTGGAACGGACCCGCGCGGTCGTGCCGCCGGGGGCGGAGGGGCTGTTCGTCGACCTGGACCGCGTGGTCGCCGAACTGCTGGCGGACGGCGGGTGACGGGCCGCTTCGGCCGGCCGCGTGCGGGCGGCGACCGGGAACGCTCCCACCGCGCCGTGCGGGCGCCCGGATCAGCCGCCGTACCGGTGCAGGGCGACGTGAACGGTGTCCAGGATCTGGATGCGGGCCGCCCGGGCGGCGTCCGTGTCGTGCAGCGGGGCGAGCACCATGAAGCCGTGGATCGTCCCGTGGTAGCGCATCGAGACCACCGCCACGCCGGCCGCGCGGAGCTTGTCCGCGTAGGCCTCGCCCTCGTCGCGCACCACGTCGGCCTCGCTGGTGACCACCAGCGTCGGGGGCAGTCCGGTGAGCTGCTCCAGGGATGCCTGCAACGGCGACGCGGTGACCTCGCTGCGCTGCCGTACGTCGGGCAGGTACTGGTCCCAGAACCAGCGCATGGTCTCCCGGCCGAGGAAGTAGCCCTTGGCGAACTCCCGGTACGACGGGGTGTCGAAGTCGGCGTCGGTGACCGGGCAGAGCAGCACCTGCTGGAGCAGCCGCACCCCGCCGCGCTCCTTGGCGAGCAGGGTCAGCGCCGCCACCAGGTTGGCGCCCGCGGAGTCGCCCACCGCGGCCATCCGGCTCCCGTCCAGGCCGATCTCGGCGCCCTGCTCGTGGATCCACCGCGCGACCGCGTAGCACTGCTCGACGGCGACCGGGTACCGCGCCTCGGGGGCGCGCTCGTACTCCACGAAGACCACGGCCGCGTCCGCGCCGAGCGCCAGTTCGCGCACCAGGCGCTCATGGGTGCCGGCGTCACCGAGCACCCAGCCGAGGCCGTGCAGGAACAGCACGACGGGGATCTCGCCGACGCTGTCGGCGGGCCTGACCACCTTCACCCGTACGTGCCCGGTCGGCCCGCCGGGGAGCGCGAGCCATTCCGCGGAGGTCGCCCCCTCGTCGAGCGGGTCGCCCTCCTCCTGGAGACGGGCCAGCCCCAGCCGGGCCTGTTCCGGGTCCCGGTCGTCCGCCGACGGCAGGCCGGCGTGCCTGGCCACCAGGGCTCGGGTGGGGCGGTCCAGGACAGGGTGCCGGACGGACGAGGGAGCGAAGTCGGACACACGATCTCCTGCCGGCGGGGCCGAGGGGCGGAAGGACGAAAAGGGCTGTTCGGGGTGGGGGACGTCTGGGGGACGGCGGTGTCCGCGGCCTGGCTGCCGGGTGCCGGGCCGGGGCGCCGCCGCGGGCACGGGGCGGTCCGCGACGTTTCGACCGGGGACCTTACCCGTTGGCCGGTACCGGGACGGCCGCCAGGCGGGCCGGTGCCGCGGACGCCGGTCGCGGGTTCGGGAAGGTCCCGGGCACGGGGGCGCCCGACGCGGGCCGCCCGCCGTCCTCCTGGGCGGTGCGCTGGTTGCGCCAGTCACGGGGGGAGACCCCGTAGGCCGCGCGGAAGGCCCGGCTGAAGTGGGCGGGGTTGACGAAGCCCCAGCGCTGGGCCACCGCGGACACGGTGGGGGTCGTCCTGCCGCGGCGGGCCAGCTCCCGGCCGCACTCCTCCAGGCGCCGCTGCTGGATGAGCCGGCCCACGGTGGTGCCCTCGCCCTGGAACAGCCGGTGCAGGTACCGGACGGAGATGCGGTGGGTGCGGGCGATGCTCTCCGGTGACAGGTCCGGGTCGCCCAGGTTCCGGTTGATGTGCTCGCGGATGCGCGCCAGCAGGTGGCCGCGGGCGGTGTCCGCGTCCGGGCCGCCCGGATGGGCCCGCTCGGCTATCAGGGTGGCGAACAGGTCGACGACGTTGCCGGCCAGCCGGTCCGCGACGGCCGGCGGATAGCCGTCCGCCGAGGAGGCCAGGGTGGCCAGGAACGGCAGCAGCATCGCGCCGAAGCCGTCCCCGGTGCCGATGGCGTTGCCCGTGACCTGCCGGATGTCGGTGTCCGTCAGGCCCAGCACGCGCCGGGGCAGTTGGAAGATGTGCGTGGTGAACCGCTGCGGGTAGTCGAAGGAGTACGGCCGGGTGGTGTCGTACACGACGAGGTCGCCCTCGCCCACTTCGGTCCTGCGGCCGTCCTGGATGAAGGTGGCGGTGCCGGACACCTGGACGCCGACCGCCACCAGCTCCTGCGGCGAGCGGGCGATCAGCGCCGGGGTGCGGCTGACCCGGTTGGCGTCCGCCTCCATGGTGGAGACCTGGAGGTACCCGAGACGGTTGGTGGCGATCCGGCCGTCGAACGGGCCGTCGCCGCGCGGCGCGACCGTCATCGGCACCAGCGTCCTGCTCACCGCGTTGTTCCAGTACACGACCTTGTCCCGGTCCGGCACGGAGGCCGTCGTCAACACCGTACTCAAGTTGTTCTCCCCTCAGGGGGCGTTGCTTCGGGGCTGTGGCGGACGGGAACGGGACGGCCGGCCGCGTGGCGCCCGGGAGGGCCGCGGCCGGTGCCCGGCTGGGCCGGACGGCTCGTCGTACGGGCAGCGACCTCGCTGGAGCGCAACCGGACCGCATCGGCGAGGCCCGGGTTCCCGCCCGCACCGAACAGCCAAGCAGCGGATCACCCGCGTCTCCAGGCAGAACCGCAGGCAGAAACCGCGCGGGCGGACACGCGTCCGTGCGCCGTCGGAACAGAACAGTGCGCCGGCAGGCGGGAAACGGCCGGCCCGCCGGGCCCAGGATGGTCGGTGGGGGCACCGGCTCCGGCGGCCGGGCCCCCGGTGGGCCTACCAGACCTGCCGTGGCCGCGCCCTGCCGCCGAAGAGGATGCCGGGCGGCTGCGGCGGGGGCGGGGTGCCGGGTTTGAGCGGCAGGGCGATCAGCAGGCCCGCCAGGAAGCCGATCACATGGGCCGCGTACGCCACCGTCCCGGCGTCCGAGACCGCCTGCCCGGACGAGTACACGGCCTGGAGCACGAACCAGAAGCCCAGCACCAGCCAGGCGGGCAGCCGCAGCGGAAGGAAGATCAGGAACGGCACCAGCACCCAGACCCGCGCCCTCGGCCACAGCACGATGTAGGCGCCGAGCACCCCGGCGATCGCGCCGGACGCACCGATCAGCGGGTCGGCCGAGCCCGCGTTGAGCAGCGCGAAGCCGTATCCCGCCGCGTAGCCGCAGACGACGTAGAAGAGGAGGAAGCGGATGTGGCCCATCCGGTCCTCGACGTTGTTGCCGAAGATCAGCAGGAACAGCATGTTCCCCAGCAGATGCAGCCAGCTGCCGTGCACGAACATCGCCGTGAACACCGACAGCGGCGGCGACTTCCGGTAGTCGGGCGGCGCCACCACACAGCCCGGGCCGTGCGGGCCGAGCCCCACCTGGCCGGTCGGCACCAGATGCGGCAACTGGCCGTGCACCAGCTCCCTCGGGACCGCCGCGAAGCGGTTCATGAAGGCTTCCAGATGGCACAGCTGCGCGAGGTTCTCCGCGCCGGTCACCGAGCCGGGCATGCCGGGCGTGGACAGGAACACGAGGACGTTCGCGAGGATCAGGGCGTACGTCACCCAGGGGGTGCGGCGCACCGGATTGACGTCATGGACGGGGATGACCACACACCAGTAGTGCCCGCCGGGCCCTGGGCCAATCGGGTGGTCCCCGCGCCGGTCAGCTTTCCCGCACCTTCGCGGCCGCCTTGCGCGCCGCCACCAGCACCGGGTCCCACACCGGCGAGAACGGCGGCGCGTAGCCGAGGTCGAGGGCGGTCATCTGCTCCACGGTCAGCCCCGCGGTCAGCGCCACCGCGGCGATGTCCACCCGTTTCGCCGCCCCCTCCCGGCCCACGATCTGCACGCCCAGCAGCCGTCCGGTGCGGCGCTCGGCGAGCATCTTGACCGTCATCGGAGCGGCCCCCGGGTAGTAGCCCGCCCGGCTGGTCGACTCGATGGTGACCGTCTCGTACCGCAGGCCCACCCGGCGGGCGTCCTTCTCGCGCAGCCCGGTGCGGGCGATCTCCAGGTCGCAGACCTTGCTGACCGCCGTGCCGACCACCCCGGGGAAGGTGGCGTAGCCGCCGCCCGCGTTGGTGCCGATGACCTGGCCGTGCTTGTTGGCGTGGGTGCCCAGCGGGACGTACTGCTCCTGCCCGGAGACCAGGTTCAGCACCTCCACGCAGTCGCCGCCCGCCCAGATGTTCTCGTGGCCGCGCACCCGCATGGCCAGGTCCGTGAGCAGCCCGCCGTGGGCGCCGAGCGGCAGCCCGGCGGCGTGGGCGAGCGCGGTCTGCGGGCGCACGCCGATGCCGAGGACCACCACGTCGGCGGGGTACTCGGCGTGCTGGGTGGCCACCGCGCGGACCCGCCCGTCCGGGCCGGTGAGGATCTTGGTGACCTCGGCGTCGTTCACCATGGTGATGCCCAGGCCCTCCATGGCGCGGTGCACCAGGCGGCCCATGTCCGGGTCCAGGGTCGACATCGGCTCCTTGCCGCGGTTGACGACCGTCACCTCGAAGCCCCGGTCGATGAGGGCCTCGGCCATCTCCACGCCGATGTACCCGGCGCCCACGACCACCGCGCGCCGCCCACGGACCCCGGCCAGGGTGTCCAGCAGCGCCTGCCCGTCGTCCAGGGTCTGCACCCCGTGCACCCCGAGGGCGTCCGCGCCCGGCAGCTCCGGGCGCACCGGACGGGCCCCGGTGGCGATCACCAGACGGTCGTACGACGTCCACGACTCGGCGCCGGAGTCGACGTCCCGCGCCCGCACCCGCCCGCCGGACACGTCCAGTTCCGTGACCTCGGTGCGCAGCCGCAGGTCGATGCCCCGGGCGCGGTGCTCCTCGGGGGTGCGGGCGATCAGCGCGTCCCGCTCGGCGACCGCGCCGCCCACCCAGTACGGGATGCCGCACGCCGAGTAGGAGGTGAAGTGACCGCGCTCGAACGCCACGATCTCCAGCTCCTCGGGCCCCTTCATCCGCCGCGCCTGCGACGCCGCCGACATGCCGGCCGCGTCCCCGCCGACGACGACCAGCCGCTCCCGCCCCTGATGCACGCTCATGGGGGCAACGCTAGACGCTCACCGTGGCGCGCGGCACCGGGGGACCTGTGGCCCTACCAGGACCGTCGGCGGCGTCTGAGAGAGTGGGGGACATGAGCACAACGGGTACGAGTCCGGGGCAGGTCGTCGTCATCGGAGCCGGCATCGCCGGGCTGGCCGCCGCGCACCGGCTGCTGGCGCGCGGCGCGCGGGTGACGGTCCTGGAGGCCGCCGACCGGGTCGGCGGCAAGCTGCTGCCCGGCGAGATCGCGGGCGTCCGGGTCGACCTGGGCGCCGAGTCGATGCTGGCCCGCCGGCCCGAGGCGGTGGATCTCGCCCGCGAGGTGGGCCTCGCCGACCGGCTCCAGCCGCCCGCCGTCGCGAGCGCCGCCATCTGGACCCGGGGCGCCCTGCGCCCCATGCCCAAGGGCCATGTGATGGGCGTGCCCGGCACCGCCGCCGCCCTCTCCGGAGTCCTGTCCGACGACGGCCTGGCCCGCATCGAGCGGGACGCCGAACTGCCCCGCACCGAGGTCGGCGACGACGTGGCGGTGGGGGAGTACGTGGCGGCCCGGCTCGGCCGCGAGGTCGTGGACCGCCTGGTCGAGCCCCTGCTCGGCGGGGTGTACGCGGGCGACGCGTACCGCATCTCGATGCGCTCCGCCGTCCCCCAGCTCTTCCAGGCCGCCCGCGCGCATACCTCCCTCACCGAGGGCGTCCGCGAGATCCAGGCCAAGGCGGCGGCGAACCGGCAGACCGGGCCCGTCTTCATGGGCATCGAGGGCGGTGTGGGCACCCTGCCGCTCGCGGTCGCCGAATCGGTGCGGGCGCACGGCGGCGAGATCCTCACCGGCACCCCGGTCACCGCACTGCGCCGCGAGCCCGCGGGCGGCTGGCGCGTCACCGCCGGGGAGCGCGAGCTGCGCGCCGACGCCGTGGTCGTCGCCGTACCCGCCCCGGCCGCCGCGCGGCTGCTGCGCGCGGAGTGCCCGGCGGCCGCCGCCGAACTGTCCGCCGTCGAGTACGCCTCGATGGCCCTGATCACCCTCGCCTACCGGCGCGCCGACCTGTCCCTGCCCGAGGGCAGCGGCTTCCTGGTCCCGCCCGTCGACGGACGCACCATCAAGGCCTCCACCTTCGCCTCGCAGAAGTGGGGCTGGATCGCCGAGGAGGACCCGGAGACGGTCGTGCTGCGCACCTCCGTCGGACGGTACGGCGAGACCGCGGTGCTCGGCCGGGACGACACCGACCTGGTCGAGGTCTCCCGGCACGACCTGCGCGAGGCCGTCGGCGTCGAGGCCGCCCCCGTCGAGACCCGCGTCACCCGCTGGACCGACGGGCTGCCGCAGTACCCGGTCGGGCACCACGCGCGCGTGGCCCGGGTCCGTGAGCACATCGCGAAGCTGCCGGGCCTCGCGGTGTGCGGCGCGCAGTACGACGGCGTGGGTGTCCCGGCGTGCATCGCCAGTGCCCACGCGGCCGTGGACCAGCTGTCCGGGGATCTCAGCGGGGTCGAGGAACTGACGGCCAACCCGGTGCAGAGCCTTCACGGCGGAGCGGGAGAATAGGAACATGAGTGACGACGCCCCCATCATCGAGTCCGGCAGGATCCCCAACAAGGGCAAGCTGGCCAAGGACCTCAACGATGTCATCCGCTACACCCTGTGGTCCGTCTTCAAGCTGAAGGACGTGCTGCCGGCCGACCGCGCGGGTTACGCGGACGAGGTCCAGGAGCTGTTCGACCAGCTCGCCGCCAAGGACGTGACCATCCGCGGCACGTACGACCTGTCCGGCATGCGGGCCGACGCGGACCTGATGATCTGGTGGCACGCCGAGACCAGCGACCAGCTCCAGGAGGCGTACAACCTCTTCCGCCGCACCAAGCTGGGCCGTGCGCTGGAGCCGGTGTGGTCCAACATGGCGCTGCACCGCCCGGCCGAGTTCAACCGCTCGCACATCCCGGCGTTCCTCGCCGACGAGACGCCCCGCGACTACGTGAGCGTCTACCCCTTCGTGCGCTCCTACGACTGGTACCTGCTGCCCGACGAGGACCGCCGCCGCATGCTCGCCGACCACGGCAAGATGGCCCGCGGCTTCCCGGACGTGCGCGCCAACACCGTCGCCTCGTTCTCGCTCGGCGACTACGAGTGGATCCTCGCCTTCGAGGCCAACGAGCTGGCCCGCATCGTCGACCTGATGCGCCACCTGCGCGGCTCCGAGGCCCGGATGCACGTCCGCGAGGAGATCCCGTTCTTCACGGGCCGCCGCAAGGACGTCGCCCAGCTGGTGGCCGACCTGGCGTAAGGGCCCGTCCGCCCGCCGTTCCCCGCCGGTCAGCTCCGGCGGGCGTCCGGTTCGGGCTCCGCGTGGGGCGCGCAGGAGGCGTGCCGTTCGGGGAGGCGGTCCTCCAGCAGGTAGCCGTCCAGGTAGGCGCCGACGCACGCGTTGGGGCCGCCTCCGATGCCGTGCGTGCCCGCGTCCCGCTCGGTCACCAGCCGGGAGCCGGCCAGCCGCCGGTTCGTCTCCAGCGCCCCCGCGTACGGCGCCGCCGCGTCCCGCTCGGCCGCCAGGATCAGCACCGGCGGCAGCTCGCCGGGGCCGGTGCGCACGTCCAGCGGCCGCTGCCGGGGCGCGGGCCAGTAGGCGCAGGGCAGGTTCATCCACGCGTTGTCCCACGTCTCGAACGGCGCCACCCGCGCCAGCCGGGTGTTGTCCCGGTCCCACACCGCCCAGCTGGTGGGCCAGGGCGCGTCGTTGCACTCGACGGCCGTGTAGACGGCGCCGCCGTTCTCCGCCGCGGCCGAGCCGGGGCCCGGCGCGGCCGACGCGATCAGCGGCTTCGGATCGCCGCGCAGATACGCCGAGAGGGCGGCGGCCCGGCTCGGCCAGTAGGTGTCGTAGTACCCGGCCGTCAGGAACGCGTTCTGCAACTGCCCGGGGCCGACCTTCCCGCCCGCCGGCTTCCGGGCCAGCCGCGCGGCGGCCCTGTCGTAACCGGCCTGCACCTTCCGCGGGGTGTCGCCGAGCCGGTACACGTCGTCGTGCCGGGCGATCCAGTCCCGGAAGTCCGCCCAGCGCTCCTCGAACGCGGCCGACTGGTCGAGGTTGTCGCGGTACCAGACCTTCTCCGGGTCCGGGTTCACCGCCGAGTCCAGCACCATCCGCCGCACATGGGCGGGGAACATCGCCGCGTACAGCGCGCCGATGTAGGTGCCGTACGACGCGCCCATGAACGTCAGCCGGTGCTCGCCCAGCGCGGCCCGCAGGACGTCCAGGTCCCGCGCGTTGTTGAGGGAGTTGAAGAAGCGCAGGCCGGGGCCCGAGCGCCGGGCGCAGCCGCGCGCGTACGCCTTCGCCTCGGCGACGCGCTGCCGCTTGTACGCCTCCGAGGGGTGCGTCGGCGCCTGGGTGGGCGCCTTGCCGTACTGCTTCGGGTCCTCGCAGGACAGCGGTGCCGACCGGCCGACGCCGCGCGGGGCGTAGCCGACGAGGTCGTAGGCCGCCGCGATCCGCCGCCAGGCGGGAAGCGTGCCGGCCAGCGCGAAGTACATCCCGGAGGCGCCGGGACCGCCCGGGTTGTAGACGAGGGCGCCCCGCCGGGGCACCGTCCGCCCGCCGTCCTTCCCGGTGGCCGGGGTGCGGCTGACGGTGAGCCGGATCCGTGCGCCGTCGGGGTGGGCGTAGTCCAGCGGGACGGCGACGGTGCCGCAGCGCAGTCCGGCGGGGGAGTGCGGGATCCGTGGCACGTCGGCGGGGTCGCAGGGGCCGAAGCGGATTCCCGCGGTACGGGCGCGGACGGCGGCCACGAGGGTGCCGCGCAGCTCGGCGGCGCCGGGGACGGCCGTCGCGCCCCCCGCCGGGGCGGCGCCCAGTGTGGTCAGCAGCAAGGCCCCGGCGGCCGAGTACAGGGCGACGGTCTTCACGGGCATCCCTTCGGTGCGTCCGGCGACGGCACAAGGGATGTTTCGGCCCGCTGCCGGGGAAGGCAAGCACCACCCGGCCGGTGTCGGCCCCGGTGCCCCGATGCGCCCCCTACTCCCGCGGCGGCGCGTCGCGGTGGGCGAACGCCGCGCGCAGCTCGGGCTCGCCGATCGCGCGGATGCCGCGCAGGGCGACCGCGGTGAGGAGGGACGGCTCCTCACCGGGCCGCCGCCGGCGCAGCAGTGTGCCCAGCCGCCGCTGACCGGCCGCGGAGGCCCACGGCGAGTACGGGTGCACCTCGAAGCGGGCTATGGCGAGGCAGCTCAGCGTCAGGACGAGCGGCAGGGCGAACCACAGGCCGACCATCGGCCGCGAGGTGCCGGTCTGCGGGGGCAGCAGCAGCGCGGCCGCGCCGAGGACGGCCACGGCCAGTGCGGCGGCCCGCACGTGGCGCACGGCGGTGCCGACGGCCAAAGCGCCCTCGGGCACGGCGAGGCCGGTGCGCACGAGACGGTCGGCGAGCCGCCGCACCTCGTCCGTGCCGGCCGCGCGGGCCCGTACCGGCGCGATCCGGGACTGCCCCTGCGGACCTATGGCACCTATGACGGACCGTTCGATCTCGTCCCGCCCGCACGGGTCCACGACCGTGGCCCAGCCGGTGTGCGCGAGGAGCAGCCGTCGCTGGCGTGCCATGGAGACGAGGGTGACATCGGCGACCCGCTCGGGTCCCCCGGACAGGAACGCCGCCTCGTACAGGGTCAGATCCGGTACCCCGTCCTCACCTCCGGCACCGGGGTCCGAGTCCGCGGCGCGGACCGCCGTCAGACACAGACGCGTACAGGCCGTACCGGCGAACGCCCAGGCCAGGAGCAGGAGGAGGAGCCAGAACATGAGGTTTTTTGTATGCCAGGGGTCCGGGCGGATGCCATGCTCTTTTCACCATGTGGACATAGTGTTGCCGGTATGTGACGTTCCGTTTGTGAGCGGTGGGGCGCCGGCTCCGGACCAAGGGTGCCGCCTGCGCGCCAGCACCCGTCCCGCGGTCCGTGCGAGCCGCCCCCGCGGTGCCGGTCCCGCCCGGTCCAGCCACCAGTCCCGCAACTCCCGCCGCGGTACCCCCGGCCGCCGGTGCTCCAGCAGGAAGGCGGCGAAGTCGAGCGCGTCCCGCCGGTACCCGCCGCGCATCGGGGACTCCCGCGCGTACTCCAGGAACGCCCCCCGGTACCCCGCGCCCAGCAGCACCGGCAACTCCGGCGCCACCTTCGCCACCACGTCCGCCCGCTTGCTCGCCAGCGCCCGCGCCTGCACCCCCATCCGCACCCGGTCGAACCCCTCCGGCACCGGAGTCCCGGCGACCAGCGAGGACAGCACGGCGGCCTGCGCGACCCCGAGCCGCTGCCGCGCTACCCCGGGGTCCACCGCCTCGCCACGCCCCCCGAGAGCATCCCCGGCGGCGGCCCCGCACGCCCCCACGACCTCCCTGATGGCACCCAACTCCCGCTCCAGCTCGGCTGGTTCGGGGAAGTTCTCGTCGCGTTCCAGCAGCACCCCGGGCGGGGCGACCCGGGAGGCGAGGTCGGCGAGGATGCCGAGCACGGCGTCGGGCACGGGGTGCGCGTGGCTGTCGTGCCAGACGCCGTCGCGCTCGAAGCCACCCGCGACGTGCACGTACGCGATGGCCTCCAGGGGCAGCTCGGCCAGCGCCTCGGCGGGGTCCTCGCCGCGGTTGACGTGGTTGGTGTGCAGATTGGCCACGTCGACGAGGAGCCGTACGCCGGTCCGCTCGGCCAGCTCGTACAGGAACTGCCCCTCGGTCAGCTCCTCGCCCGGCCAGGAGAACAGCGCGGCGATGTTCTCCACGGCCAGCGGCACCGGCAGCGCCTCCTGCGCGATCCGCACGTTCGCGCAGAGCACGTCGAGCGCGTCCCGGGTGCGCGGCACGGGCAGCAGATGGCCCGCTTCGAGGCGCGGCGAGGCGGTGAGCGGGCCGCCCGCCCGGACGAACGCGATGTGCTCGCTGACCAGCGGTGCCCCGAGCGCCGCCGCGCGTTCCGCGAGGGCCGTCAGCCGCCCCTCGTCGGGCCGCTCCGCACCCCCGAGACCGAGCGAGACACCGTGCGGCACCACCGCCACCCCGCGCTCCCGCAACCGCCGCAGCGACGCCGGGAGATGGCCCGGGCAGACGTTTTCCGCCACGACCTCCACCCAGTCGACGCCGGGCATGCGCTCCACGGCCTCGGCGATCTCGGGCCGCCAGCCGATCCCCGTCCCCAGCCGATCCATCCCCGCCCCCCTCTCCACGAGGGGGGTATGGCCCACCCCGCCCGCCCCCGAACCCCGCCCGCGCCGGCTTCAGAGCAACATTTGAGGTTCGCCGGGCGCGCACAAGAGGGTCGGCGACGCCTTCGTCGGCCACTCGGCGCACTCACCGCGGCCCAGAGCCTCAGGAGAAGACGCGTGAGTGGTTCATTCGCCGCACCCGTCCGGCGGCGACACATGCCCTCGCTATGTTCACCGCGTAGTCGAATGGCTGCATGAAGCGAATGGAGAGGCGTGGATGCGTTGGACGGGAGCTCGACGAGTTCCCGCCGGGCAGGCCGGTCCACCTGACCAACGTCAGCTGCGGCAGCGCCACCATCGCCGACATCGCCGGCACCAGGCAGACACCGATCAGCCCGGTCCGGCCCCCCCCGCCGAAGGCTGGCCCGCAGTGGACCCGCGGATCCGGCGGGCGAAGCTCAACGACAAGACCGACGTCGTCACCATCGCCGTCGGCGGCGACAGCCTGCCCTTCGGCGGCATGCTCCTCAAGTGCCTCCAACTGGGCGCGACGCCCGGCAAGTCCTGCCGCGAGTACTACACCAGCCCTCCCGTGGGGGAGGAGAGCATCGAGGACAAGCCCGCCGGGGTCCAGGACGAGTACGTCCGGATGCCGGCCAAGGCGCACGAGGCCGCACCCAACGCCAGGGTGATCGCCGTCGGGTACCAACCGCCTCGACATCACCGAGCTGGGCGCGATCAAGCACACCGACATCGACAGCCCGCGGGCACCAAGTGGATCGAGGGGATCTGCGGCAGACCACTGGCCCGCCAACGCCCCGGCACACTGCTGCACTGCGCTCCCATCGACAAGCGTGTCACAGAACCAGGGCAGTTGGGCAAGGCCTGCTCTGACCTCCGAGTCAACAGGCCGTCCGCCCGGGGCCGGTCGCCCGGTCGGCGGCGGGCCGCTTCGGGTTTGCAGCATGTCCTGGCCGGGGTGAACCTGGAAGAGCCAGCGATTCGCCAGGGACCAACGAACCTTCGGCACAAGGATTGTTGATCCTCCGGCGCGATAGGAGCTCGGACATGCCGGACAGGAAAGACTTCGACACTGGACCGATCGTATTCGGCGACGGGGTCGCGGCAGGCGGAAATGCTCATTTGAGTGTTTTCTCCGACGGCACCTACTCGATGACCGGGCATTTTCATGCCTCTGGTCTGCCAAGCTACGACGTCTCGGTTGTGTTCATCGTGGCCGACGACGAAGGGCGACCCATTTCATTCGGTCATACCGGTCGGGTGCACGGTACTCTCGAGCCGGGGTCAAGGGACCACGACTTCGCGGGAACGGAAAACGACCCAATGATCCAGCAGCTGTGGCCGACCGGATTCGGAGACCAGGGGGAATGGAAAGCAAATGTCAACATAAATATCCAGGAGATGATTGACGCGGCAAAGAATGATGTCTCCGATGCCGCGCTGGTGGCTTCCGTCTTCGTGTAAGCGCGAGAGGGGGCTCTGTGGAGCAGGGCTAGGTCGCATCAACTCCAGACCATCACTCGCCCAGTTGTGCCCGGGGCTGGTCACCTGAGTGCACATCGGCCTCACATCTCAAGCCACGAATCTTTGCCAGTCCTGGGCCCCATCAGGATCGAAGGCTTGAAATGGCAGACACACTTCCCAACCCGGCTAGCGACAACACGACCCGATTCGAGGCCGCGCCCGATCCCGACGGTACCTTGATTCCGATACCCTCGGAGGCGCCGCAAGGCAAGGCGATTCGAGACGATGCCCAGATAACCGTCAGCGAACGCCGGGAAAGCGGCTACTACGTGACGATCTATAACGGTCCGCCCGATCCGCCAAGTGAAGTCAATGGCATAATCGAAGAGTTCTCGTCGGAGGCTCTCCAGAAGGAGATTGAACACGCAGTCGGCTTCAATGCGGCGCCGGCGGTCCTGCGTTTCGTCGGTGCGGCAGCCGGCGTCTTGGCCTCGGTACTCACGACCTCACCCCTGCTGAACGAGCAACTGTTCAGGGGAACCATGGACGATGGGACAGCGGTGACGTACGCGGTGCTGACACCCCAGGGCTGACACCATGTAGGACAACACGGTGTCAGAGCCCTGGCGTATTCGGGCGGTAGAAGCACTGAGTAGGGCGCCAGGGCTGGGGCATGGGCGGCAACTTGCCGAACGCCGGTGGGCGCACGGCATGATCCGGCGGTGTCGTCCACTTCCCGACGATGTCATCCGCGCCTGGGGGCTTCGGCACGTCGCCAGTGTCAGCCGGATTTCAGACCGTCGAGAAGAACGGTCAGCACCAAGTGGTGGCCGTGTGCAGGGTCGGGTTCGAGTCCCAGCACGCATCCTTGTACCGCTGGGGCGCCGGTCAGCCGCAGCACTTCCTGCCAGGCGAGGTCCCGGCGAAGACGTCCCTGGTCCTGAGCGCGTTCGATGACCCTGCGGGTGAGGTCGAGGAGTTCGTGGCGCTGCTGGGAGACGGCGGGCCCGCCGTGCTGGTCCAGGGAGCCGGACAGTCCCGCGTTCTGCGCGGTGCGCAGGGCCAGGCCGGTGAACAGCGACGAGAAGCCCTCCCAGGCGTCATCGCAGTCCAGAGCCCGGTGTGCGGTGTCGATCAGTTCGGTGAGGATGTCGCTCAGCACCGCCGCCATGAGCTGGTCGCGTTGGGGATAGCGCCGGTAGACGGTGCCCACGCCGACGCCGGCCTCCCGGGCGATCTCGTGGTAGCTCACGTCCAGTCCGGCAGAGGCGACGGCACGACGCGCGGCCGCGAGAACCCGTGCGGCATTGCGCTGGGCGTCGGCGCGCACGGGCATCGCCGCCCCCTGGGTCGTCGCAGACCGCTCCGTGTTCATCACCCCATCCTATCCGTAAGTGGACAGCTTCTGTCCGCCTCCTCTACTCTCATGGAAACGGACAAGATCTGTCCGTTTGTTTTGCGCGAGAGGTGCGAAGCATGGGGTCCCGCGTGTGGCTGATCACTGGCGCGTCCGGCGGGTTGGGCCAGGCCCTGGTCGGTGAGGTCCTGAGTTCGGACGAGCGAGTGATCGCGGTCACGCGTGACGACGAGCCGCTGCAACCGCTGACCGCCGCCTTTCCCGGGCGTCTGCGCACCGTGAGCGTGGACATCACCGACGCCGGTACGCTGCGTCCGGTACTGGATGACGCGATCACCGGGTTCGGCCGCCTCGACGTCGTCGTCAACAACGCCGGCTACGCGCTGGCGGGCCCCTTCGAGGAACTGGACGACACCGAGCTGCGCGCCCAGTTCGAAGTGAACTTCTTCGCCGCCGCCAATGTCCTGCGCGCCGCTCTGCCCCACCTGCGCGCGGCAAAAGCGGGCCGTGTACTGCAGATCAGCTCGCTGGCGGGCCAGATCGGCGCCCCGGGGATGAGCGCCTACACGGCCGGCAAGCACGCCCTCGAAGGTCTGAGCGTCTCACTGGCCGCCGAACTCGCCCCGCTGGGCATCCGGACGACGATCGTGGAGCCCGGAGCAGCCCGCACCGACTTCCGTGCCAACTGGGCGAGTCGGCTGTCCGGCGGCGCCGCCCTCCCCGACTACCTCCCCGTGCACGAAGCGCTGGCGCGCTCCGCCGGCGCCGTGGGAGACCAGGTCGGCGACCCCGCGCGTATGGCCCAGGCCCTCGTCGCGCTCGCCGGTATGCCGAGCCCCCCGCTGCGCCTTCCGCTCGGCAGCGACGCCCTCGCCGGCATCCAGAGCGCCCGCGGCGACCAACTCGCAGAGCTGCGCCGGTTCGCGACGCTGAGTATGTCCACCGACCACACAAAGGCGATCTGACATGCCGGAACACCGCACTACCAGCCGTTTCGCTGTCGTCACCGGCGGCAGCGAGGGCCTGGGCCTGGCCATCGCCGGTGCCCTCGCCCGCGACGGAGCGGACCTGATTCTCGTCGCCCGCAACCGCGGCAAGCTCGAGACCGCCGCCAAGGAACTCGGCCGGCACGGCACCGTCGTACACACCGTCCCCGCGGATCTCTCCGCGCCCGATGCCCCCGCCCGGATCGCCGCGCACGTCGGAGACCTGACCGACCGGGTCGGCACCCTCGTCAACAACGTCGGCACCGCACACTTCGCCTCCCTTGCCGACACCACGGTCGACGAGATGAACACCATGTGGCACCTCAACGTCCAGGTGCCGCTGCTGCTGAGCCGGCACCTCCTGCCCGCCCTCGTGAACGCTCGGGGAAGCATCATCAACATCAGCAGCTACTGGGCCCGCAAAATGGTCGCCGGCCGTCATTCGGCCGCCTACTCCGCCACCCGCGGAGCGCTCAACTCCATGACCCGGGCGCTGGCCAGTGAACTCGGCCCCCAAGGAGTCCGTGTCAATGCCATCGCTCCCGGCGCCGTCCGCACTCCCAAGTACGAACGCTCCCATCTCGCCCCCATGACCGCAGAGGAACGCACCGCACACGACGAGCGGATCGAGCACTCCTATCCCCTGGGACGCCTCGGCACTGCCGATGACGTCGCCACCGCTGCCGCCTACCTGGCCTCGGCCCAGTGGACCACCGGCACCATCCTCGCCGTCGACGGCGGCCTCACCACCCGCTGACTTCTGCGAGGTTCGTGCCTGGCTCAACCAAACGTGAGGCAGGGGCGTCGCGAGGAACGCCCACGCGGAGCTGGCGAACCGCGAGGCCGAGAAGGAGATGCAGCGCACAGGCCGGGGATACTCGGCGATCCAGGCGACCCGGCCGCAGACGCTCGGCTACGGCCTCACCGACTCCCCGGCGGGGCAGGCGGCCTGGATCGCCGAGAAGTTCTGGGCGTGGACGGACAACGACGGCCATCCCGAGGACGCGTTGTCGCGGCAGACGATCCTCGACGAGATCTCGGTCTATTGGTTCACCGCGTCCGCCACGTCGTCGGCGCGCCTGTACTGGGAGGGCTTCGCCAACTTCCGGGACAAGGTGACCGCGCCATCCGGGCTGTCGGTCTACCCGCGCGACATAACCCGTCCGTCGAGGCGGGAGGCCGAGCTGCGGTTCACCGACCTGCGCTGGTTCGAGGAGCTGCCGCACGGCGGCCACTTCGCCGCGCTGGAGCAGCCGGAGTCGCTGGTCAGGCAGGTGCGCGGATTCTTCCGCCTGTTCCGCTGACTGCATTCCCGAGCCATAGGTACCTCAGCCGTGGTCCCGCACCGTCGCGAGGCACTGGTCGTAGAGGTCTGCCAGGTCGATCCGTCCGTCGTGTCCGGCCCAGAGTTCGGTCGCCGTGTCGATACAGGCGAAGACCGTCGCGACGATCGCCTTGGCCTGCGTGTCGGGGGCCGGGCGGCCGGGGCCGTTGCCCAGTCGCGCCCGGACGACGGGGACGAGTTCGGCCTGCCAGCGCAGTCGCTTCTCGATGTAGCGGGCACGCAGCGAGGGCGTGTCGAAGATGAGACGGGACAGCTCCAGCGCACGCTCGGGGGGATGGTTGGCGGTCAGAATTACCTCGAATCCGGCGCGCAGGGCATCCCAGGCGGACATCTCGGCCGGTTGCTGCTCGACGGTCCGTTTCAGCAGCTCGCCCAGCGCCTCCTGGTCGCCGCAGACCAGGTCTTCCTTGGTCCCGAAGTAGCGGAAGAGGGAGCGCTGCGAGATCCCCGCCTCCCGCGCGATCTGCGCGATCGTCGTCTGCTCGTAGCCCTGTTCGGCGAACAGGCGTACCGCCGTGTCGAGGATCGCCTGGACGGCGACCTGCCGCGAACGCTCCCACAAGGTCGTCATGGCGTCAGGGTACCCCTCTGGACAGCGACCGCCTGCTTGGCATTAACTGCCAGGAAGGCAGCGACTGAAAGAAGGACGACCATGCCAGCCGTCGACTACCACGGACACACCACCCTCATCACCGGGGCCAGCGCGGGCCTCGGCGCCGAGTTCGCCCGCCAGCTCGCCGCCCGCGGCTCCGACCTGGTGCTGGTCGCCCGCCGCAGGGAACGCCTGGAGAAGCTGGCCACCGAGCTGCGCGAACAGCATCGGATCGAGGTGCACGCGGTGGAGATGGACCTGGCCACGGACCACCCCGGGCAGGCGCTGGCCGCGCACATGGACCAGCTCGGCCTGCACGTCACGAGCCTGATCAACAACGCCGGGTTCGCCACCTTCGGCCCCTTCCACCAGGCGGACCCGGATCGGCTGCGCCGGGAGATCGCGGTCGATGTGACCGCGGTCGCCGACATCAGCCGTGCCTTCATCGGCCAACTGCGTACCGCGGGCCGCGGGGTGCTGGTCAACGTGGCGAGCATGGCCGCCTACCAGCCCAACCCGCGCATGGCGCTCTACGGGGCGACCAAGGCGTTCGTGCTCAGCCTCACCGAGGCTCTGTGGGAGGAGTCACGCGGCACCGGTCTGCGGGTGCTGGCCCTGTCTCCCGGTGCGACCCGGACCGAGTTCTTCGACGTCGTGGGCACCACACAGGCCGCCGGAGGGACCAGGCTCGCCTCACCCGCCGACGTCGTCCGCACCGCGCTGGCCGCCCTGGACCGCAGGAACCCGCCGCCCAGCGTCATCGCAGGCCGCATGAACCGGGTGATGGTCTTCCTCGCCCGACGCCTGGCCACCCGGCGCCAGGTCATCCGGGCCATCGGCCGGCTCACCGCCAAGGGGGCATGACGATGGGGCGGTCGGACACGCTCGTCCGGCCGCGTGCGCGGCGACCCTGCCGACGAGCGGCAGATCTCAGACAGGACAGCCGCCCCCGACCAGCGCGAGCACTCCGAGAACCGGTCACACCAGCCCTTGGAGCTGCGGTTCCACGTCGACGCAGGCTCAGTGCAACGCCGGATGGTCCGCCACCACCGTGCACGACCCCGGTGCGATCTCGCTGTCCCGGTTGGCCACCCGGCGCACTCAGCGTGCCCCCGAGAGCCTCAGGAGAAGACGCGCGGGTGGTTTACCCGCCGCACCCGTCCGGTGAAGACGTGCTCTCGCCTATTTTCACGCCGTAGTCATATGGATACCGAAAGTGATTGGAGAGCGTGGATGCGTTGGACGTCTATGGGCCGACCGGTAGCCCCCACCCTGCCGGGCCGCCCCGGTGAAGCCGTGCGGCGCCCCGTCTCGCGCCTGCGTACGAGAGCGCTGGCCGTGGGGCTCGCGCTGGCCGTGTCCGCGCTGGTGCCCTCGGGCTCCGCCGGCGCAGCCGATCAGTACGAGTGGGCCGCGCTGGGTGACTCGTACACCGCCGGCGGGTTCGTCGGGGACCCGCAGCCCCCGCTCGGCAGCGCGTCGCGGGACGGCTGCGACCGCACCAGCGACGCCTACCCCGGCGTGGTCGAGCGGGAGCTCGACGAGTTCCCGCCGGGCAGGCCGGTCCACCTGACCAACGTCAGCTGCGGCAACGCCACCATCGCCGACATCGCCGACACCAAGCAGACACCGATCAGCCCGGTCCAGCCCCCCGCCGAAGGCTGGCCCGCAGTGGACCCGCAGATCCGGCGGGCGAAGCTCAACGACAAGACCGACGTCGTCACCATCGGCGTCGGCGGCAACAGCCTGCCCTTCGGCGGCATGCTCCTCAAGTGCCTCCAACTGGGCGCGACGCCCGGCAAGACCTGCCGCGAGTACTACACCAATCCCCCCGAGGGGGAGGAGAGCATCGAGGACAAGCTCGCCAGGGTCCAGGACGAGTACGTTCAGATGCTGGCCAAGGTGCACGAGGCCGCGCCCAACGCCAAGGTGATCACCGTTGGCTACCCGGCCGTCCTGCCGGAGCAGGGCAGTGACTGCAACCGGCTCTCCCTCACCGAGCTGGGCGCGATCAAGCACGCCGACATCGACTGGCTCCGTGACAGCGTCCTCAAGCCGCTGAACAGCACGATCCAGCGCGTCACGTCGTTCTTCGGCGACCGCTACGTCGACGTCTACTCCTCCAGCGTGGGCCACGACGCCTGCCAGCCCGCGGGCACCAAGTGGGTCGAGGGGATCTGTGGCGACGCCGCGGACTACTGGCCCGCCAAGCTCCCCGGCACCCTGCTGAACTGCGCTCCCATCAACAAGCGTGTCACCCTGGTCCACCCCAACGCCGAGGGCCACGCCATCACCGCCGCGCACGTCGAACGGGCCATCCGCATCGCCCTCCTCGACCACTGACCGGCCACGGTGAGCAACACGTAAGGCGCCGCTCGTCCGTATCGCGGGCGACGGGCGAGCGGGGCCGGCTCCGCATCACTGTCCTGGCGGGTCGGGGCGGTAGAAGCGCTGTGTAGGGCGCCAGGGCTGGGGCATGGGTGGCAGCTTGCCGAACGCCGGCAGAGGAACACGTTCGGCGCGGGTGTTCGCGTCCCGCCCCGTCTCGGTAGCCGCGGCGGTCTGGTCCTCGGCGACACCGGCGGGTGTCCACTGCTGCCCGTCCCATTCCTGGATGCCGCGCGGAGTGTCCGGGCCTACGTGCGCTCCCCGCTCTGGCTGGTCGCCGAGCGGGGTGGCCCGCCGCTCCCCGCGTGCTGGTCGGCGTAGCTCGCGGCGCTCCGCCCATTCCTCAAGGGGCTCGTCGTCCATCGGTCCCTCCAACGTCGGCCGCCTTCAGTGTGCCTCGCGGCCATGGGCCCGGGTACCCCGCGCCAGTCACAGTGTGGCCGTCCAACCGCCCCGCGACAGCGTCGTCTCGCCGTCGGGACTGATGGTGACCTGCGCGCCGTACACGGGGAGTTCGCCGTGCTCCAGCCACCGCCAGCGGATCTCGTCCAGCAGGTCGTACAGGCGGCGCGGGCCGCCCTGGTGGACGGTCGCGGTGTTCTCGCCCGGCGCGGTGCGGGCCCGGGCCCATGACCCGTCCGGGTGCAGCATCCACGCCAGACGGCCCCCGTGCTCATCGGTGCCGGTGCGGTGTTCGATTCCGGGCGCCATCAGCGACAGCATCGACCAAAGCTCCCACGCCCGCATCACGTCCAGCACCGGGAACGGCGACAGGCCCACCTCGCCGTCCTCCGCGCTGGCGGCGAACACGTCATCGAGCTGGGGCGGGTAGTCGGCGCCCGTCCGGGTGGCCATGAACGAGGCCCGGTCCCACTCGATGCGCCCGGTCGCGCCGCCGTCGGGGCTCTTGTCGGCCGTGAGGATCAGCCCCGTGCCCGTGATCGTCGTCACGAGGCGCCCCTGCGGAGCGAGGCCGCGCAGCCACGAGACGGGAATCCGGGGCATCGACACCATGGACACGATCCGGTCGAAGACGCCGGGCAGTTCGGCGGTGGCGTCTGCGGTGACGACATCCGGACGGTAGCCGATCCGCTCCAGCCGCTCGGCCGCCGCCTTGGAGAGATACGCGTCGACGTCCAGCGTCGTCACCATGTCGTCGCCGAGCCGGTGGCAGGCCAGAGCGGCGCTGTATCCGGAGCCGGTGGCCACGTCCAGCAGTCGCAGGCCCGGCCCGAGACGCCCGTGCTCCAGCATCGACACGACCAGGCTCGGCAGCGTCGAGGACGAGGTCGGCAACCCGGTCACAGACTGCCCGGACACGGCCTGGTCGGCGTGCACAGGACCGACCCGAGTGACGAGCGTGGTGTCCGCGTAGGCGGCGGCCGCCCACGCCCCCTCGTCGGCGGGCCCGTCCACTGCCGACCACCCGTTCGCGCCGGGCGTGAACCAGCGCGGGACCAGCACGTGCCGGGGGATGTCCGTGACCGGCGCCCACCAGGGCGATAGCGGGTGGGTGGCCAGGGCCGCGAGCGCCGCCGCGTGTAACTTCCAGTCCATCAGCCGGCTCCTTGCAAGTCGTCGGCGATCGCCTCAACGATCGGCAGGTCAGTCGCCCCGGCGATCCAGTCCCACTGCCCGCACGGGTTGACCTCCAGGAACGTCCACTGCCCATCAGGTCCCACGACGAAGTCGGCAGCACCATAACGCAGTTGCAGCCGGCCCATCATGGCAAGCATCCCCGTCGTCACGGCCTCGGGCACTGCGGTGGTCGTGTAGGTGAGAGAGCCGTAGTCGCTGCGCCAGTCCTCGTGGGCGGCGTCGCTGTCGGCGTGGATGGCCGCGGCGAACATCTGCTCGCCGACCACGGTCAGCCGCACCTCATACGCCTTGTCCACCCACGCCTGGAACAGGTGCGCGGTCGTACTGATGCCGCGCAGATCGACCAGGTCGTCCGGGGCCAGCCGCCGGGTGTAGACGGACTTGAGACGGCCGTCCTCGATGAGCACGGGCGACGACACCGGCTTGCACACCACCGGCCCACCGACCTCGGTGGCGAACTCCTGGACGTCGGCCGGCCGGTTGGTGATCAGCGTGGCGGGAATCCGAAGCCCGAAAGCCCGTGCAGCAGCGAGCTGCACGGGCTTGTACTCGGCGCGCGCCATCGCCGTGGGGTGGTTCACCCACCGGCACTCCAGTGCGGACAGGACACCGCCCAGGCCGGCGCGGGCCTGGGCGGCAGCGAACCTCTCCTCCGGGCCGGACATCCCCTCGGGGAACTGGAACGCCCCGGGGGCGCGGTAGTACACCGCGCCGACCCGGGACAGCTCCACCGTCCGGTAGCCGGTGGCGAGTTCGCCCGTCCACGCCTGTTCCTGGTCGATCCGGGCCGGCCAGGCTGAGTTGCTGCGGGAAGTCGGCGGTGTCCATGCGGAACACCTCCACGCCGCGACTCTCCAGCTCGATGACGATCCGGTCCGTAGGCCAGTCATCGCGAGCTGCGACGATCAGAACGGGCGCGGCCATCAGTCCTTCGGCCCCTCGTCCAGCGGAGGCGGGTTGGAGACCGAGCCGTCCGGCACAGTCGGCGTGTGCGTGTTGGCCATGCAGGTCAGCCGGCCGCCGTCGAAGGAGATGCTGACCTGCCGTGCCTCGTCGTACTCGTGCGCCGGGACACGGATGGCCGCGGTCGAGTCCGGGGTGCGAGCGCCCCGCAGCACCCACGGCCGCGTGTCCGGGCCGGACGGCACCTCCCCGCTGTAGGGGGTTCTGCCTCCGGGCGGGGTGAGCGGGAACGCTTCGCGGTCCAACGCTGTCGTCACGAATGTCTCCTGTCGCTGATGGCGCGGCGGGTGCCGAGCCTGATCTGTGGTGGTCACCGCACCATCGCCTGGTGTGAGTGATGGCGCAGGGACCCGGCGCGGGGAGGTGCTTGCCGTGGGGGACGGGAAGGTGTGCTCCCCACGCCGGGCGTCTGGGGCCGATGCGAGGTGAGGTCCTCACACCGGGGAGGGGTGTCTTGCCCGATGGCTGGGCTCAGCCGGCGTTCAGCCGCTCGTCAGGCGGTTCACCGCGGTGGTGCACGGTGCGCCTACAGCAGCCGGGCGACGTCGTCGGGCAGGAACAGGTCGCGGGCCCTGTGCTGGGCCCAGGTGCCTGTGTCGTCCGGGAACTCCGCGTACTTGGGGCAGAGCGGGCAATCGGTGTGCGGCGGGGGCACTTCGTCCGGGTGCTCCGCGGAGACGTGCCGGGCGAGGTAGACCTGCTCAGCAAAGCAGTCGGCGTCCGCCCGAACCTTCTTGGCCAGGAGAACCAGCCGTTGCCAGCACCCGTCGCAGGTGAACATGAAGGGTGCAGGCACCGGTAAGGCGTTGTCCTCGATGTGCATCGTTCTCCTTCGTGGCGCGCACCCCGCCCGGGTCTTCCGGATCCCGGGCGGGGCGGCGTCCCGCCGCACTCGTGGCGGAAGGCGAGCAACTGCCTTCCAGCGGCGGGGCTGGTGGGTGCGGCCCTGACCCGAGACGGCCGCCATGGGGGTGCTTCAGTGCGAAGCCCTCGTGAGTACCAAGGCGAGGGCGGGGCCGGTCACGACGACCACGTAGAACAGGAGGGCGGCGATCGCCTTCACGGCGTCGGCCTCAGCTCGTTCTCGTAGTGGTCGCACAGCGCCCGCAGGACCCGCGCCAGGCGGCGGGCGTGGCCCGCCTCTCCGCCGTAGCGGGGGCTGGGACCGGCCTGGAGCTTGCCGCGGGCCTCGCCCACGCACGCGTTCGCGCAGTACCGGACGGCGCTGTCCTTCGGCAGCTGCCTGGCCCGCTGCTCCACCTCGGGGATCAGCAGCTCCAGGTGGCCGCGCAGCGCAAGGATGAGCGTGTCCACGTCCGCGGGCACCGGAGGCAGCGCGCTGGGCTCGCGCTCGGGGCCGAGCAGCAGGGCGGCCGTCTCGCGCATGAAGGCGATGTCCAGCGGTTCCGTGTCGGCGGCCTGCTTCATCGTCGGGTTCACCGGCTCACCGCCTGTTCCGCTCGGTGGAGCGGGCAACGGCACGGCGGGTAGGAGTCGGACGTGGGCAGCGGCGGCTTCTTCTCGCTGATAGCCACGGTGACCGTTCCCCGGTCCTGGGTGATCGTGCCGTCGCGGTCCACGGTGTAGACCCGCATCGTCATTCTGCCCCGTGCGTCCACCGGGGGCTGAACGGTAGTGTTCAACATGTCGACGCTCCCACTGAGTTTTGAGCGTTGGCCACTCCCGGGGCCGTTCGCGCGGTCGCCGGGGTTCTTCTGTTAGCAGGATGCCGACACGAAAAGGCCCTAACTATCAGACATCACTGATAGCTAGGGCCAATAGTTGTCTTAGTGTCACATGCCAAGCCATGCACCATAGTTGCTGAAAGAATCAGGCATCCGGCGCCTCGCCGCGTCCAGACCGGCATAGGTCTCGCGGACGGTCGGGTGGTAGCGGGTCTGCTGCGGGGCGAGCTTGCGCGCCTTGAGCAGGCTCTTGAAGGCCGCCTCGGTCTGGCCCGTCCACATCTGGGCCCGCGCAACCTCCGCGTGGTGGTGGGCGAGCCGGGACGGCGGCCAGTCGCCCGCGATCACCATGTCCTCTGCCTGGCGGACGGCGTCCGGGTATAGGTCCAGCTCAGCGAGGACGCTGACTCGGTGCGCGCCGACGTTCGTGGGCCCGAAGGACAGCCAGTGCACCTTTTCGGCAGGCCCGGTGCGCTTCGCGATGCGGGCCGCCTCGGCGAGGTGCTCCTCGGCCGTGTCCGTGTCCTTGTCCCGGCCGGCGAGCACGGCGGCTCCCAGATGCAGTTGCCCGGTAACGACGTCAAGGACGCGCCCAGGTTCGGCCTGTTCCAGGATGGACATGCCGAGGCGGACCAGCCGCTTGCCCGTCTTGTAGTCGCTGGCCCGGAGGTAGGCCAGGGCGCGCAGGTATTGGCGCATGCCGCCCAGCACCGGATCGGAGGCGCGCTGTGCTGCCCAGTCCATGCGGTCCAGGGCGACCGTGCAGAGGTCGGGAAAGCCGAGCTTGGTCGTGACGTCGTACGCGGTCCTGTAGGTGCTGGCCAGCAGCTGCCAGCTCCGCGCGCTGCCGCTGGTGTGGGCTGCCGTCGTCGCCTCATGGATCAGCCCTGGCAGCTCTGTCGCGACCTGCTTGATGTTCGTGGCGCGCACCTGCGCGCACAGTTGATCCGCGTGCTCCTCCAGTGCTGCCAGCGCGCGGGGTGTGACGTCCGGATCGGGCCCGAGGTCATAGATGTTCAGCGCCTCGCGGATCGGGTTGATGAGACCGTCGAGCTGGTCCTGGCGCAGCTCGTCAAAGTACGGCTGCCCGTTGAGGTCGGACACCGGCACGGACAAGGCGCGGGCCAGCGCGCCCACCACTGAGGGGCTGGGGGGCATGACGCCCTGTTCGACCTTGGTGACTGTGCTGTAGGAGACGTTGGAAAGCGCGGCCAGTTCGCGCTGGGTCAAGCGACGGGTTTTACGTACGTGCGCGATGCGTGCGCCCGTGTGTTCTTCAGAGTGCGGGGGCATACTGGACTCCGTTCTGAACTCGACACTCAGAACGGTACTCCGTGCAGCAACAGGCGTACCTGGCACGGGCCTTGCGGTTCTTCGGCCGCAAGGCCCGTTCTTGTGTCGATCGCGGCATGAACGTCGCCTCTGGCAACTTCCCTCTGGCCCAGGCTCGACCAGGAGGCGTCTGTCTCCATGAGCGCTGCCACGTCGCTCTTGAGGGCGGAGGCGATGCGGAGCAAGTCGCTGTAGCGGACGTCCGTCTCGCCGGATCGATGCGCTGGGGGGTGCCGGTGGCCTCGGAGAGGGTCTCCGAGGTGTGGTGGGCCGCGGCTCGCAGGTTGCCGATGTGTTCACCCAGCTCGCGACGCCGCGTTCATGATCCAGTCCGATTCGTCGCGAGGCACTCGACAAAATTGCTGACCATGGTCAGATTGTCAGCGCCAACTGTGACGCTTTTCCTGATCGACCGTCAGTTTGTTGCGGTTGGGTAGGCGCTCAGACCGGCCGTACGAGCCGCCTGCATGGTGGCTCTACGCAGGACCGATCCGGGAATCGGCTCCATGGGCGCCCGCCCCGCACTGGATCCGGAAGACCAGAGCGGGCTGGGCTTTTGTCTTCTGCTGCCGAGGGTCAGGCTTCCGCTGCATCAGCTCCCAGGCCCACCTCTCCGAAGGCCCCGAGCCAGAGGGCCGCTCCCTCGACGCGCGCTCGCCATGCCGCCCCCGACCAGCGTGAGCACTCCGAGAATCGGTCAGACCACCCCTTTGAACTGCGGTTTCACGTTGGCGCAGGCTCAGTGCAGCGCCGGATGGTCCGCGACCACCGTGCAGGACCCCGGTGCGATCTCCGTGAACCCCGCGTCGCGCACCACCGGCAAACCGCTTGCCGTGAGGCGGGGCCAGTCGGTCGGGGGAGCCGTGCGGACGGAGAGGGGGTAGCCGGCGGCGCGCCAGGTGGCGCGGGCCTCCTCGGGCAGGGCCCACCAGGCCAGTTGGGCGCCGTGGCCGGTCTGGGCCATGGTCTTGCCGGCGGACATCGTCAGTTCCGGGTTGAGCCAGAGGACCGGCGTGCCGGGGTCCGCGGGACGGGGCGGCTCCGGGTCGTCGAGTTCGGTGCCGGACACCTGGAGCCTCGCCAGGTCCTTGGGCCAGCCGTCCAGCGGGACCGGCGGGAAGACCCGTACCTCCGCGGTCTTGCCGGTCACCGTGATGCCGGGCAGCGCCTCCGCGCGCCGCCACTCGGCGCCCCGGGCCCGCCGGACCACCTTGCGGATCCGGGCGTCCTCCCAGCCGCGCACCAGCTCGGCCCACTCGCCGTCGCCGCGCGCCCGCTCGTCGCCGAGCAGCGTCAGCACCGCCCGCGCGGAGGTCTCCAGGGCATCGGTGCGCGCGGGCGGCGCGGCGCGTTCGATGCGGACGACGAGGGGCAGCACGTACTCGGGAACTTCGCTCACGAGGGTCCAGCCTACGAAGCCGCCCGCGCGCCGATCAACGCGCGGTCCCGCATCCCGGCCACGGCCCCGCGCCAAGGCGCGCTGCAGAAGAATGACCCCCATGCACCGTCATCTGCGCCTGACCGCCGTGGGGCGCCGCTACGGGGTCCGCGGCCCCTGGGTGTTACGCGGCGTCGACCTCGGCATCGCCCCCGGCACCCTCATCCGCGTGGAGGGGGCGAACGGCACCGGCAAGTCGACCCTGCTGCGTCTGCTCGCCCGGCTCGACGCGCCTACCGAGGGCCGGATCACCGGCCGTCCCCGCACGGCGTACGTGCCGGAGCGGTTCCCGTCCGCGCTGCCCTTCACCGCCGCCGGCTACCTCACCCGCCTCGGTACCGTGCACGGTCTGTCCCGTGCCTCCGCCGCCCGCGCCGCCGGGGTCTGGCTGGAGCGGTTCGGCGCGGCCGGGTACGCGGGCACGCCGATGGCACGGCTGTCCAAGGGCGGCAGCCAGAAGGTCGCCGTCGCGCAGGCGCTGCTCGCCGAACCCGAGCTGCTGGTCCTCGACGAGGCCTGGACCGGGCTGGACGCGGCGGCGCGGGCCGAGCTGGAGCGGGCGGTGGCCGAGCGGACCGCCGCGGGCGGCGCCGTCGTCTTCGTGGACCACGACCCGCGCCGGCTGGCCGGGGCGCCGGACGCCACGTACACCGTGGTCGACGGCGGGCTGGAGCACCGTACGGCCGCGGCCCCCGAGGCGGCCGGGGCGTGCGCGGTCGTGGTCGCGGAAGGTCCCGCCGGGGCGCCGCTGCCGGCCGACGCGGCGCGGCTCGTCGTCTCCGCCGAGGCGGCGGGGCACGTCGGTCACCGGCTCGTCGTCCCCGCCGCGCGCTCCGACGCCCTGCTGCGGGCCTTGCTCAGCGCCCGGCCGCCCTGGCACGTGGTGAGCGTCGTACCCGCACCGTCCCCGAACCCGGAGACCCGGCCATGACCGCACTCCTGCGCTACCACGCCGAACTGCTGCTGCGCTCCCAGCGCTGGCTGCCCCCGGCGATCCTGTACGCCGCGTTCCTCGCGGTCGGTGTGCAGGGCGGCCAGCCGGTGCTGGACTCGCTCGGCTACACGGCCGCCGGGCTGCTGCCGGTGGCCGCCTGGCTGGTGCGGATCTGTGTCACCGGCGAGCCGCCGGCCGCCCGGGCCTGCGCCGCCGCCCCGCGCGGGCCCGCCCGGGCGCACCTCGCCTGTCTGCTGACGGCGCTGCTCGCGGCGGCGCTGCTCGGTACGGCGGCGACGGTCGTCCTCACCCTGATCAGCGATCCGGCGAGCAACGGCGACCGGGTCCCGGTGTCCCGCCCGGCGGCCGGGGCCGCGGGGCTGTCGGCCGTGCTCGTGTGCGCGCTGCTCGGTGCGGCCGTCGGCGCGCTCACCCACTGGCCGCTGCTGCGCGGCGCCGGGCGCGCGGTGCCCGCGATGCTGCTGGGCGCGCTGCTGGCCACGGTGGCCGCGGGCTCCCCGGCGCGGGCCGCGGTCGGCGGGCTGGTCACCGGTTCGCAGTCCGGCCGGGTGCCGGTGCCGCTGCTGCCGCTGGCCGGGGCGATCCTGCTCACGGCCGCGGCGTTCGCCCTGGCCTGCGCGCTCACCGCCCGCAGAACACCCTGAGCGGACTCAGCGGTGGCCGGGGCTCTCGCCGATCAGCTGGGAGACCTTGACGAACCGGTAGCCGCGCTTGCGCAGCTCCGGTACGACGGTGCGGACGACGGTCTCGGTGGTCGGGGCGGCGCTGCGGGTGCAGTGCATGATGACCACCGAGCCCGGCTTCACCCCGTCCAGCACCTGCTTGGCGACCGCGTCGGCGTCCGTGGCGAACGCGTCCCCGCTCACCACGTCCCACTGGACCGCGGTCATGCCGAGCCCGCCGAGCGTGCGCAGCACCTGGTCGTTGTAGCAGCCGCCCGGGAAACGGAAGTACGGCAGCGCGTCGCGCAGGCCCGCCTTGCGGAAGGCGGTGTTCGCCCGCTCCACGTCCGCCCGCATCCTCGAGGCGTCGATGGTGGGCAGGCCGTAGCAGCTGGGGGTGAACGCGTAGTGGCTGTAGGAGTGGTTGGCGACCTCGAACTGCGGGTCGGCGCCGAGGCTGCGGGCCTCGTCCGGGTACTGCTCGGCCCACCGGCCGGTCATGAAGACGGTCGCGGGCACCTTGAGGGCGCGCAGGGCGCCGATCAGGCCGGGGTTGTCGAAGTGCTCGCCGGCGGCCGCGCGGGGCCCCTCGTCGGCGGTCATGTCGGCGTCGAAGGTGAACGCCACGGTCTTCCCCAGCGTGCGCGGGCCGTGTTCGAAGACCGGGGTCAGTCCGTTCGGGCCCGGGGTGAGCACGGGCGGACGGGAGGCGGACGGGGAGGCGGAGACGGAGGACCTGGCCGGGACCGGCCGGGTGGTGCCCGCGGGGCGCTCGGTCCCGCAGGCGGCGAGGGCCGCGCCCAGGGCGCAGACGGCGGTGACGGCGGCAATACGGCGTGCTGGTGGGATCACCCTACGAACGTAGGGCTGATTGCCCGTTTGTATGCCGATATGACTCGTGGCGCGGCGGTACGGTCACCCGCGCGGCCTCACTCGGCGGACCCGATGTCCCGCCGCTCCAGGGGCCGCACCGCGGGCCCTTGCAGCACCCGGCCGTCGACGTCGAACCGCGACCCGTGGCAGGGGCACTCCCAGGCGCGTTCGGCACGGTTGAAGGAGACCAGGCAGCCCAGGTGGGTGCAGCGGGCCGAGACGGCGTGCAGCGCGCCCTCGTCGTCGCGGTGCACCGCGAGCCGCTGGTCCCCGGCGCGGACCAGCGCGCCGTCGCCCGGGGCCAGGTCGTCCAGGGCGGCCGGCGGCTTCAGCCGGTCGCCGACGAGGTGCCGGGCCACCTCGGCCTGCGTCTTCAGCAGCGAGGGCGCCTCACGCACCACGGACTTCAGGCGCCGGGGGTCGTACAGCTCCCGCCACGGGCTGTCCCGGCCGGTGATCAGCGCGGTCAGCAGCAGCCCGGCCATGATGCCGCCGCTCAGGCCCCAGCCGCCGAAACCGGTCGCCACATAGGTGTGCCGGGCGCCCGGGTGCAGCGGGCCGACCAGCGGCACGGTGTCGGTCGAGTCGTTGTCCTGCGTGGCCCAGGCGTGGTCCAGTGCCACCCCGGGGAAGTGCTTCTCGGCCCAGGCGGCGAGCCCGTCGAATCCGGCTCCCGGGTCGCCGGTGCCCGGGGTGAAGTGCTCCCCGGTGACCACGAGGAGCCGCCCGCCCTCGCCGTACGGCGCGGTGCGCACCGAGCGGGTGTTCTCCTCCGGCGTGATGTACATGCCCTCCGGGTCCGGGCCGTCGCCCAGCGGCCCGGCGACGACCAGTTCGCGGCGCGGGTGCAGCCGGGCGAACAGCAGGGCCCGGTCGAACACCGGGTAGTGGGTGGCGACGACGACGTCCCGGGCGGTCACGGTACGGCCCGACTCCGTCGTCAGCCGGCAGGGGCCCGAACCGCCGCCCTCGTCCAGGCCGACGACGCGCGTCCCCTCGTACACCCGGCCGCCGCGCGCGATCAGGTCCTCGGTGAGCGCCCGCAGGTATTTCACCGGGTGGAACTGCGCCTGCCCGGTCACCCGCACCGCGCCCGGCACCGGGAACGGCAGCCCGGTCTCCGTCGTGAACGAGGCGTCCAGGCCAGCGGCGCGCGCCGCCCGCGCCTCCGCCCGCACCTCGTCCACCCGCTCCGGGTCGCGCACGTACGTGTACGCGTCGCGGGTCTCCCACTCGCAGGCGATGCCCAGCTCGGCCACGAGGGCGGCCGCGTGCCCGATCGCCTCCGACTGCGAACGGGCGTACAGCCGCGCCCCCTCGGGGCCCCGGGTGCGCCGCAGCCGGTCGTAGATCAGGGTGTGCTGGGCCGACAGCTTGGCGGTGGTGTAGCCGGTGACCCCGCCCGCGACCTCGCCGGCCTCCAGCACCACCACCCGCAGCCCGGCCCGGGCCAGTTCGTACGCGGTGCTGAGTCCGGCCATCCCGGCGCCCACCACGGCCGCGTCGGCCTCGGCGTCCTCGGTCAGGGCGGGGTGCCGGGGTCCTGGGGCGGTGCCCAGCCAGTACGACTCGGTGACCTTGCGCATGCCCGCCGGGTACCCCCGCCCCGGCCCGGCTCACGTCTCCTCCAGCAGCCGCTCCCGGCACCGCGCCACGTCGACGCCGGCCCCCGGATACCGGGGGTCCAGCTCACGGAGGTGTTCCAGGAGCAGCCGGCCGACCGCCCAGTTGCGGTACCACTTGTGGTCGGCGGGAACCAGGTACCAGGGCGCGTACGGGGCCGAACAGTGCTCCAGGGCCAGCGCGTACGCCTCCTGGTAGGCGGGCCACAGGGCGCGTTCGTCGATGTCGGAAGGGGCGAACTTCCAGCGTTTGTCCGGGCGGTCCAGGCGGCGCAGCAACCGGCGCCGCTGCTCCTCGGCGGACAGGTGGAGGAAGCACTTGATCACCGTCACGCCGTCCTCGGCGAGGGCGCGTTCGAAGTCGCCGATCAGGCCGTAGCGGCTGCCGATCACGGCGGGCGGGACCAGGTGGCGGACACGGGCGACCAGGACGTCCTCGTAGTGCGAGCGGTCGAAGACGCCGATCTCCCCGGGCTCGGGCAGCTCCCGCCGCACCCGCCACAGGAAGTCGTGCCGCAGTTCCTCCTCGGTGGGCGCCTTGAAGGCGCGGACACGGCAGCCCGACGGGTCGAGGTGGCCGATCACATGCTTGACCGTGCCGCCCTTGCCGCTGGTGTCCATCCCCTGGAGCACCAGCAGCACCCGGCGCCGGTCGCCCGCGGTGCCCGCCGCCCACAGCCGCTCCTGGAGGCGGGCCAGCTTCTTGCCGGTGCGGGCGGCGTCGGCGAGCGAGGCCCGTTTGCCGCCGGGGGCGCCCGGGGTGGCCGCAGCGTCGTGCGCGGCCAGCTCGACGGGCTCGCCCGGCGGAAGACGGAGCAGCTCGCGCAGTTCGCTCCTCCCGGCCACGGGCGCTCCTTCCGCGTATGCGTCCTTCGATGGTGCGTCGGGCGGCGCGCGATCCGCCGGCCGGTCCCCGCTCAGTGACCGTAGCGGCCGGTCAGGGTGGCGGTGGCGAGGGTGTGGCCGGACAGGGCGCGCCGGAGGGCGTCCAGGGAGGCGCCGGGGGAGACGGGCGGGCGGCGGTCGGTGGCGTAGACCGTGAGGAGATAGCGGTGCGGGTGGTCACCGCGGGGCGGGCAGGGGCCTCGGTACCCGTCCGTGCCGAAGCCGTTGCGGCCCTCCTCGGCCCCCGGCGGGCGCTGTCCGGCGGCCAGTCGGCGGGTGCCCGCGCCGATGTCCCACACCAGCCAGTGGGCGAAGGCGCCGTGCGGGGTGTCGAGGTCCCGCATCACCATGGCCAGCGAGTCCGTGCCGCCGGGCACGCCGGTCAGGACGAGCGGGGGCGAGACGTCCTCGCCGTCGCAGGTGTGGGGGCGCGGGATGGTGCCGCCGTCGGGGTAGGCCGGGCTCGTCACCGACATCCGGCGGGCGGAGGCGGGGGCCGCGGTGGTGGGGGAGCCCGCGCCGGTGCCCTCGCCGGTACCGCCTCCGCAGCCCGCGACGGCAACCGCCAGTACGGCCGCCACGATCGCCACTTCCTTGCGCATGCCCGGCACGCTAGTGCACCACCGGCCGGGTGTGCGGGCGGCGGGACCGGCGAGCCGCGGCAGGCTCGTCAGCCGTGGAACGCGGTGGTCGCCTCGAGAGCGGCGCGCTCGGTCGTCACCCGGTTCACCGGCGCGCTCTCGTCGGCGTAGCCGAACGAGACGCCCACGAGCAACTTCCCCTCGGTGACGCCCAGTTCGCGCCGGATGGTGTCGGCGTAGAAGCTGAGCAGGCCCTGCGGGCAGCTGTCCACCCCGTAGGCGGCCATGGCCAGCAGCAGCGTCTGCATGTAGGCGCCGACGTCGGCGGCCAGCCGTGCGCCGCCGTCGCCGGTGACGAAGAGGAAAGCGGCGTGGGGCGCCCCGTAGAAGCGCAGGCTCTCCGCGTCGTAGGCCGCGCGTGCCGCGTGGTCCTCGGGGCCGATGCCCAGCGCTCCGTACAGACCGGCGCCGAACGCCGCCCGCCGCTCCTGGTGGACGGGGGCGTACATGCCCTCGGAGTACGGGAAGTCGGCCGAGGCGCGCTGTTCGGCGTGGGCTGCCAGCAAGGCGTCCGCCAGGCGCTCGCGTCGTGCGCCGCTGACCACCTCGACCCGCCACGGCTGCGCGTTGGAGTTGGACGGCGCGGCGCCGGCCAGCGAGAAGACGGCGCGCATCGTGTCCGCGGGCACCGCTTCGGGGCGGAACGCGCGTGTCGCGTGCCGGCCGCGTATCAGCTTCTCCGCGTAGTGGCTCAGCTCGGTGGGATTCGGCCCGCTCATGAGACTCCTCAGGGACGCTTAGGTAAACGCTCTCGTTTACTTGCGGCGCCACTGTAGCCCACACATGCCCTCTGGAGTAAACGGGAACGTATACTTCATTCATGAGTACGGTGACGACGGCGCCCCGGCGGCAGGGGCGTGGCGGGCGCGAGCGCATCCTGGCCGCGGCCGCCCGGCTGTTCGCGAGCCAGGGGATCAACGCGACCGGCATGGAACAGGTCGCGGAACAGGCGCCGGTGTCCAAGCGCACGCTCTACGCGCACTTCCGGACCAAGAGCGACCTGGTCGTCGCCCATCTCCAGGACCTCGCCACGACGGGCCGGACCCTGGAGAGCGTGCTGCTGCGCGAGGACGTCCCGGCGAGGGAGCGGATCCTCGCGCTCTTCGCCCTGCCCGCGGCCGACGCGGCTCCGGTGCGCGGATGCCCGTTCATCGACGCCGCCGCGGAGTTCCCCGACCCGGACAGCGCGGTCCACTCCTACGCCCGCGAACAGAAACTGCTGATGGTGCGGCTGGTGACCGCGCTGGTGGCGGAGCTGGGCTGCCGCGAGCCCGCCGCACTCGCCGAGCAGCTCGTCACGCTCGCGGACGGCGCGGCCAGTCGGGCCATGGTGCTGGGCGACCCGGACTACGGCCGCCACGCGCGGGCAGCGGCGGAAGTGCTCCTGGAGAACGCCCTGCCGGGCTGACGAGAGATATGGCCCCTGGTGACGGGGGGCCGGGGGCCCCGCGGTCCTTCAGGCGGTCACCGGGCCCCTCGGGGAGCGCCGTACCAGCGCCAGTCCGTTCGGCGGGGCCGTTCGGGGGTGCCGGTGCGGCCGGTGGCCCACAGCAGGGTGGCCGAGGCGCTGTCGGTGACAGTCACGTCCGGGAAGAGCCGGTCGAGGGCCCGGCGGCTCAGGTCCTCCGGCGGGGTCCCGTCGCGCCGGACTCCCCGGGCGATGTCGTACGTGTGGACGAGGGTCTCGACGACGCCCATGGCGGCGAACCCCTCCGGGTCGGAAGCGCCGAAGACATGCGGGGCCAGCACGGCGGGGTCGGCGCTGTCCACGGCCGCCGCGAGCAGGCCGCCGCACGCCTCGACCACCGTCAGGAGTCCTTCGGGCCCCGCCGCCGAGTCGCCGAAGACGACGTTCGCCGGACCGCCGGCGCGGTCACGGGACAGGCGCAGCGGCACCCGCGGGACGCCCATCGGGCGCGCGAGCCCGAAGCGCAACGCGTAGGTGAGCAGGTCGTCCGCGAGGTGTTCCAGGGTCTCCCAGCAGGTCCACTCCAGGTCGCCGGCCGCAACCCCCCACTGGTCGGACGGCACCCCGGAAAGCGTCTCGACGCAGTGGGCGACGGCCTCGCGCACCTGCGCCCCGCGCACCGGCGCGTCCGAAGGTATGGATCGTGACATCCAGGCAGGTTACCGGTCGGTGTGCCTGCCCGGTTCGGCGTCCGGCGTGCCGTCCCGCAGGCCCGGCTCCAGGTCGGGGGCGCCGGTCAGCGGGTCGAGTCGCACGCCGGGGTGTGCCGCCGGTTCGCCGTCGGGCGCGGTGACCGGGGAGCCCGGCTCCAGGTCCGGGCCGCCGGTCGGCGGGTCCAGTCGCAGGCCGGGACCCGGCACCGCCTCGCCGTCGGGCGCCTCGCCCCGCGGGTCCCGCTCGGCGTCGGGCTGCGGGAGCAGGCCCGGGGCCGGCCGGGATCCGGGCTCCCCGCTCGGGGCGGGCTCCCGGTTGCCCCGCTCCAGGAAGTGCAGCAGTTCCACCGGGATCGGCAGGACGAGGGTGGAGTTCTTCTCGGCCGACACCGCCATCACCGTCTGGAGCAGCCGCAGTTGGAGCGCGGCCGGGGTGCCCGACATCTGTTCGGCTGCCTCGGCGAGCTTCTTGGACGCCTGGAGTTCGGCGTCGGCGTTGATGATGCGGGCCCGGCGCTCCCGGTCCGCCTCGGCCTGGCGGGCCATGGAACGCTTCATGGTGTCGGGCAGCGAGACGTCCTTGATCTCGACCCGGTCCACCTGGACGCCCCAGCCCACGGCCGGGCTGTCGATCATCAGCTCCAGGCCCTGGTTGAGTTGCTCGCGGTTGGACAGCAGGTCGTCCAGATCGCTCTTGCCGATGATCGACCGCAGCGAGGTCTGGGCCATCTGGGAGACGGCGAACTTGTAGTCCTCGACCTTCACCAGCGCGCTCGTCGCGTCGACCACCCGGAAGTAGACGACCGCGTCCACGCGGACGGTGACGTTGTCGCGGGTGATGCCCTCCTGGGCGGGGATCGGCAGCGTGACGATCTGCATGTTGACCTTCTGCAGCCGGTCCACGAAGGGCAGGATCAGCGTCAGGCCCGGCGGCCGTACGTCACCGGCGACCCGGCCGAGCCGGAAGAGCACCCCTCGCTCGTACTGTTTGACGACCCGGGCCGCCATCCCCATGTACACGAGGGCGACGCAGACCAGCGCGACGATCGCCCCCACCAGCTCCTGGGCCATGATGACCCCCTCGCACAGAGGTCCGTTTCATCTGTCCATGCAACGATATGCCACTTTTGTAACTCCTCAGAGGGAGTCGAAGGAGTCGGTTTCCGCCCGGTAAGCCCGCACCGCGCCGGTGTGCACCTCGTAGTACCAGCCGTGCAGCGTGAGCCGGTCCCGCGCCAGGGCGCGCTCCACGCACGGGTAGGAGCGCAGCCGCAGCAGCTGGGTCAGCACGTGGCACTGCACGGCCTCGGCGACCTCCGGGTCCTCGGCCGCGCCGGACGGGCGGTGCGCCGCGTGCGCCAGCCAGTCGCGCACGGCGGGGACGGCGGTCAGGTCGTCACCGCGCACCAGCGCGCCGACGGCGCCGCAGTGCGAGTGGCCGCAGACCACGATGTCGCGGACGCCGAGCACCTGCACGGCGTACTCGATGGTGGCCGCCTCGCTGGTGGGGTGGGTCGAGGTGTGCGGCGGGACGATGTTGCCCGCGGTGCGCAGCTCGAACAGCTGGCCGGGGCGGGCGCCGGTGATCAGGGCCGGGACGACCCGGGAGTCGGAGCAGGTGATGAACAGGACCTCGGGGGACTGGCCCGCGGCCAGCCGGGCGAACTCCTCGGGGCGCCGTCCGAAGTCCCGGGCGTTGTCGATGAGGGGCTGCATCAGCGGACCACGCCTCTCGTGCAGGCCAAGCACTGGTCAATGAAAGGTCAAGAACGACCTTAGCGCGGCAAAGCCCCCCATGGGTGGCAATTCACCCCATGGAGGGACGGAGGCGATGCTGACCTGTGTTTCTCCGCTCAGGAGCCGACGAGCCCCTTCGCGTCCCGGGCGAGGGCGGTGAGCCGGGATATCGCGCGGAAGTACTTCTTGCGGTAGCCGCCGTTCAGCATCTCCTCGCTGAACAGCCGGTCGAACGGCAGCCCGGACGCCAGCACCGGGACCTCGCGGTCGTAGAGCCGGTCCGCGAGCACCACCAGGCGCAGCGCCGTCGACTGGTCCGGCACCGGCCGCACATCGGTGAGGCAGACCGCCTTCAGCCCGTCGGTCAGCGCGCCGTACCGGCTCGGGTGCACCTTCGCCAGGTGCTCCAGCAGCCGCGGGAAGTCGTCCAGGGAGGCACCCTCGGTGGCGTGCGCCGCCCGGGTCACCTGCTCGTTGGTGAACGGCGCCGGCGCCTCGGGCAGGCCGCGGTGGCGGTAGTCCTCGCCGTCGATGCGCAGGGTGCGGAAGTGGGCGGACAGTCCCTGGATCTCGCGCAGGAAGTCGGCGGCCGCGAACCGGCCCTCGCCCAGCTTGCCGGGCAGCGTGTTGGAGGTGGCGGCCAGCGCCACGCCCGCCTCGACCAGCTTGCCGAGCAGCGTGGAGACGAGCACCGTGTCGCCCGGGTCGTCCAGCTCGAACTCGTCGATGCACAGCAGCCGGTGGTCGCTGAGCGTGCGCACGGTCTGCTGGAAGCCGAGGGCGCCCACCAGGTTGGTCAGCTCCACGAAGGTGCCGAACGCCTTGCGGGAGGGCTCGGCGGGGGTGGCGTGCCACAGGGAGGCGAGCAGGTGGGTCTTGCCGACGCCGTAGCCGCCGTCGAGGTACACCCCGCGAGGACCCGCCGGGGTCTTGGGCGCCTTGGCCCGGCCGAAGCCGAGGAAGCCGCGCCGGCCCGAGCCGGAGGCGTGCGCCCCGCCGAGCCCGGCCGCGAAGCCCTCCAGGACCGTGACCGCCTCGCTCTGGCTGGGCTGGTTGGGGTCCGGGATGTAGGTCGAGAAGCGGACCGAGTCGAAGCGCGGCGGCGGCACCATCTCGGCGACCAGCCGGTCCGCGGGGACGTGCGGCTCGCGCTCGCACAGGGAGAGGGGGCCCGCTTCGGTCAGGGCGCTGGATCCGGGGGCGCTGGTGGAGGACGACACGGTTACCCATGCTAAGCGCCGTGTCACACTGCACGACATGCGACGCCTGTTCCCTGTGACCGACGAAACACCAGCCCAGGCCCCCGGCGCGCCGGCCGCCGACCGAGAGTGGAGCTTCGCGGAGCTGGCCGCCGCCTACGCCTACCCGGAGCCCCGGGACCACGCCCCGGACGCGCCCCGGCCCTGGCTGCGCGGCAACATGGTCTCCTCGCTCGACGGCGCCGCCCAGCACGACGGGCACTCCCAGCCCATCTCCAGCGCCGCCGACATGCGGATCTTCGGCACGCTGCGGGCGCTCGCGGACGTGATCGTCGTCGGTGCGGAAACGGTACGGCAGGAGGGGTACCGGCCGGCCCGCGCCCGGGCGGACTTCGCCGCGGCCCGCGAGGCGGCCGGACAGGCCCCCGCCCCGGCGATCGCGGTCGTCTCCGCGAGCCTGGAGCTGGACTACTCGCTGCCGCTGTTCACCTCGCCGCTCGTGCCCACCCTGGTCCTGACCGGGGCCGCGGCCGCGCCCGAGCGCGTCGCCGCCGCGGAGCGGGCCGGCGCCCGGGTGGTCGTCGCGGGCGAGGGCATGGGTGTCGACCCGGCCCGCGCGGTGAGCGCCCTCGCGGCCCTCGGCCACACGCGGCTCCTCACCGAGGGCGGCCCCCGGCTGCTCGGCCAGCTGATCGCCGCCGAGGTGCTGGACGAGCTGTGCCTGACCCTCTCGCCGACGCTCACCGCCGGGGACGCCCAGCGGATCGCCGGGGGACCCTCGGTCGCCGTGCCGCGCCGGTTCGACCTCGTGTCGCTCCTGGAGGAGGACGGATTCCTGTTCGGTCGTTACCGCCGGCCCTGACATCGGCGGAACATGCCGTTCCGTTTGGTCTCCGGCGGGCACACTTAGACCGGCAGTACCCGTGCGAGCACGGGGAAGGATGGTTTTTGCAGGGGGCTCGCCCGGGCCCACGGAGGAGAAGAGGCGTCTGGTGTTCACAAGCATTCTGATGATCGAGAAGGCCATGACGTCGGCCGACGTCGAGTTCGTCACCACATTGCACGGCGACGAGCCCGTCACCTTCCATGTCCTCCTCCAGCCGCGCGGCGACCAGGCGGACCGTCTGCTGCGCGCCATCGACGACATCGCGCTCGGAGAGCTGGACGAGGCGGTGCGCGAACACGAGACGCCGGAGGGCGAGGACGCGCGGAGCGTCGGGCAGCGTGCCCTCGACGTGTCCGTGACCGCCCTGCGGGCGTCGGGCAGCACGGCGGACGGCCGGCTGATCGAGGACCACCCGCTGGACGCGCTGAAGTCGATGGTCGCCGAGGTGGGGGCGGACGAGGTGATCGTGCTCACCGATCCGCACTATGTGGAGGAGTTCTTCCACCGGGACTGGGCCTCGCGGGCCCGGCACCGGGTCGGCGTGCCCGTGCTCAAGCTGTTCTCGCACAGCAAGGCGTGATCGCCCCGGGCCGTACCGGCCGGCCCTCCTTGCGCGGAGCCCGGTGCTCCAGCGCATAGGCTAGGGCCGCTCAAGCTCGCACCGTCTCTGGGGAGAAACGCATGGCACCCGGCCTTCCTACCGCCATGGACCGACCGCACTTCATCGGCATCGGCGGCGCCGGGATGTCGGGGATCGCCAAGATCCTCGCGCAGCGCGGGGCGAAGGTGGCCGGCAGCGACGCCAAGGACTCGGCGACCGCCGAGGCGCTGCGGGCGCTCGGGGCCACCGTGCACATCGGGCACGCCGCCGAGCACCTCGCCGACGACGCCAGCTGTGTCGTCGTCTCGTCGGCCATCCGCCAGGACAACCCGGAGCTGGCCCGCGCCGCAGAGCTGGGCATCCCGGTCGTGCACCGGTCGGACGCGCTGGCCGCGCTGATGACCGGGCTGCGCCCGATCGCCGTCGCCGGCACCCACGGCAAGACCACCACCACCTCGATGCTGGCGGTCTCCCTCGGCGAGCTGGGCCTGAAGCCGTCGTACGCCATCGGCGGCGACCTGGACGCGCCCGGCTCCAACGCGCTGCACGGCGACGGCGACATCTTCGTCGCCGAGGCGGATGAATCGGACCGCAGCTTCCACACGTACGCGCCCGAGGTCGCCATCGTCCTCAACGTCGAGCTGGACCACCACGCCAACTACGCCTCGATGGACGAGATCTACGAGTCCTTCGAGACCTTCGCCGGGAAGATCGTGCCCGGCGGCACCCTGGTGATCTCCGCCGACCACGAGGGCGCCCGCGAGCTGACCCGCCGGCTCGCCGGAACCGTCAGGACGGTGACGTACGGCGAGGCCGAGGACGCCGGTGTCCGGGTCACCGCCATCGTGCCGCAGGGGCTGAAGAGCCAGGTCACCGTGGTGCTGGACGGCGAGGAGCTGACCTTCGCGGTCTCCGTGCCCGGTCGGCACTACGCCCTCAACGCCGTCGCCGCGCTCGCCGCCGGTGCCGCGCTCGGCATCCCGGCCGCCGAGCTGGCGCCCGCGCTCGCCGCCTACACCGGCGTCAAGCGGCGCCTTCAGCTGAAGGGCGAGGCCGCCGGGGTCCAGGTGATCGACTCCTACGCCCACCACCCCACCGAGATGACCGCGGACCTGGAGGCCATGCGGGCCGCCGCCGGCGACGCCCGCATCCTCGTCGTCTTCCAGCCGCACCTGTTCTCCCGCACCCAGGAGCTGGGCAAGGAGATGGGACAGACCCTGGCGCTCGCCGACGCCTCGGTGGTCCTGGACATCTACCCGGCCCGCGAGGACCCGATCCCGGGTGTCACCAGCGAGCTGATCATCGAGGCCGCGCGGGCCGCGGGCGCCGACGTCACCGCGGTGCACGACAAGGCGGAGATCCCGGCCGTGATCGCGGGAATGGCGAAGCCCGGTGATCTCGTTCTCACCATGGGCGCGGGCGACGTGACCGACCTGGGCCCGCTGATCCTGGACCGCCTGTCGCAGAGTTAAGGGGCTGAGGCTCATGTCGTACGACGTCGAGAAGCCGGACGAGCAGTGGCGCGCGGAGCTGAGCCCGAACGAGTACGCGGTACTGCGCCGGGCCGCCACCGAACCCGCGTTCACCGGCGAGTACACGGACACCACCACCAAGGGCGTCTACTCCTGCCGCGCCTGCGGCGCCGAACTGTTCACCTCGGAGACCAAGTTCGCCTCCCACTGCGGCTGGCCGTCCTTCTACGACCCGAAGGACACCGACGCCGTGGAGCTGGTCGAGGACCGCTCCCTCGGCATGGTGCGCACCGAGGTCCGCTGCGCCCGCTGCGGCTCGCATCTCGGGCACGTCTTCGAGGGGGAGGGCTACCCGACCCCGACCGACCAGCGGTACTGCATCAACTCGATCTCCCTGCGGCTCGAACCCGCCGGCGAGTGAGGCCGGGGCCGGATCACCGGCCGGGAGCGCAGCGCAGGCGCAGTCCGTGGCCGACGATGCGGAAGTAGTCCCTGCCCCGGGGCGAGAGCGGATTGGGCAGCTCGAACAGCCGGCGGGACGCGGGGTCCAGAGCGGACGTCACGAGCAGGACGCGGTAGCGCGTGGTGGCGGCGTGCGCCGTCGCCGCGCGGTGCTCGGAGGCGCCCAGCTCGAACTCGTACTCCAGCTCCCCCGGGGACCCCGTCCAGGCGCCGGACAGGGCCTTCACCTCGTAGAACAGTGAGGTGTTGCGCCAGGGGACCTCGAAGTCGCAGCCGTGGGAATCCGATGCGGCCGCCGCTTCCGCGGGGCTTCCCAGCAGCGCGGCATGGCGCGAACGCCAGTGGACGACCCGGTGCCTGCGGCGCAGCCAGGCGCCCGCCACCACCTCGCCCACCAGACCGATCGCCTCCCGCTGCGCGTCAGTGGGGCGGGGGACCCCGGCGCCGCCGGTGCCGGACCCGGCGGGGCGGGCACCGCGGGCGGGCGGGGCCGGCGCCATGGGCGTGAGCCGGGCGGTCCCGGGCTGCGCCAGCAGGGCCTCGTCGACGCTTCTGTGCGCCACCTCGGCGATCCGGGCCAACTGCTCGCGGCCCACAGGGAGCTCCGTGCCGCCGATGGTGATCGTGGGCGTGGGCGCGGCGGATCCGCCCGGACGGCGGGACGCGCCCGCGGCCAGATCCGCCGGGGACAGACCGAGCTTCGCCGCGTCGGCGGCGAGCGGCATCCCCGGGGGCCGGCCCAGCTCGCGGAAGACGGCGCGCAGCAACTGCTCGTCGGTGAGGAGCGACAGGTCGGCCAGGCCGGAGCGGTCGAGGCCGTCCTTGGCGCGCATCAGGGGCGCCTGCTGCCAGGCCGCGGGAACCGGGGCCCCGTGGACCCGGCACCACGCCCGCACCAGCGGAACGAGCCGGGGGACGAGGGCGTCGAGCCCGGCGGCGTTGGCCGCGCGGAGTTCCGCCACCGGCGTGAGGGCGGGGTCCGGCGGGCCGTCCCAGCCGTCCTCCTCGGCTCCCTGGGCGCGCAGCCACGCGCCGACGTGCCCGCGCATGACCTCCGGCGGCGGCACCCGGAACAGCGGCAGCCACGCCGGGTCGGGGGTCAGTCTCTCGAAGTGCCGGGCCACGGCGTACCCCGAGACGTCCGCGCCGCCGGCCGCCAGGGGAGCGTAGTGCTCGCGCAGCCGGTCCAGGATCGCGTCGGCGTGGGCGCGCACGAACTCGTCGAGGGCCCGCTCGTGCAGCTCGGGATGGGCCAGCGGGCGGTAGGGCGGGCCGATCGCTTCGAGTGCCGCGTTGAAGGCGGTGAAGTCCAGGCCGAGGGCGTCGCGCAGATCGGCCAGGGAGCGGTGTTCACGGGCGCGGGCCAGCAGGTCGGCCGCGGTTGCCGGCACCGCCGTCCGGTAGCGGTCGACGACGTCGAGCAGCGCTTCTTCGCAGCGGGCGCCGCGCAGCGCCCCGTCCACCTCGGCGGCCCGGGCGGGGCCCGCCGCGCAGACCAGCACGGGCCGCAACCGGCGTACCAGGGTGGCCAGTTCGCCGGTGAGGCCGCGGCGCACCTCCGCGACCTTCTGCTCGGTCGTGTCGAGGGCGAACGCGAGCGTGCGGTCGTCCACGTCGACGAGTTCGGCCGGTGGCGTGCCCAGCCGCTGCCGCACCTTCATCAGCGCCAGTTCGAGCGCGTCGTGCAGCGCGGGGCCGCCCAGGAGCTGGGCGAGGGCGGGCGCGCACGCCTGGAGTTCGCAGCGGCCGTCGTCGCCCGCCCACACCACGACCGTGGGGTGCTCCGGGTGCGGCAGGGCCAGGGCACGCGCGGTCGGCGGGGGCGTCACCGGGGAACCGGCGACCAGGATGTCGACCTCCTCGGTCCGGGCGACGCGGACGAGGTGCAGCAGGTCCAGGAGCCCCCTGACCCGCTGCTCGCCACGGCGGGTGAAGGCGCCGGACTTCAGTTCCAGGACCAGGGCGACCAGGACGACCAGCCACTCCCTGCCGTCCGTCAGCAGGGGCCGGTCGGCCGCCGGGGTGATCGGCCGGCCGTCGCGGGCGCGGACCTGGAACTCGGTCCCGGAGAGCCTGCGCAGCGGAACGCCATGGAGCGTCAGCAGCCGCGCGACCTCCTTGCCGTGCTCGGGGGCGGTGACGAGAACGGGGTGCCCGGCGAGTTCGATCAGGGACTCCTTCAACGGGGCGGCCTCGTCGACGACGTAGACGGTATCCGCGTCCGGTTCCCCGGGCCCCTCGCCCCGCGCACCGGCCTCCTCGTCCGCCAGTGCGTGCGCGACCAGGGCGTTCGACTGCGTCACGGCCAGCCGGACCGGCTCGTCGTCGGCCCACGGCCAGGCCCCGGAGGCGGCCGTGTGCTGCCACGCCTGCCGGTAGTGCCGCTTGAAGCGGACGGCGAAGCGGGCCGGCACCTGGCCGTCGGCCAGCAGCACCCCGAGGTCCCGTACCGCCGCGGCCGCGTCGCCGGGGTCGTCCCACGCGCGCAGCCCGAGCCGGCGCAGCCGCTCCAGCGTGCGCTTCTCGCCGAGCATCCGCCGCACCGGCAGCGGGAGTTGGGGGACGAAGGGCGGCAGCTCGCTGTCGTCGCCGTACCACGCCCGGCCGGGGGCGACGAAGGAGAGGCCGCCCTCCGCGCCGTCCTCGACCGGCAGCCACGGCAGATGGCGCAGGGCGGAACTCACCGGAGTGGGCCAGGTGTGCGGGTCCGGATTCCGCTGGTGCCGGGGGCTCGGGCGGCGGACGCCGACCGTGAGCGCGTGCTGCGGCCAGGTCCGCAGCCCGTGCAGGATCAGGTCGGCGAAGCGGCGCCGGCTCGCGGCGTCGAGCCCCGCCACCGCCTCGATGCCCGGCAGGTGCGGCACCGCCCGGTCGAACGCGTAGGGCGTCTGGGGGTGCTCGCCCGACGACCATCTCCGTCGCACGTCGCACGCCCAGCCCCGGGCCACCGCGGGGGTGAGCGGGAAACGGTGGGCGAGGCGCCCGGGGGCGAGGTTGCGGCCCTCGGCCGCGGGGAGCGTGACCTCGTCGAGGGGCAGTCCGTCGCGGACGCCGACGCTCAGCAGGAACTCGCGCCACGGCGCGGGATCGGGCACGCGCACGGGCCAGTCCTCGGGCGGGGAGATCCAGCGCCGCCGCAGCGCGGCCAGTTCGGGGACGGTGTCGCCGCCCGAGTCCAGGAAGTCCGCGAGGAGCCTGGCGCCCTCGGTGCCCCACCGCGGCGACATCAGGCAGTCGGCCGCCTTCGCCCAGCCGCCGCCCGGCAGGGGCACCTGGAAGCCGATGCCGGCGAGCCGTCCGCGCTGGGGCTGGCCGAGGTGCGGGTACAGGCGGTGGACGAAGACGAGCGCGTCCCGGCAGAGCGCGGACGAGGGCCGCTGGGCGAGCAGTTCGCGCAGCGCGTCCAGGACCCGGTCGGGCTGGTACCGGCGGATCAGCCGGTTGCCCTCGAAGAAGCCGCGGCCCGGCGGCCGCCAGGCGATGGCGGGGTGGGTGAAGACGAGACGTCTGCGCAGGGCCCGCAGGTCGCTCGGGACGCGGGCGGCCGGGTCGGTGCCGGGCCCCTCCGGCGCGAAGAAGACGCTCTCCTGCCTGCGGCCCGCACCGGACTCGCCCCCCAGGGTCGCGTGCAGTTCCCCGTTGTGGTCCAGGACGACGGCGCGGCCCCGCAGCTCGGCGGCCCCTTCCCACCGGAAGGCCTGCGCCAGGTCGTCGTAGAAGTCGGCCCACTCCGTGCCCACCGGCGAGGAGGTGCCGGGACGCAGCCTCGCGGCCAGGCGCTCCGCCCAGTCGGCCTTGACCCGCGCCCCCGCCCGCATGCGCCGTCCGCCGAGCAGCTCCCTGTGCAGGACGTCGATCCTGTCCTGGCGCGCGGCACCCACCGCGGGGTCCACGACCGGGGCGCCGCAGGCGGCCAGCGCCGTCGCGGTCATGACCTTCCACGGGGCCCCGTCGTCGGGCCAGGCGAAGGACTCCCGCAGACAGCCCCATCCGTCCTCACCGGGTCCGGCGAGCGGCACCACCGCTTCGTCGGCCAGCGCGCCGTGCGCGGCGGCGTCGATCCGGTCGAGGCGGGTCCAGCACACCGCGTCGGGCACCAGGCGGACGGCGAGGGCCCGGGGCGCGTGGGCGCGCAGGCGCCGCGCGGTGTCCAGGCAGAGGGCGGCCAGCTCGTCGAGGAGGAAGTCGTTGAGCGCCACCGAGTCGTTGAGGTGCAGCCGGGCCATCCTCGTGAAGAAGGGGGCGTGCGCGTGCCCGGGGAAGGGCGCCGGGGCCTCGGCTCCCATCGGCAGGAACGTGTACAGCACGCCCGTGTCGAGATCGCGGTCGAGCGGCAGGGCGATGCCCACCCAGGCGTCGCCCCGCCAGTCGCGCCACTTCTTGTGGATCTCGTTGCCCGAGACGCTCCGCTCGATGGCGTCGCGCAGCGCGTCGGCGGCGACGCTCCCGCGCGCCAGCAGATACCGGCCCGCCTCGCCCAGGTCCACCTCGGTGAGCCGTCCGCCCACCTCCGCGGTGGCCCAGGCGGGCGGTCGCTCCGAGCGGGTCAGCACATGCCGTCCGGTCCGTCCGGCGCTGCCCCGGGTCTCCACGGTCAGGGCGGTGATCCGGTCGAGGAAGAGCAGCAGCGGGGCCTCGGCCCGCACCAGCTCCGCGACCTGGGCGAACGCGGCGCCGACGGCGTTCCGCGTGCGCAGCGGAAGCCGGACCACCGTCGAGAACCCGCGTGCGGCGAAGTCCTCGACGACGGGGTCCGCGGTGGCGGCGGGCACCGGCAGCGCCAGCGGCGACACCTTGTCGATCACCCAGGAGGCGGCCTCGGGGTCCGCGACGAGGGCGCGCACGTCGTCCGGCGTCGCGAAGCGGAAGCAGAACCCGTCGAAGCCGGCCGAGTCCGCCCCGGATCTGGAATGGATCTCCGGCCAGTCGGTCAGCTGGAGCACGCTGCGGAACCCCAGCCCCTTGTTGCCGATGCCCTCGCCGGGCCCCTTGCCGGACAGCCCGAACTCGATGATCCGCCGGAAGTCGGCCTCGGTGAACCCGTCGCCGTCGTTCGCCACGTAGAGCGTTCCCCGGTGGTCGAGGTCCCCCTCGGGGCCGGGCGACTCCAGGTCGAGCAGGACGGCGATACGGCCCCGGCCGCCCGGGCCGAGCGCGTCGTGGCCGTTCTGGACCAGCTCCACCAGGGTGCGCCCCGCGTACTCCTGGGCCATCTCCTCGCTCAGTTCCTTGAGGCTCTCGGAGAACCGCCAGTCGCTGCCCGCCTGCCGGGCCAGCTCGATGCGGCGCCGGGACAGTGCGGTGATGGTGTCGTCGTCGATGGACACGGCTTTCCCCTTCGGCCTCGATCGGCACGGACGGCCGGCGCCCGTGCGCCGGCCGGTCGGTCCACGGAGCATCGGGCGGGCGGCGCGGCGGGGCGGTGAGATCCGGTCAAGCCGGTGACGGGGGTTACCCGCAGGCCGCCGGCGTGCGCGGGCGTGCTCGCGGGGCGCGTCCCGGGCGCCCGGCACCGGTGCGCCGGGCCGGGCCGACCGAAAGTCGTCGACGCTCCCCGGCGATTGTCAGACCCGGGTGGTAGCGGCGCCGGGCCGGTGCACGGCCGCCGTCGCGGCTCGTGACCGGGAGGTGAACGGGCGGCGTGATCGCCGCGGGGCGGGGAAGGCGGCCGTCTAGACTCTCCCGGCAACGGCCCGCGCCTGCCCGGCCCGTGGCCGCGAACGGGCGGAAAGCTGCCAGACCCGAAGGGTGTTCGGCGTTTTGATACGGATAGATGCAGTCACGAAGAGGTACCCGGACGGCACGGTCGCGGTCGACCGGCTGTCGTTGGACACACCGGACCGCGCGATCACCGTCCTCGTCGGGCCCTCCGGCTGCGGCAAGACGACGACGCTGCGCATGATCAACCGGATGGTGGACCCCACCGAGGGCAGCATCCTGCTGGACGGTGCGGACATCCGGCAGCAGCCGGTCAACTCCCTGCGCCGCTCCATGGGTTACGTCATCCAGAACGCCGGTCTCTTCCAGCACCGCACCATCCTCGACAACATCGCCACCGTGCCCCGGCTGCTCGGCTGGAGCAAGCAGAAGGCGCGGGGCCGGGCCGCCGAGCTGATGGAGAGGGTCGGTCTGGACACCTCGCTCGCCAAGCGCTACCCGTACCAGCTCTCCGGCGGCCAGCAGCAGCGCGTCGGTGTGGCGCGGGCGCTCGCCGCCGATCCGCCGGTGCTGCTGATGGACGAGCCGTTCTCCGCCGTCGACCCGGTGGTCCGCAAGGGGCTCCAGGACGAACTGCTGCGCATCCAGGACGAGCTGGGCAAGACGATCGTCTTCGTCACGCACGACATCGACGAGGCGATCAAGCTGGGCACCATGGTGGCCGTACTGCGCACCGGGGGCCGGCTCGCCCAGTTCGCGCCGCCCGCCGAGCTGCTCAGCGCGCCCGCCGACCCCTTCGTGGAGGACTTCCTCGGCGCCGACCGGGGCATCCGGCGGCTGTCCTTCTTCCCGTCCGACGAACTGCCGTTGCAGACCGGGCCGCTGGTCCCGCTGGGCGCCGACGCGGCGCAGCGCGGCGGCGCCCGTTCCGGGGCTCCCTACCTCCTGGTCACCGACGCCGACGGCAGACCGCTCGGCTGGGCCGAGCCCGACGGGCCCCTGGACCCGGAGCGGCTGCTCGACCACGGGCGGCCGTTCCGGCCCGGCGCCGACTCGCTGCGCACCGCGCTCGACGGGGCGGTGCTGTCGCCGACCGGCTGGGCCGTCGCGGTGGACGGGGACGGGCGCGCCGTGGGTGTCGTCTCGCAGCAGGTCATCGGGGAGGCGATCCGCGCGGCGCACGGCCGGGCGGGCGCCGGGGTGAAGGCCGCGCGATGAACGGCTTCTTCGACCTGCCGAGCGACCTCCAGCACAGCTACCTCGGGCTCGTCGGCCTGCATCTGCGCGAGGCGCTGCTGCCGGTGCTGGCCGGGCTGCTGATCGCGCTGCCCGTCGCCCAGCTGTGCGCGCGGTTCCGCTGGATCTACCCGCCCGTGCTCGGCCTCACCACCGTGCTCTACTCGATCCCCTCGCTGGCCTTCTTCGTCGTTCTCATCGACTACTTCGGGCAGAGCGAGACCACGGTGATGATCCCGCTCGCCGTCTACAGCCTGGTGGTGCTGGTGCCCGGGATCGTGGACGGCGTCCGCTCGGTGCCGAGGGAGACCCTGGCCGCCGCCGAGGCGATGGGCTTCGGCCCGCTGCGCCGCTACCTCCAGGTCCAACTGCCCATCGCCGCACCGGCGATCATCGCCGGGCTGCGGGTGGCGGTCGTCTCCAGCCTGTCCCTGGTCAGCGTCGGCATGCTGATCGGCAACCAGGGCGCCCTCGGCAACATGCTCTACGACGCCAACACCTACCACCGGCCCGCCCTGGCCGTTAACTCGGTGCTGACCACGGCGGTGCTGGGCATCCTCGCCGACGCCCTGCTGGTCCTCCTGCGCCGGCTGCTGACCCCCTGGATGCCGAGGAAGGGCGCCACCCGGTGAACGTACTCGACTTCGCGCACTCGTTCTTCGGCGACCCCGCCCACTGGCACGGCTACGACGGCATCCCGACCCGGCTCGTCGAGCACCTCACCTACTCGCTGGAGGCCCTGCTCATCGCCGCCGCGGTCGCGCTGCCGGTGGGCCTGGTCACCGGCCACTACGGCCGGGGCGGCAACGCGCTCGCGCTGATCGCCACCGCGGGCCGCGCGCTGCCCAGCTTCGGGCTGCTGGTGCTGATGTTCATCTGGCTCGGCTTCGGGCTGGTGCCGGTGATGATCCCGCTGGTGGTGCTCGCCGTGCCGCCGATCCTGGTCACCACCTACGAGGCGATGCGCTCCGTCGACCCGTCCCCGGTGGACGCCGCCCGGGGGATGGGGATGTCGGAGGCCCGGGTGCTGTTCCAGGTGGAGGTGCCCGTCGCGCTGCCGCTGATCCTCTCCGGGCTGCGCACGGCGGCCATCCAGATCATCTCCACCGCCACCATCGCCGCGTACGTCAGCCTCGGCGGCCTCGGCCGCTACATCATCGACGGCCTGTACCAGCGCGACTACGAGAAGGTCGTGGGCGGTGCCACCCTCGTCGCCGCGCTGGCCCTGGCCACCCTCGCGCTCTTCTGGGCGGTGTCCCGGCTCACGGTGTCCCGGGGGGTGCGCGGAAGCGCCTGAACCGACGGTGACCGCGGTCACCGTCGGGGGATCCGCGCGTGCGATCGCGGCGCGGTCTTCATCAAGAATGGATTACGAGACAGCGGTGCGCGGTTGACTCGGCGTCAAGCGGCTGGATTGGATCAGGTGGTGACTTCCACAACCGACATCAGCAGGTCCATGCGGAGGAACCGGGGCGCGGCGGTGGTCGCCCTCGCGGCGGCGACGGCCCTGCTGGCAGGCTGCTCCTCCCACTCCGGAAAGTCCGACCCCCTGTCGGGCGGCAAGGCGAGCGGCGGCGAAGTGGTCGTCGGCTCCAACAACTTCCCCGAGAGCACCCTGCTCGCCGACATCTACGGCGAAGCCCTCAAGGCCAAGGGGATCAAGGTCACGTACAAGCCGAACATCGGCAGCCGGGAGACCACCTACGGCCTGCTGAAGAACGGCTCCCTCTCGGTGCTGCCCGAGTACAACGGCGCGCTGCTGGCCTACCTCGACCCCAAGGCGACGCCGAAGAGCGCCGAGGGGACCACGGCCGCCATCAAGACGAAACTGGACGCCAAGCTGACCCTGCTGGAGCCCTCGGCGGCCGAGGACAAGGACTCGCTGGCGGTCAACGCCGCCACCGCGCGCAAGTACCACCTCACCGAGAAGTCCACCATCGCGGACCTGAAGGGCGTCGCGAAGGACCTGGTGATCGGCGGCTCGCCGGAGTTCCAGACCCGGCAGCAGGGCCTGGTGGGCCTGAAGTCCGTCTACGGCCTCGACTTCAAGTCCTTCAAGGCGCTGGACGCGGGCGGCACGCTCACCCAGACCGCCCTGAAGAAGGACGACGTCCAGGTCGCCGACATCTTCAGCACCGACCCGACCATCGCCAAGGAGAAGTTCGTCGCCCTCAAGGACCCGGAGAACCTCTTCGGCTTCCAGAACGTGCAGCCGCTCGTCGTCAAGAGCGCCGTGTCCCAGAAGGGCGTGGACGCGCTGAACGCCGTCTCTGCCAAGCTCGACACCGCGACCCTGCTGGACCTGGACGCGCAGGTGCAGAACCAGCGCAAGGACCCGCTGGACGTCGCGAAGACCTGGCTGAAGTCGGCCGGGCTCGGCTGACGCCGGTCCGACGCACGGGGGGCGCGGCCGAGGATCTCGGCCGCGCCCCCCGTTTCCGTCTCGCTCAGAGGTCGAACTCGTGCGGCGGCAGGTCCAGGGTGTAGCAGGCCTCGCGGACCACGGCCTGCTCGGTCTTGTCGAAGTCGCCGTCGGCGCCGCCGATGACGATGCCGATCTGGATGACGGCCCGCGCCTCGGCGGGCTTCTTCTTCGCCTTGGCGATCTCCTGGAGCACGCTCACCTTGCCGAAGGCGAAGTCGGCCGTCAGCTTGTTCAGGTTGTCGTCGAAGCGGCGCCGCAGATCGTCCGCGGGGAAGTTCTGCAGCACCTCGTTGGTGGCGATCAGCTGGGCGACGCGCTGGCGCTCCGAGGGGTCGACGGTGCCGTCGGCGGCGGCGACCAGCGCGCACATCGCCATGCTCGCGTCCCGGAACGCACCGCTCTTCAGGTCGTTCTTCTTCGCCACCAACTGGGTCTGCATCTGCGACGCCGACTCCTTGATGCGGTCCCACAGGGCCATGCTTGCTCCTCGTATCCGCGGCGGGGCGCCCCACGACACCCCACCGGCAACTTCTACAACACCGTAGAAACTGACGGTGGGGCCGGAAAGTTCCGGGACGTCATGCCGCGGTTCCCTCGGCCTCCTGTGCGGCGAGGGCCCGCGCCTGGCGGCGCTTGCGGCGGCTCGTGCGCGGCTCCTGGTCGGGGAGCCAGCCGAAGGCGAGGCAGCTGCCGACGACGCCGAGCAGCAGTCCGATGAAGAAGCCGCCCAGGTTGGAGGTGAGCCAGGTGCCCAGCGAGAGCAGCACTGCGGTGATGGAGTAGAAGAGCCGCTGGGCCGGGTTGAAGAGGAGCAGCAGGCCCAGCAGGACCATCAGACCCGGCAGCAGATAGCCGGCGAGCCCCTGCATGCCGATGTGCATCACGACTTTCAGCGACGCCTTCTCGGTCAGCAGGATCTCGCCACCGCCCAGGGCGAGCAGCAGCCCGCCCCAGAACGGCCGCCGGGCCCGCCATGCCCGGAAGGTGCCCCGCGGGCCCCGGCTCGTACGGTCGGCCATGGCGCTCAGCAAGCCTTGTCGCTGAAGCTGAGCTTGAGGCCGGGCAGCTTGAACACCCCAGCCGTGGTCGCGTAGTTGGTCTGCCGCAGGTTGTCGATGTGCACCTTGTCGGCCTGCTGGCTGAAGACGCCCTTCGGGCCCTTCGCGTTGGCCTCGGTCAGCGTGCTGGCGTCGTTGCCGATCTCGATGTTGTTGAACGCCGCGTCGCCCGACATCTCGGTGGAGTCGGTGGTCAGATCGGAGGCGGTGACCTTGTTGGCGCCGTTGCCCGCGGTGATCCGCAGGTTGGTGCCGCCGAGGTCGACGCTCTGACACAGCTTGGACAGCGTGGCCTTCTTGATGGCGGAGGTGACGACCAGCACCTGGCCGCCGGTGTCACCCGCGTTCGGGCTGTCGTCGGCCATGTTGTCCAGGCCGCCGAACTGCTCGAAGCCGGTTCCGTTCAGCTGCTCCGCGGTGACCGTGAACGGCATGCCGGAGATGGCGAACTGCACGCCCAGCGCGCCCTGCGCGGTGAGCACCGCGAGGCCGGCGGCGACGATCGTGGCGGGCACCGCCATCACCGCGGCGCGGCGGGCCCGGACGCGGCCCCGTCTCACCCCGCTGGGGGCGGCGGCGCCGCTCGGTGCTTCGGAGGGTGAACCGCTTCCCGGGTTCTCAGGGGTGTTGCCGGTGGACGAGATGTCCGGGGACGAGGCCATGTCTGCTCCCATGGGCATGGATCCGATGCGGGTTGGGCTTCAGTGGCACGATGTCCTGGCGCGGACAGCGGCCGCCGCGGACGCCTCCTCGCACTCCCGGCGGGTGCGAGGGCTTTCTCGTTACGCGGCGGTAGCCTTTCGAGGAAGTTACCGCCGGTTACTTTTTGGGGTCAAGGGAGATGTGAAAAAAGGGTGTTGACGGTGCGTGCGAGCCGTTCCGCCCGTTCAACTCGCCTTGTTCGCCGCGAGGTTGCCGTGCCGAGTCTCTTGACGCCGATGGTTGACGGGGCTACAACTTCCCCAGATTCCCCGGATCCGTGGCGCCGGATCCGCCGAGCGGCAGCGGCCGTGTCCCGCACGGGCACCGGCCGCGTTCCCGGCCCTCTCGTGGCACGCTCGACCTCACGGTGATCCGTTTCGCACGAGCACCCCTTCGCACTCCGCGCGAGCACGGCACGGACAGCTCCCCCACGGGTCCGTACCGGCATCCCCCAGAGCGTCCGGCCCGGCCGATTCCTCCGGGTACCGGCCGGTGTCCGGCTCGCCGCCGTCGCTGGTCCGTCGCGTAAGGAGAAGGCGTGACGGCCCCGCGCCGGCGGCAACACGCGCACCAACCGGCACCGCTCGCACCGCCTCGGCACGACGCATGCCGCCCCGGCATGCCGAGCGCCACCCGAGTACGACGAAATACCCCTGGTACGACGCGTACCACCCGGGTACGACGCGTGCCACCCCCGTACCAGGGCGCACCGCCTCTGCACAGCCCGCCACCCCCCACGTCCCCACCTCGTCACCCCACTTCAGCAGAGAGGCACCCGCATGCGTACGCGAATCCTCGTCGCCCTCGCCGGTACCGCCACCGCCACCGCTCTCGCCCTGGTGTCGGCCGGTCCCGCCTCCGCGGCCGGCGCGGTCCTGACCACGGGCAGCGCCGGTGGCACCGCCGTCGCGGTCGGCGACACCCTCACCGCGCCCCTGGCGAGCGGCACCAACGCCACCTTCTACTCCAGCGCCACCGGCACCAGCGGCGTGAAGTGCACCAACTCCCAGTTCACCGCCTCGGTCACCGGCAACCCGACCGCGCCCGGCACCGCCACCGAGTCCGTCACCGCGCACACCGCGACCAACTGCACCAGCAATGTCACCGGTGTGCTCAGCGTCGGCGGCATCACCATCGACAACCTGCCCTACTCGGCGACGGTCGCCTCCGACGGCACCCTCACCGTCACGCCCCGCAGCGGCTCCGTCATCCAGTCCACGGTCAAGCTCAACACCCTGCTGGGCAGCGTCACCTGCATTTACCAGGGCCCGAGCCTCACCGGCAAGGCGGACAACAGCGACAACAGCATCACCTTCACCAACCAGCAGTTCACCAAGATCTCCGGCTCGTCGCTGTGCTTCTCCACGGCCTACTTCTCGGCCAAGTACGCGCCGGTGACCGACGGCGGAGCCAAGGTGTTCGTCAACTGACGCTCGCGAGAGGCGGTTTGACCGGCACTCTCTGAACATGGCGCGAGGCGGCGCCGTCCCGGTGGGCACCCCCACCGGGACGGCGCCGCCATGCTGTGCGTGCCCCGGCCGCCCCCCGAGGCCCCGTTGAGGGCCGGCCGTCCGCCTCGTATCGTGGCGATCATGGGTGCGCCAGGCGGCCGTCGAGCGGCCGTTCGAGGCCGGTGCCGGGCCCTCGCACTTCGGACTCCCGTTGGCATTCGGTGAGTTATCGTATGCAAGGGGTTAAAACAAACCGCATGTCCCGTTCGTTCGTCTCGCGAGGAGGGGTCCCACGATGGCGAGGCAGTTACGCGCCGAACAGACCCGGTCGACGATCATCTCCGCCGCCGCGGATCTGTTCGACCAGCACGGCTACGAGTCCACCAGTCTCAGCGACATCGTCGCACACGCGAAGGTCACCAAGGGGGCCCTCTACTTCCACTTCGCCGCCAAGGAAGACCTGGCGCACGCCATCCTGGAGCTGGAGGCCCGGGCGGCCCGGCAGCTCGTGGCCGATGTCGAGGGCCGCGGCTACTCCTCCCTGGAGGGTCTGATGCGCACCACCTTCGGGGTCGCCCGGCTCGCCGTGGACGACCCGGTGCCGCGCGCCGGGCTCCGCCTCGCCACCGCCGACGTCACCGTACGGCCGCCGCTGCGCCACCCCTACACCGAGTGGCTGGAGTTCGCCGCCCGCAAGTTCAGCGGGGCCGTCCGGGAGGCCGATGTGCACAGCGACCTCGACGTCGCCGCGGCCGCCCACTCGCTCGTCTGCTTCTTCTTCGGCACCCGGGTCACCGGCCGGTTCGAACCGGTGGGGCGGCTGCCGCGCCGGGTCGCCGAGATGTGGCACCTGATGATCCGCGGCCTGGTCCCGGTGCACCGCCGCCCCCGCTACGTCACCCTCGCCACGCAGCTGGAGCGGGAGATCAGAACCGCCTGAACCGCGCGGTACGGTGACGGACATGCCCGACACCCCGTTCGCACCCGTGATCCTCGGCAACGTACCCGGTTCCTTCCCGCACGGCGTGCTGGCCGAGCGGCACCCGGCGATCATCCGGCAGGTGCGAGGCGCCCTCCCGTACGCCCCCGCGCAGCGGCGGGCGCTGGACGCACTGCTGGCGAGCTGCACCGAGGGCACCATCGAGCCGCTGCCCGCAAACGCCCCGGACCGCGAGCACTGGCGGGCGTGGGGAGCGGACGCGTACACCGGACAGCGCTGGTACGACGTGCCGTGGCTGTGGTCCGAGAGCTACTTCTACCGCCAACTGCTCGCGGCCGTCGGCTACTTCGGCCCCGGCGCCTGGCAGGGCATCGACCCCTTCCGCCCCGTCAAGCGCGCCGAGCTGGACGCCCCGGAGACCGACCGGGAACTCGCCGCCCTCGACGCACTGCGGGAGCTGCCGGAACCGGAGCGCGGGCGGGCCCTGCTGCACGGTTCCCTCTGGGGCAACCGCGCCGACCTGGGGTTCCGGCTCTCCGCCGAGGGCGCCGAGGAGCGCGCGCCCGCGCCCGCGCTGGTCGCCGACGACAGCGCGCGGCTGTGGTCGCTGCTGCCGCCCGGCGGGGACGCGACCCTCGTCCTGGTCGCGGACAACGCGGGCCGCGAACTCGTCCCCGACCTGCTGCTGATCGCCCACCTCCTCGCCGGGGGCCGGGCCGCGCGGGCGGTGCTGCACGTCAAGCCGTACCCGTACTACGTCTCGGACGCCACCACCGCCGATGTGCTCGACGCCCTGGACCGGCTCCGCGCCGCGCCGGGCGAGGCCGCCGAGTACGGGCGGCTGCTGTGGTCGGCGCTGTCCGACGGCCGGCTCGCGGTGCGCGCCCACCCCTTCTCCTGCGCACCGCTGCCGTACGAGCGGATGCCGGACGACCTGCGCGCCGAGTTCGCCGCCGCGACCCTCACCGTGCTCAAGGGCGACCTCAACTACCGCCGGCTGGTCGGCGACCGGAGGTGGCCGCCGACCACGTCCTTCGCGGCGGCGACCGCGTACTTCCCGGGCCCCGTCGCCGCGCTGCGCACCCTGAAGTCCGAGGTGATCACCGGCCTGTCCGCCGGGACCGAGGCGGAGCTGGTGGCGGCGGAGGGGCAGCGCTGGCGCACCGGCGGCACGCATGCGCTGATCCAGGTCAGGTGATGCGCAGCGGCAGCGTCTTGATGCCGTTGATGAAGTTGGACACCAGTCGCTCGGGCGGTCCGGCGGGGCGCAGCACGGGCAGGGCGCGCAGCACCTCCTCGTAGAGGACGCGCAGTTGCAGCCGGGCGAAGTGCGCGCCCAAGCAGACGTGCGGACCGTCGCCGAAGGACACGTGCGGGTTGGGGGAGCGGCCGAGGTCGAGCCGGTCCGGGTCGGTGAAGACCCGCTCGTCGCGGTTGGCGGAGGCGTGGAAGACCACGACCTTGTCGCCCGCCCTGATGCGCCGGCCCGCCAGCTCGGTGTCCTTGGCCGCGGTGCGCCGGAAGGTCAGCACGGGCGGGTGCCACCGCAGCAACTCTTCGACGGCTTCGGCGAGGTGTGCCTTCCCGGTGCGCAGCAGGTCGTACGCCCGCGGGTGCTCGGCCAGTGCCAGCAGTCCGCCGGGGGCCGCGCTGCGGACGGTGTCGTTGCCGGCGATGGTGAGCAGGAAGAAGAACATCTCCAGCTCGGGACCGGTGAGTTCCGCGTCGTGACTGAGGGTCGTGAGGATGTCGTCGGCGGGATACCGTCGTTTGTACGCAGCCAACTGCTGCGCATAGCCGAACATGTCCCGCAGCATCGCCGGGGAGCGCGGGTTCACCGGCCGGCCCGCCCGGTCCCGCACCGAGGGGCCGGCCTCGTCCGGGTCCTGGTAGCCGATCACCCGGTGGGTCCACCGCAGCAGCAGCCGCCGGTCGTGCTCCGGGACGCCCAGCAGGTCGGTCAGGTTCAGCAGGGCGTACTCGTCGGTGACGGCCGCCACCAGGTCGACCGTGCCGTCCCCCTCGGCGGCCCGCTCCAGCGCCCCCGCGAGCAGGGTCCGTGCCCGCTCCCGGGCGACCTGCGCGAACCGCTCGATCCGGCCCGGGGTGAACGCCCGGCTCACCAGCCGCCGCAGCCTGCCGTGCTGTGGCGGGTCCTGGTTGAGCATCATGCGCCGGATGAACGGCAGGTCCTCCGGGTCGGGGTCGCGGATCTGGGTCGCGCCGAGGTACGACGAGTAGGTGGCCGAGTCCTTCAGGACCCGTACGACGTCCGCGTGCCGCGTCACCGCCCAGAACCCGGGCCCGGCGGGCCAGCCCAGCACCTCGGGCTCCTCCTGCCAGACCACCGGCCGCCGCTCGCGCAGCACGCGGTAGTCGTCGTAGGGCACGGCGGCGGCGTACCGGCGCGGGTCGAAGACGTCGGGCACCCCGCCGGGACCGGGCGCCCGCCCCGCCTCGGCACCGCTCACGCCGGACCGCCCCCGTCCGCGCCGCCCGCCCCGTCCGCGCGCAGGAAGTCCTCCACGACCCGGATCAGGTCCAGCGGTGTCTCGTCCATCGCGTAGTGCCCGGCGCCGGGCAGGGTGACGAGGTGGCCGTGCGGGTACCAGGACAGCCATGTCCGGCGCATCAGCGTGGGGGACAGCGCCGGGTCCAGCTCCCCCGCCACGGCCAGCGCGGGCACCGTGGCGCCCGCCACCTCGGCATGGAAGTCCTCGCCGGCCCACGAGTCCAGCCAGGCCCGGAACGCCCCGGCGTCGCTGCGCTCCAGGGAGCGCGCCACCATCCGGTCCAGCCAGGCGGCGGGGCGGCGGCCCCCGGTGGTGAAGTCGAGGATCGCGCGCCGGTTCGCCGCCTTGTGCGCCGCCTCCGTGAACAGCGCGCCCTGCTCGCCCGGAAGCGGCATGCCCGAGGCGGGCACCGGGGAGACGCCGACGATCCGGCGCAGCCGGTCCGGGGCGAGCGCGAGCAGCCGCTGGGCCACCGCGCCGCCCATGGAGTGCCCGATCACCGAGAACCGCGCCCAGCCGAGCCGGTCGGCCAGCGCGAGGAGATCGGCGGCCGCCTCGGCCGTCGTGAAGGACCCGGCGACGTCCCGGGCCTCGCCGTAGCCGCGCAGATCGACCGGCACATAGGTGAAGGCGGTGCGGTCCAGGTCCGGCAGCACGGCCGCGTAGGCGGACCGGTCGGCGAACCAGCCGTGCACGGCGAACACCTGGTGGGCGCCGTCGCCGTGCACCTCATGGGGCAGCACGAAGGAGTTCATGCGCCTACCGTGTCCCTCGCGCCGGAGCACGGCAAGAGCGCGGACGGGGCACACCCCGGCGATGTTTCACGCGATGGTGTGATCATGTCCCCCGTGACGGATGGGAGTTGAGGGGCACGGGTAGGGCCCCGGCCATGACGCAGCCGTTCGAACTCCCGCACTTCTACATGCCGTATCCCGCACGGCTCAATCCGCACCTGGACGAGGCCCGGGCCCACTCCACCGCGTGGGCCCGGGAGATGGGCATGCTGGAGGGCTCCGGGATCTGGGACCAGTCCGACCTGGAGGCGCACGACTACGGACTGCTGTGCGCCTACACCCACCCCGACTGCGACGGGCCCGCCCTCTCGCTGATCACCGACTGGTACGTGTGGGTCTTCTTCTTCGACGACCACTTCCTGGACATGTACAAGCGCACCCAGGACCGCGCCGCCGGCAAGGCCCACCTCGACCGGCTGCCGCTGTTCATGCCGCTCGAGGTGGCGACCCCCGTACCGGAGCCGCAGAACCCGGTCGAGGCGGGCCTGAAGGACCTGTGGGCGCGTACGGTGCCGTCGATGTCGGTGGACTGGCGCCGCCGCTTCTCCGTCGCCACCGAGCACCTGCTCAACGAGTCGATGTGGGAGCTGTCGAACATCAACGAGGGGCGCATCGCCAACCCCGTCGAGTACATCGAGATGCGCCGCAAGGTCGGCGGCGCCCCCTGGTCCGCCGGACTGGTGGAGTACGCCACCGCCGAGGTGCCCGCGGCCGTCGCCGGGAGCCGGCCGCTGCGGGTGCTCATGGAGACCTTCGCCGACGCCGTCCACCTGCGCAACGACCTGTTCTCCTACCAGCGCGAGGTCGAGGACGAGGGCGAGAACAGCAACGGCGTGCTGGTCCTGGAGACCTTCTTCGGCTGCACCACCCAGCAGGCCGCCGACACCGTCAACGACATCCTCACCTCGCGCCTGCACCAGTTCGAGCACACCGCGCTCACCGAAGTCCCCGCCGTCGCCCTGGAGAACGGCCTCACCCCGGCCGAGACGGCCGCGATCGCCGCGTACACCAAGGGACTCCAGGACTGGCAGTCCGGCGGCCACGAATGGCACCTGCGCTCCAGCCGCTACATGAACCAGGGCGCGCGCAGCGGTTCGCCCTGGCAGCTGCCCAGCGGCCCCGGCACCTCCGCCGCCCACATCGGCACCCTGCTCGCCTCCGCCGCCCAGGAACGCCTGCGCGCCTACTCCCACGTGCCTTACCAGAAGGTCGGCCCGTCGATCCTGCCCGAGTTCCACATGCCGTTCCCGCTGGAGCTGAGCCCCCACCTCGACGCCGCCCGCCGCAATCTGCGCACCTGGTGCGACCAGGTCGGCATCCTCCAGGAGGGCGTCTGGGACGAGGACAAGCTGCGCGCCTACGACCTCGCCCTGTGCTCCGCCGGACTCGACCCCGACGCCACCCCCGAGGCACTCGACCTCAGCGCCCAGTGGCTCGCCTTCGGCACCTACGGCGACGACTACTACCCGCTCGTCTACGGCCACCGCAGGGACCTGGCCGCCGCCCGCCTGACCACCGCCCGGCTGTCGGCCTGCATGCCCGTCGAGGGCGAGCCCACGCTCGTGCCCGGCAACGCCATGGAACGCTCCCTGATCGACCTGTGGGCGCGCACCACCGCCGAGATGACCGCCGACCAGCGGCGCACCCTCAAGGCCGCCGTGGACACCATGACCGAGAGCTGGGTGTGGGAACTGTCCAACCAGGTGCAGAACCGCGTCCCCGACCCGGTCGACTACCTGGAGATGCGCCGCTCCACCTTCGGCTCCGACCTCACCCTGAGCCTGTGCCGGATGGGCCACGGCCCCGCGATCCCGCCCGAGGTGTACCGCAGCGGCCCGGTGCGCTCCCTGGAGAACGCCGCCATCGACTACGCCTGTCTGCTCAACGACATCTTCTCGTACCAGAAGGAGATCGAGTACGAGGGCGAGATCCACAACGCGATCCTGGTCGTGCAGAACTTCTTCGGCATCGACTACCCGACCGCGCTCGGCGTCGTGCACGACCTCACCACCCAGCGCATGCAGCAGTTCGAGCACGTGGTCGCCCACGAACTGCCCGTCCTCTACGACGACTTCGAGCTGTCGCGGGAGGCCCGCAGGGCGATGGACGGCTACGTCCTCGATCTGCAGAACTGGCTGGCCGGCATCCTCAACTGGCACCGGAACGTGGACCGCTACAAGGACGCGTGGCTGAGCCGGCGCGCCCACCGCTTCCTGCCCGACCGCACGCCCGCACGACCGGTGCTCGCCCTGGGCTGACCGGAAGATTCCGCATCTTCTCGTACGGAACGGGGCATTCAGGGAACTTCGGCGAGCTTTCGCGAGTCCTCATAGCCAAGGGGAACGACACAACGCGAGAACACGGGGGGTGTTCGAGCTTGACCGAGATCATCGAGCAGGCCGTCGAGAGGATCACCGGGGCCGCGGGGGAGAAGAAGCAGGCACCGGGGGAACTGCGTCCCTACGTCGCACCGCTGACGGTGCCGCCCGTGCTGCGGCCCGCGGCGGGCGACGTCCGGCGGGAGACCGAGATCGCCCTGCGCCCCACCTGGGTGCGGCTGCACCCGCAGCTGCCACCCACCCTGATGTGGGGCTACGACGGCCATGTCCCCGGTCCGACCATCGAGGTGCGGCGCGGCGAACGCGTCCGCATCGCCTGGACCAACCGCATACCCAAGGAGTCCGAGTACCCGGTGACCTCGGTCGCGGTGCCCGTCCGCGCGCCCGGCACCGCGCCCGCCACCACCGAGCCCGGCCGCGGCGGCGTCGAACCCGACAAGGACGTCGCGGCCCTGCCCGCCTGGTCGGTGACCCATCTGCACGGCGCGCAGACCGGCGCGGGCAACGACGGCTGGGCGGACAACGCGGTCGGCTTCGGCGACGCCCAGCTGTCGGAATACCCGAACGACCACCAGGCGACCCAGTGGTGGTACCACGACCACGCCATGAACATCACCCGCTGGAACGTGATGAGCGGCCTCTACGGCACCTACCTCGTCCGGGACGACGAGGAGGACGCGCTCCGGCTCCCCTCCGGGGAGCGGGAGATACCGCTGCTGCTCGCCGACCGCAACCTCGACACCGACGAGGACGGCCGGCTCAACGGGCGGCTGCTGCACAAGACGGTCGTCGTCGACGAGCACAACGCGGAGACCGGCAAGCCGGTGTCCATCCCGTTCACCGGCCCGTACACCACCGTCAACGGACGCATCTGGCCGTACGCCGAGGTGGACTCGGCCTGGTACCGCTTCCGGCTGGTCAACGCGTCCAACGCCCGCATCTTCGACCTCGTGCTGATCGACGAGGACGGCGACCCGGTGCCCGGCGTCGTCCACCAGATCGGCAGCGACGGCGGACTGCTGCCGCGCCCGGTGCCGGTGGACTTCGGTCCGGCCCTGCCGACGCTGACCGCGGCGCCCGCCGAGCGCTTCGACCTGCTGGTGGACTTCCGGCGGCTGGCCGGGCGCACCCTGCGGCTGGTCAACAAGGGGCCCAACCGGCCGGCGGGCGTGCCCGACCCGGCCGGTGACGTGCGCTACCCGGCCGTCCTGGAGTTCCGCGTCCGCAGGGCCGCGGAACCGGACACCTTCGAACCGCCCCAGGTCCTGTCCGGATCCTTCCGCCGCCTCACCCACGACATCCCGCACGGCCACCGGCTTGTCCTGCTCACCCCGCCCGCGGCCAAGGGCGCCGGCGGCCACCCGGAGATCTGGGAGATGACCGAGGTCGCGGACACCGGCGGGTTGGCGCTGCCGGCCGACGGCATCGTGCAGATCACCGGCCCCGACGGCACCACGAAGACGTACCGGCGCACCGCGCGGACGTTCAACGACGGGCTGGGGTTCACCATCGGCGAGGGCAGCCACGAGCAGTGGAGCTTCCTCAACCTCGCGCCCATCGTGCACCCCATGCACATCCACCTGGCCGACTTCCAGCTCCTCGGCCGGGACGCCTACGACGTCTCCGGCTTCGACCCCGCCGTGGGCGGCACCCGCACCCCGATCCGGTACGACGCGGGCACCGCGATCCCGCTCGCGCCCAACGAGCAGGGCAACAAGGACGTCTTCCGGGTCCCCGGCAGCCAGATGCTGCGGGTCATGGGCCGCTTCGACGGGGCGTACGGCAGGTTCATGTACCACTGCCATCTGCTGGAGCACGAGGACATGGGGATGATGCGCCCGTTCGTCGTCATGCCGCCCGAGGCCATGGTGTTCGACCACGGGGCGTCGCACGACGGCGGGCACGGCGGGCACACGGGCTGAGCCGGCCGCTCCGGGTCCCGGCCACCGGTCCGGTCAGGTCCGGTGGCCGCGTCCCGCCGGCGTCCGTCGCGGGCGCGGGATCACCGAATGGGCTCGCGTCGGCCGGTCCGGACGGGCAGGATGCTGCCCGGGACGCCACCAAGCCGTCCCGCCACCCGCCCGACCAGCGCGATCCGCCCGGAGGCCCGGATGACCGGTACCACGACCACGCCCTTCAGCGCCGCCGACCACAGGGCCCGCATGGAGCGCGCCACCCGCGCCGCGGCCGACGCCGGCCTCGCCGGGCTGCTCGTGGCACCCGGCCCGGACCTGGTGTGGCTGACCGGCTACACCCCCACCGCGATCACCGAGCGGCTCACCCTGCTGGTCCTCGCCCCCGGCCAGGACCCGGTGCTCGTCGTCCCCACCCTGGAGGCCCCGGACGCCGAGCACTCCGCCGCCGGCGAGGTGCTGACGCTGCGCGACTGGACCGACGGCAAGGACCCCTACGCCGTCACCGCCGACCTCCTCGACGGCCGCGGCCGGTACGGCATCAGCGACAACACCTGGGCGATGCACGTGCTGGGCCTCCAGCGCACCCTGCCGGACAGCTCCTACGCCGCCCTCACCGAGGCCCTGCCGATGCTGCGCGCCGTCAAGGACGCCGCCGAGGTGGAACTGCTCGCGGCCGCCGGGGCCGCGGCCGACGCGGCGTTCGAGGAGATCCGCAAGATGCCCTTCGCCGGGCGCCGCGAGTCCGACGTCGGCCACGACCTCGCCGCCCTGCTGCGCCGCTTCGGCCACTCCCAGGTCGACTTCACCATCGTCGGCTCCGGACCCAACGGCGCCAACCCGCACCACGAGGTCGGCGACCGCGTCATCCGGCGCGGCGACATGGTCGTCCTCGACTTCGGCGGCCTGAAGGACGGCTACGGCTCCGACACCACGCGCACGGTGCACGTCGGCGAGCCCACCGAGGAGGAGCGCCGGGTCCACGACGTCGTGCGCGCCGCCCAGGAGGCCGGCTGCCAGGCGGTGCGGCCGGGAGTGGCCTGCCAGGAGGTCGACCGCGCCGCCCGCGCGGTGATCACCGACGCCGGCTACGGGGAGTACTTCATCCACCGCACCGGGCACGGCATCGGCGTCACCACGCACGAGCCGCCGTACATGATCGAGGGCGAGGAACTGCCGCTGGTGCCCGGGATGTGCTTCTCCGTGGAGCCCGGCATCTATCTGCCCGGCCGTTTCGGGGTGCGCATCGAGGACATCGTCACGGTCACCGAGGACGGCGGCCGCCGCCTCAACAACACCACCCGTGAGATGGTCATAGTGGACTGACAGGCCCGGAAAAGGGCCGGCAGGCCACCCTCGACGACACCGGAACGGCAACGCAGGACCCCATGACCCAGCCACCGACCCCCACCCCGGACAGCGTCCGCGCACTGGTCCGTTCGCTGCTCAAGGACCACCCGGAGGGCACCGGGGGCGCGGACGCACCGGACGTCCGGCCCGTCCGGGAGGGCCATCCGTACACCTGGTGGGTCGGCGCCCGCCGGGTGCTGCGCCTCGCCCCCGACCGGGAGGCCTCCGCCCGCCGCCGCCGGGAACTGCGGCTGCGCGCCCTGGTCCGCCCGCACGTGCCGGTGGCCGTGCCCACGAGCGTGGCGCACGCCGACTGGGCGCCCGGTCTCGCCTGCACCCTCGACACCGTCGTGCCCGGCGGCACCGCCGAGGAGCACGACGTCTCGGCGGCCGGTGAGGCGGACCTCGCCGGACTGCTCAACGGGCTGCGCGCGGTGCCGGCACGCCAGGCCGAGTCGCTCGGCGTGCCGCGGACCGCGCCCCGCTCCCTGGAGGCGCTGCGCCGGATGGCCGTGCACGCGGCCGAACGGCTCGCCGCCGCCGACGAGTTCGACGCCGAGCGGATGCACCAGCTCACCCCGGTCGGCGCCGGCCAGCTGGCCACCAAGCCCGGTGCCGCCGTGCTCACCCACCACGGGCTGTCCGGCGAACACGTGGTGGTCAGCGCGGACGGGCGGGTGCGCGGCATCCTGGACTGGACGGAGGCGGCGCTCGGCGACCCCGCCGAGGACATCGCCGGACTCGCCGTCGCCGTCGGTTCCCCGGCCGCCGTCCGCGCCGCCACCCTCGCCGGCTACGGCGCCCGCCCCTGTCTGCGCGGCCTGTGGCTCGCCCGCTGCGACACCGTCCTGCGGCTCACCGAACACCTCGACGGCCGCGCCACCGGCTCCCTGTCCCTGCTGCGCACCCAGCTGCGCCGGGCCTGGGAGCCGATCCTGCTGGAGCGGGTGACGGACTTCAAGACGGCCGGCGAGGAGCCCTGACCGGCCCCTGCTGAACCGCCGCGGTCCCGTACGCCCCGCCGCCGTCACCCGTCCGGCCCACCGGTCCGCCACCGTCCGCGTGCCGCGAGGCCCCGCCGGTCAGCGCCCGGGCGCGGCACGGGCGGGTCCGCGGGGCGACGACGGCGCCCCGCCGCCTGTGGCCCCCGCCCCGCCGCTCACGATACTGGGAGGGAACGGACAGATCGCCCGCCCGGCTCGCGGAGGTGCGAGGATGCGCGACGACGCCGAGTACGACGAGGAAGCCGTCGAGGAGCCCGAGGAGCCCGAGGAGTACGACGAGGAAGCCGTCGAGGAGCCCGAGGCGGACGACGAGGACGCGGCCGGGGAACCCGGCGAGGACGCCGGAGCCGAGTGGTACGAGGAGGACGCCGGGGAAGCCAGCGCGTACGTCGCGGCCGAGCCGCCGCGCACCCGGGCCGACGCGGAGCCCGACGTCTTCCTGGACGTCCCGCAGCTGAGGGTCGACGAGATCGACCTGGACGTGGAGGACCTGCGCGCCCACGTCTCGCTCCAGGCCGAGGTGCTGGACCTGCTGAGGCTGAACGTGGGCGCCGACGTCTCCCTCGGGCGGGTGCACCTGGGCATCTCGGGCGTGGAGGCACAGGCCCAGCTCCGGGTACGGCTCGACAACGTCGCGCTGATCATCAACCGGGTGCTCACCACCCTCGACCGCAACCCGCAGATCCTGGAGGAACTGGCGGGCGGGCTCGGGTCGGCGGTTCGCGATGTCGGCGGCGGCGCCCGGCAGGCCGTCGGCGAACTCGGCAGCGGGGCGGGCCGGGCCGTCGAGGAGGTCGGCCACGGCGCCGGGTACGCCGTGCGGGACATCGGACGCGGGGCCGGGGACGCGGTCGAGTACGTGGGCCGGGGCGCGGGCTCCGCGGTGGACGAGGTCGGCCGCGGCGCCGGGCACGCCGTACGGGACGTGGGGGAGGGCGCGGGCGCGGCCGTCGAGGACGTCGGCGGCGGGGCGGGGCGTGCCGTGGAGGACGTCGGCGGCGGCGCGGGGCGGGTGGTCGAGGACGTCGGTGAGGGGGCCGGACGCGTGGTGGAGGACGTCGGCGAGGGGGCGGGCCGGGTCGCGAGGGGGGCCGGGGAGGCCGTGGGCGAGGCGGGGACCACCGTGCGGCGGGCCGCGGGCACCGCCGGGGACGCCGTCGAGGATGTCCCGGCAGCCGCGCGGAGCGCCACCGCGGCGGAGCGCGGCGCGGCCCGCCGGACGGCCACGTCGGCGGCGCGCCGGGCCGCCCGGCGAGGCGACCCCACCGAGGCCGGCCGCACCGAACCCGGCCGTACCGCCCGGGCCCGCCGGACCCGCGACGAGGACGGCGCGGCCGGGGACCCGGCCCCGCCCCGCAGGCGGCGCACCGCGCGACGGCGGGAGGAACCGCCGTGAACGGCCGGCAGTCCCGCCACGGGGGCGGCGGCGGACCGCTCCCCGCCCGCGCGCGGCACCGCCCGCCCGCCGCGCCCGGACATCTCGTTCGAGGCGACCGTCCGCGGTGACCGGCTCCGCTTCGAGGACGAGCCCCGGACGGCCGTCGGCTTCCCCGGCACCGGCGAACGGGAGTCGTCGTCCCGCAGCGAGCGGACCAACCTCCCGGACAGGGTCGCCGCCGGCCCGGAGTACCGCGGCATCCGCGTCCGCTACCGCCTCGCCACCCGTCTGATCCGCCCGCCGGGCCCCGCGAGCCCGGCGTGATCCGAACGAGAGACCCCTAGGGCTGGGCGAGCACCACGCAGGACTCACCCGGCAGGTGGAGCAGTCCGTCCGGCCCCGGGGCCGCCACCGGTTCCCACGCGGCGAGGACCAGGGCGGGGCGGGCGCCCAGCGGGATGGCGGCCGGGTCCTTGCCCAGGTTGACGGCGACCCGGACGTCCCCGCGCCGGAAGGCCAGCCAGCGTGCCTCCTCGTCGTAGGCCACCTTGGTGTCGGCGAGGTCGGGATCGGTGAGGTCCGGCTGCTCGCGGCGCAGTGCGATCAGCCGCCGGTACCAGTCCAGCACCCGGGCGTGCGGCGGGCGCAGGGGCTCCGACCAGTCCAGGCAGGACCGCTCCCGGGTCGCCGGGTCCTGCGGGTCCGGCACGTCCTCCTCGGCCCACCCGTGCGCCGCGAACTCCCGCCGCCTGCCCCGCCGTACCGCCTCGGCCAGCCCGGGGTCGGTGTGGTCGGTGAAGAACTGCCAGGGCGTGCCGGCCGCCCACTCCTCGCCCATGAACAGCATCGGGGTGAACGGCGCGGTCAGCACGAGCGTCGCGGCGCACGCCAGCAGGCCGGGGGAGAGGTGGGCGGAGAGCCGGTCGCCCTGGGCGCGGTTGCCGACCTGGTCGTGGGTCTGGCTGTAGCCGAGCAGCCGGTGCCCGGCCACCCGCGCCCGGTCCAGCGGACGCCCGTGGTGCCGGCCCCGGAAGCTGGAGTAGGTGCCGTCGTGGAAGTAGCCCCCGGTGAGCGTCTTGGCCAGCGCGGCGAAGGGGGCGCGCGCGAAGTCCGCGTAGTAGCCCTGGGACTCGCCGGTCAGCGCGGTGTGCAGGGCGTGGTGGAAGTCGTCGTTCCACTGCGCGTGCAGCCCGAGCCCGTGCTCCGCGCGCGGGGTGATGAACCGGGGGTTGTTGAGGTCGGACTCGGCGATCAGCGACAGCGGCCGGCCCAGCTCGGCCGCGAGGCGGTCCACCGCGGCGGACAGCTCCTCCAGGAAGTGGCGGGCGCGGGTGTCGTACAGCGCGTGCACCGCGTCCAGGCGCAGCCCGTCCAGCCGGTAGTCCCGCAGCCATGCCAGCGCGCTGCCGATCAGGAACGCGCGCACCTCGTCCGATCCGGGCGCGTCCAGGTTCACCGCCGCGCCCCACGGGGTGGTGTACGCGTCCGTGAAGTACGGCCCGAACCGCGGGAGATGGTTCCCGGAGGGCCCGAGGTGGTTGTGCACGACGTCCAGGATCACGCCCAGGCCCAGCTCGTGCGCCCGGTCCACGAACCGCTTCAGCGCCTCGGGGCCGCCGTACGGCTCGTGCACCGCCCACGGCGACACCCCCTCGTACCCCAGCCGTGCCGCCCCGGGAACGGGCACAGAGGCATCAACTCGACGTGGGTGACGCCCAGTTCGGCCAGGTGGTCCAGGCGGGCGGCGGCCGCGTCCAGGGTGCCCCCGGGGGTGTACGTGCCCACGTGCAGCTCGTAGAGCACCGCGCCCGGCAGCGCCCGCCCCGGCCAGTCGGCACGCCAGGCGTACCGTTCGTGCTCCACGACCGCGCTGAGCCCGTCCGGGCCGTCCGGCTGGCGGCGCGAGCGCGGGTCGGGCAGCACCGGACCGTCGTCCAGCGCGAAACCGTAGCGCGCGCCGTCGCCCGCCTCCGCCTCCCCCCTCCACCAGCCCGCCCGCTCGGGATCGCGCCCCAACGGGTGCGCCACGCCCTCGCACTGGAGCGTCACTCGGTCTGCCTGCGGTGCCCACACCTCGAACTGCACGGACGGTTCCCCTTCGTCTGCTCACCGTGATGTCCCGCGTCCCCATCGTGCCGTCCGGACGATCAATCCGCTTTCGAATCGGGGCCTTTCCCCCCAGGTGTCGTGGAACGTTTCCCGGCGGGCCGTGCGGAAGTGGCCGCGCGCGGGCGACGGTTGCCCGCTTTCTCCGGTGTGGACACCCGACGTCCGCTGACCGACAATCACAGGCGTGACGTCGTCCTTCGAGTTCTCCACCTCCTCCGCCCCCGTACCGGCGTCCGCGCGGCTGTCCGACGCGGAGCGGGAGAGGGCGCTGGAGGTGCTGCGGGACGGGGTCGCCAAGGGCCGGCTGTCGCACGACACGTTCGTGCGCCGCATGGAACTGGTGCTCGGCGCGCGCCATGCCGACGAGATCGCCGTACTCGTCGCCGACCTGCCCCGCGAGAACCGTTTCTCCCGCGCGCTGTTCGGCAGCGTCGAGGCGGTCTCCGGGTTCACGGTACGACTGCGCCGCGCCTGGCAGGCCGAGCGGCTGCCCAAGCTGCTGCTGCCCGGACCGGAGCACCTGCGTCCGCTGCGCATCGGCCGCGACCCGGGCAACGGGCTGCGGCTGACCCACGAGACCGTCTCCCGGGTGCACGCCGAACTCAGCCACCAGGGCGGTCTGTGGGTCCTCAGGGACCTCGGCTCCACCAACGGCACCACCGTCAACGGCCGCCGGGTCATCGGCGCGGTCGTGGTCCGCGAGGGCGACCAGGTCGCCTTCGGGCGGGTGGCGTACCGGCTGGCGGTGAGCTGAGCACCCGTGCCGGCGACCGGCCGCAGTGGTGCGAACGGGTGACTCGCCCTGCGGCACGCGGGGCGTCCTGCCGATGCAACGGGCATGACGTATCTCACCAGAGCGACAGCGAGCGCAGGCGCCGTCCTGGCGGTCGCCGGTCTCCTCGCCGCGGGCCCGGCCCGGGCGGCGTCCCACCCCTACGGCAACCGGCTGCACCTCACGGTCACCCGGGACGGCGCCCGGGCCGGCGGCGCGCACGACGTGCTGCTGCGCTGCGCCCCGCCCCAGGGCCACCCGTACGCGACCGAGGCCTGCGCCGAACTGACGGCGGCCCGCGGCGACATCGACCGCATCCCGGCCCGCAAGGTCTTCTGCCCGCGGATCTACTCCCCGGTCACCGCCACCGCGCGCGGCCACTGGAACGGACGGACCGTCGACTTCCGCAGGACGTACACCAACTCCTGCGAACTGCGGGCGCGCACGGGTGCCGTCTTCGCCCTGGGGGACTGACCGGCGGCCTACCGCTCCGCCTGCTCCCGGGCCTGCTGGGCCGCCAGCAGCACCGTGCGGGACTGGTGCTCCACCTGGTGGTCCAGCGGCACCCAGCGGGCCCGGAAGCGCTCGCCGAAGGCCTCCGACCAGGCGGCGACGAGCCGTTCCAGGCGCGGCGCCGCCCGGTCGTCGCTCTCCCGCAGCACCCGCAGCAGCATCGCGGCCGCCCGCAGCGGCAGCCGCCGCCCGAAGGCGTCCACGCTGCCCACGTACGCCATCGTCGTGCCGGCCGGCGGGGTGTGGATCCAGTCCTCGGCCAGGCCAGGGATCAGCTCCAGCGCCCACCGGGCGGCCCGCAGCAGCGGCCCGTCCGCGCCGTCGAGGCGGGGCAGCGCCTCGGCGAGCACCCGCTCCACCTCCCGCGCGTCCCGCAGCAGCCGCTGGGCCAGCCGCCGCATCGCCGCCGCGGGCGCCGGGTGCGGCGCGGGGTCGTCCACCAGGTCGCTGGCCCACATCGGCACCTCCACCACGGCGGTCAGCCCGCCGTAGCGGTGGGCGTGGTACCAGGTGCTGTGGCGGGCGTCGTCCGGCATGCTCGGGTAGGCGGCGCCCGTCTCCGGCCCCGGCATCACATGCACCCCCGGCCCCGAGGCCGGCCAGCCCGCCGCGTCCGAGGCGCCCGTCTCCACCGGGATGTGCAGCTGCGCCGCCGACTTGGCGAACGGTTCGGCGAGGCCGGGCACGTCCTTGGTCAACTGCACCCAGCTGCCGCCCAGATCGGTGCCGTGCAACGTCACCTGGAGGTAGGGGCGCAGCTCGTCTATCACCCCGGTCAGGGCGCGGGTCTCGGGCGGCAGCCGGTCCGGCGGCAGCACGGACGGCGACCACTCCGGCTGCTCCGCGCCGGTGGGCCGGTAGAAGCCGAGGTGGTAGTCGAGCAGGCTGCGCGGGGCCGGGGTGACGTGCAGGGCGGCGCCGTCCGGGTCCGCGCAGAGCAGGAAGTGCCAGGAGGTTCCGGCACGCAACTCCCGCTCGGCGATCACCCGTCGGGCCAACGCCCGCAGGGTGGAGCCGCCGGCCGGTTCGTTGGCGTGGGCGCCCGCCACCACCAGAACCGCCCGCGGCGCGTGGCCGACCGACAGCAGGTGCAGCGGTCGCCCCGCCCGGGACAGGCCCACCTGCCGCAGCGCGCACAGCCCGGGTTCCTGGGCGGCCAACGCCTGTGCGCTGGCGACCAGTTCGGGAACGCTGGGGTAGCGCAGCTCCGGCAGAAGACTCACCCCCGTTTGGCCCCACCCGGCTTCGCCCTCCCAGTCCCGCACGGCACGGGGTGGCTGTCAAGCATCCGGCGGGATGCCCCGCGGGCAAGCGGCAACCGGAGGACGGGCCACCGGATCCGCCGTGCTCACCGCTGGTGCAGCCCACGCCCCGCGAGCGTCAGGAACACCTCGCCCACCGCCTCGGAGAGCGTCGGGTGCGGGTGGACGTGCCGGGCCACGTCGGCGGGTTCGGCGTCCCAGCCGACGATCAGCTGACCCTCCGCGACCATCTCCGACACGTGCGGGCCGACCAGATGCACGCCGAGCACCCGCCCGCCGCCGGCCTCCGCCACCACCTTCACCATCCCGCCCCGGCCGTGCACCATCCCCTTGGCCACGGCGGTCAGCGGCATGGTGTTGACGTCCACCTCGTGCCCCCGCGCCCGCGCCTCCTCCTCGCCCAGGCCCACGGAGGCGGTCTGCGGCGAGGAGTACGTCACCCGGGGCACGGCCGCGTAGTCGACCGGCGCCGGCCGCAGCCCGGCGAGGGTCTCGGCCACCACCAGCGCCTCCGCGAACGAGGCGTGCGCGAGGCCGAGCGAGGGCGGCGGCAGCAGATCGCCGACGACATGGACGCCCGGCACGGCCGTCTCCAGCCGGTCCCAGTCGGCCGGTACGACGAATCCGCGCGCGTCCGCCGCGAGGCCCGCGGCGGCCAGGTCCAGGCCCTCGGTGACCGGCACCCGGCCGACCGCCACCAGCAGCCGCTCGGCGGTCAGCGTCCGGGTCTCGCCGCGCGCGGTGCGCACCCGGGCCCGCACCCCGCCGTCCAGCACCTCCGCGTCCAGCAACCGGGCCCCCGCCTGCACGTCGATGCCGCGCCTGCGCAGCCCGCGCGTCAGATGCCGGCTCACGTCCGCGTCCTCCAGCGGCACGATCCGCTCGGCCGCCTCGACCAGGGTGACCTCCGCGCCCATCGACCGGTGGAAGGAGGCGTACTCCACCCCGATCGCGCCCCCGCCGAGCACCAGGACCGAGCCCGGCAGCCCCGACGCGAACAGCGCGTCGTCACTGGTCACCACCCGGCTCCCGTCCGGCACGAGCCCGGGGAGCGTGCGCGGGCGCGAACCGGTGGCGAGGACGATGCCCCGGCGTGCGGTGAGCCGGTACGCGCCGGGCGCGGCAGCCGGAGCCTTCGGCCGTCCCGCGCCCTGAACCTCCACCGTGCGCGGCCCCGTCAGCCGGGCGCTGCCCCGCACCACCCGCACGCCCGCGTGCTCCAGGTGCGCCGCCACCCCCTTGTGGTTGCGCTCCACGATGTCGTCGCGGGTGGCCACCAGCGCCGTCCAGTCCACGTCGTCCAGCGTGGCCTTCACCCCCCACCGCTCCCGGGCCTCGGCGATGCCGTCGACCAGTTCGGCGGCGTGCAGCATCGCCTTGCTCGGGATGCAGCCGCGGTGCAGACAGGTGCCGCCCAGCTTGTCGCGTTCCACGAGGACGACGTCCAGGCCGAGGGCGGCGGCGCGCAGGGCGGTGCCGTAGCCGCCCGTGCCACCGCCGATGACGATCACATCCGCTGTGTCCATGCTCATGGCCACCACCCTGCGGCTGTCCCTTGCCATGCGTCCAAGGCAATGTTCTTGTGGAATCCATGCAGAACGCTCATGGGAGGGCGGGGAGTTGAGCCTGCGGCAGATGGAGTACTTCGTGACGGTCGTCCAGGAGGCGTCCTTCACGCGTGCGGCGGACGCCCTGCACGTCACCCAGCCCGCCCTCTCGCACCAGATCAAGGCGCTGGAGAAGGCGGTCGGCGGGGCACTGCTGGAGCGGCTGCCCCGGGGTGTGCGGCTCACCCCGATGGGCCGCGCCTTCCTGCCGCACGCCGAACTCGCCGTCCGCAGCGCCGCGCAGGCCCGTCGCGCGGCCCGCGCCGCCGCCGGGGCCGAGGGCGGCGAACTGCACGTCGCCGCCCTGCACTCCATCGCCGTCGGGGCCCTGCCCGACGTGTTCGCCCGCTGGCGCGCCGCCCATCCGAGGGTCCTGCTGCGGCTGCACGAGTACGCCACGTCGGAGGCGCTGGAGGAGGCCGTGCGCCGCGGTACCGCCGATCTCGCCGTGGGCCCCGAGCCCGTCGAGCCGCCCGGGACCGTGGTGCCGATCGGGGCGGAGGAGATCGTCCTGGTGGTGCCGTTCGACGACCGGCTGGCGGGGCGCACGACGGTGACGCTGCCCGAACTCGCGGACCGTTCCTGGGTCCGCTGCGCGATGGAACCCGTGGTGCACGGCGCGCGCTTCCTCGACTGGGCCTGCGGGCAGGCCGGGTTCACGCCCCGGACGGCGGTGTGGACCGAGCAGGCGTCCACGGCGGTACGGATGGCGGCCGCCGGGGTCGGGGTGTGCGCCGCGGCCGCCCACATCGTGCGCGGCGCGGTCGGCGAGGACTGCGTCGTGCTCACGCCCGACCCGGTCTGGCGGCGCCCGCTCGCCGTCTACGCGCGGGTGCCGCCCACCGGGGCCGCCGAGGCCTTCGTGACGTTGCTGCGGGCCGTCTGGCCCAGCGTGAGCGGGCTTCCGCAGCGGTCCGGCACCGCGTGATCCGGGCCGCAGGCGCGACCGTCCGGGCATGGCGGGCCCGGCGGTGACGGCCGGGGCGCCGGTCCGGGCGTCTGCGGGCGCACGCGTGGGTCCGGCCGTCCGCGGGTGCTGTGCCGGTCGCCCGGCGAGCGGCGGTCAGCCCAGGGCGAGCCACCGGACGCCGAGTTGTCCGACCCGCGCGCTCTCCGTCTCGTCCAGCGGCTCGCGGCCGGTGGCCTTGCGCAGGAAACGCGCGCGGCTCCAGCCCAGTGTCCCGGTGGCGGTCGCCTGCTCGGGGCCGAGGAGCAGTTCCAGCACGGCGTCGCCGGCCGACGAGGTGAGCCAGGGCGCACGGCCGAGTGCGTCGGCCAGGTCGAGGCCGTGGAGGGCGACCTCGACGACCCGGGTGAGCAGGAACTCCGGCAGGAGCATGGCGTCACCGTGACGCGTCCGCACGGTGCGGCCGGGCGGCTGGGCCCGGCACAGCCGGTCGACGCGTCGCCAGGTCGCGGTGAAGTCCGCGGCGATGTCACCGCCCTCGGCCGGCTGCGCCGCCCGGTCCCGGGCCAGGGCGATCCGGGCGCCGTTGGTCCGGGCCGAGAAGCGGTCGTCCGGGCGGTAGTACTCCGCCGCGGAGATCCGGGCCGCGTCCGGGGCGGGCGCGTCGAGCATGCCCGGGAGCCAGTCGATCACGACGCAGATGTGCCCCAGCAGGTCGCGCACGGTCCACGGGACGCAGCGTGTCGGCAGGCTCCACTCCGCCTCGGACAGTCCTGACACCGCATCGTCCAGCGCCGTCGATTCCCGGCGGAACGCTTCGAGCACGGGTTCGTGATCCATTCCGGTGACCCTACCGACCGGGTGCGGTCGGGCACCCGGTGGTGATCGGGGCCGGCCGGCGCGGACGCGGTCCGCCGCACCGCGTCGGCGGATCAGTCCGCCGTGCTCCGTTCCAGCAGCGCGACCGGCAGGGGCGCGAACAGGTCGGCCGCCCGGACACGGCCGGTGAACTCGCGTTCGGGATGCAGGACGTCGGTCCAGCGGCCGGGGGGCAGGGGCAGCAGGGTGTCTTGCCAGCCGCCCGACTCGGCGAGCCGCAGCGAGAGGCGGGTGACGGCCGTGATCACCTCGCCGGAGCGGGCGAACGCCGTGCAGTGCTCCGCCGCGGGGCCCTCGGCGGGCAGGGGGGTGTGGGAGGCGGCGGGGCCGAAGGCGTCGGGGCGGCGGGCGCGCAGCCGCAGCGCGGCGGCGGTCAGCGCGTTCTTCTCGCCGGGCGACAGGGGCGGGAAGGCGGCCGGGCGCCGGTTGTCGGGGTCCACCAGGGCCCGGAACTCGCCCTCGGCGCCCTGGTAGACGTCCGGGACCCCCGGCATCGTCAGATGGACCAGGGCGGTGCCGAGGACGTTGGCGCGGATGTGCGGCTCCAGGGCCTTGCGGAAGGCGGCCACGCGGTCGCCGGGCGGCCCGCACGGACCGGCCGCGACGAAGGCGGCCACCGCCTCCTCGTACGGCGCCTCCCGCTCGGTCCAGCTGGTGTACATGCCCGCCTCGCGCACATGCTTCAGCAGGGCCTCGCGCACCCGCTCCTCCTCGGCGGGCCCCAGCCCGAACACCGTCTGCCAGGCCGCCCAGGCCAGCTGCCCGTCGGGCACGCCCTCCTGCCCCCGGGTCAGCTCGGCCACCAGCTCCGCCCAGCGGGACGGGCATTCGGTGAGCACCGCGAGGGCCGCGCGGACGTCGGCGCTGCGCTTGGTGTCGTGCGTGGTGACCGCCGTACCGGTGAGCGGCCAGTCGCGCTGCACCCGTGCGCAGTGGGCGTGGAACTCGCGCGGGGACACCCCCGGCCGGCCCGGGTCACCGCCCACCTCGGTCGCCGACAGCAGCGGAACGTAGCGGTAGAACGCCGTGTCCTCCACCGACTTGGCGCGCAGCGCGGAGGCGGTCTGCGCGAACCGGGTGCGCAGCTCCACCCGGTCGGCGTGGTCCGGCGCGGCCGGGTCGCCGGGCGGCTCGACCAGCAGCCGGCGCACGACGTCGACGGCCGCCGCCTCCTCCGGCACCACGAAGGCGAGCCGGGCCTCCTCGGCGGCCTCCTCGGTGATCGCGAGGGCCGCGTCGCCGGACGCGTAGGGCCGGTAGACCCGCATGCGGACCAGCAGCTCCTCCAGGGCCGTGCGCAGCGCCCAGGGCGCCCGGTCGCGCAGCGCCAGGTCCGGCGAGGTGGCGCACAGCCGGGCGGCGACCCGGGTGAGCCGGTCGGTCTCGGTGGCGAGTTCGTGCGTGAGCACCTTGTAGGCGGCCCGCCGTACCGTGGCGTCCCAGACCCCGCCGCGGTCCGGCTGCGGAGCCGCGAAGTCCCGGTATTCGGCGAGGAGTTCGGCCGCGCCGTCCGGGTCCGTGAACAGGCCGTCGACCTGGCGCAGGGCGTCGTAGCCGGTGGTGCCCGCGACCGGCCAGGAGGGCGGCAGGTGTTCACCGTCGGCGAGGATCTTCTCCACCACCGTCCAGCGCCCGCCGGTCGCCTCGTGCAGCCGCGCGAGATAGCCGTCGGGGTCGGCGAGGCCGTCCGGGTGGTCCACGCGCAGCCCGTCCACCACGCCCTCCGCCAGCAGTTGGAGGACCTTGCCGTGGATGGCCTCGAAGACCTCGGGGTCCTCCACCCGCACCCCGATCAGCTCCGAGATGCTGAAGAACCGCCGGTAGTTCAGCTCCGTGCGGGCCAGCCGCCACCACACCGGGCGGTACCACTGGGCGTCCAGCAACTCGGGCAGCGGCAGGTGCGCGGTGCCGGCGCGCAGCGGCAGCACGTGGTCGTGGCAGCGCAGGACGTCGCCGTCGACCCTCAGGTGCTCCAGCTGCGCGCCGAGCGGTCCGCCCAGCACCGGCAGCAGCACCCGGCCGTCCCCGGCCGCCCAGTCGATGTCGAACCAGCGCGCGTACGGCGACCGCGGCCCTTCGCGCAGCACCTCCCACAGGGCCTGGTTGTGCCGGGGCGCCAGCGCCATGTGGTTGGGCACGATGTCCAGCACCAGGCCCAGACCGTGCTCCCGGGCGGTGCCGGCCAGCGCCCGCAGCCCCTCCTCCCCGCCGAGTTCCGCGCGCACCCGGGTGTGGTCCACGACGTCGTAGCCGTGCGTGGAGCCCGGTACGGCCTCCAGGACCGGTGACAGGTGCAGGTGCGACACGCCGAGCGAGGCGAGGTACGGGACGGCCGCCGCGGCGGCGGAGAACGGGAAGGCGGGCTGGAGCTGGAGCCGGTAGGTGGCCGTGGGCACCTCCGGTCCGGGTCGCGCTGAGGTCATGGGAACCTAGGTACCCATCCCGCCCGCCCTGTCACCGCCGCCGGGCCGACCGGCGGATCGGGTCGCCCGCTCGGGCTACCCCGGGCGCCGCAGCACCGTGAGGCTGCGGTCCGCCAGCCGCAGCCGGTCGCCCGCCCCCGCCTTCGCCCCCGAGCCGGGCGGCACCCCCTGCGGCCGGGCCGTGTCCACCACCACCTGCCACTGCCGGCCGTGGTTCACCGGCACCAGGAAGTCCAGGGGCTGCGGGGAGGCGTTGAACATCAGCAGGAAGGAGTCGTCGGTGATCCGCTCGCCGCGCGGCCCCGGCTCGGAGATCGCGTTGCCGTTGAGGAACACCGTGAGCGCGGAGGCCCGCGCCGACTGCCAGTCCCGCTGGGTCATCTCCTCGCCCTCGGGGGTGAACCAGGCGATGTCGGACAGCTCGTCGTGGGTGCCCTCGACCGGACGGCCGTGGAAGAAGCGGCGCCGGCGCAGCACCGGGTGGTCGCGGCGCAGCCACACCATCGTGCGCCAGAACTCCAGCAGCTCGCCGCCGTCGTCCGGCCAGGCGAGCCAGCTCAGCTCGTTGTCCTGGCAGTAGGCGTTGTTGTTGCCCCGCTGGGTGCGGGCGAACTCGTCGCCGTGGCTGATCATCGGCACGCCCTGGGACAGCATCAGCGTGGCCGCGAAGTTCCGCATCTGCCGGGCGCGCAGCTCCAGGACGGCGGGATCGTCGGTGTCGCCCTCCGCCCCGCAGTTCCAGGACCGGTTGTGGCTCTCGCCGTCCCGGTTGTCCTCGCCGTTGGCCTCGTTGTGCTTGTCGTCGTACGACACCAGGTCGTGCAGGGTGAAGCCGTCGTGGCAGGTGACGAAGTTGATGGAGGCGAGCGGGCGGCGGCCGTCGTCCTGGTAGAGGTCGGAGGAGCCGGTCAGCCGGGAGGCGAACTCCCCGAGCGCGCGCGGCTCGCCCCGCCACAGGTCCCGCACCGTGTCCCGGTACTTGCCGTTCCACTCGGTCCACAGCGGCGGGAAGTTGCCCACCTGGTAGCCGCCCTCGCCCACGTCCCAGGGCTCGGCGATCAGCTTCACCTGGGAGACCACCGGGTCCTGCTGCACCAGGTCGAAGAACGAGGACAGCCGGTCCACCTCGTGGAACTGCCGGGCCAGGGTGGCGGCGAGGTCGAAGCGGAAGCCGTCGACGTGCATCTCGGTGACCCAGTAGCGCAGCGAGTCCATGATCATCTGGAGTACGTGCGGGGACCGCATCAGCAGCGAGTTCCCGGTGCCCGTGGTGTCCGTGTAGTAGCGGGGGTCGTCCGCCAGCCGGTAGTACGACGGGTTGTCGATGCCCTTGAACGACAGGGTGGGGCCCAGGTGGTTGCCCTCGGCGGTGTGGTTGTAGACGACGTCCAGGATGACCTCGATCCCGGCCTCGTGCAGGGCGCGGACCGCCGACTTGAACTCCAGCACCTGCTGGCCGCGGTCGCCCCAGGAGGCGTACGCGTTGTGCGGGGCGAAGAAGCCGATGGTGTTGTAGCCCCAGTAGTTGCTCAGGCCCAGGTCCACCAGCCGGTGGTCGTTCACGAACTGGTGCACGGGCATCAGTTCGAGGGCCGTCACGCCCAGCTTGGTCAGGTGTTCGATCAGCGCCGGGTGGGCGAGCCCCGCGTACGTGCCGCGCAGCTCCTCCGGAATGTCCGGGTGACGCATGGTCAGGCCCTTGACGTGCGCCTCGTAGATCACCGTGTGGTGGTACTCGGTGCGCGGCGGCCGGTCGTCGCCCCAGTCGAAGTACGGGTTGATCACCACCGAGGACATGGTGTGCGGCGCCGAGTCCAGGTCGTTGCGCCGCTCGGGCGCGTCGAAGTGGTGGCCGTACACCTCCTCGCCCCAGCGGATGCGGCCGCCGATCGCCTTCGCGTACGGGTCGAGCAGCAGTTTCGCCGAGTTGCAGCGCAGCCCGCGCCCGGGGTCGTACGGTCCGTGCACCCGGAAGCCGTACCGCTGCCCGGGCATCACCCCCGGTACGTACGCGTGCCGCACGAACGCGTCGCTCTCGCGCAGTTCCACCGCCGTCTCCGAGCCGTCGTCGTGCAGCAGACACAGCTCTACTCGGTCCGCGGCCTCCGTGAAGACCGCGAAGTTGGTGCCGGCGCCGTCATAGGTGGCGCCGAGCGGATATGCCTCTCCAGGCCAGACCTGCATGGACACGACTCTCCCAGCTGTGCGGCCCGCTCGGGCCGCGTTGCGCTACGAGTCCCCCTGACGGCAGGAAGTCTCCCCCGAAAACGGGAACAGGTGTGAGGGGGCGCGGCCGGACCGGGTGGGGCAGGGCGGGGCGCGCCGGGAGCGGGGGCCGTGGGCGCGCACGGCACGTCGGCGGCCGGAGGCGCCGGTGGCCCGGCCGGGTGCGCCCCGGGAGCCCCCGCTATGAAACCGCTCACTCCCGGTGCCCCGCCGGGGCGGAACGGCCCGGAAACCCCAAGCAGTTGAGCGAAGCAGCCGGGGAACCGACCTGTCCATCCGGCTGCAGCGCACAGTGCTACCGGAGTACCCTTCCTTGATCGTTGAGACGGGAGAGGCCCGGAAGTGGAAGGCGGTGCACGGGTGGGCTCGGGAGGGCTGGAGCTGCCCCCTGGTGACGAGGGTCACGAGGGGAACTCCGCGGACGTCCCGCCCGGCGCGGTGTCGCTGGCACGGCCGATGGACGCGGGTTCCATCGGGCCGGAGCTGGACTGGGACGCCGACGCCTGGCACGAGGTGCGCACCCGCGCCCAGCGGGCCGGCCGGGCCTACATCTGGCTGAACCTGGTGGAGCAGCGGCTGCGGTCGGTCGTCGCGGCCGTCCTGCGGCCGGTCTACGAGCCCGTGCACGGCGACGAGTGGGTGGTCGCCGCCGCCGGACCGGCCGGTCAGGAGTGGGTGCAGCGCGCGGTCGCCGTCCGCGAAGTCAGCCGCCGCAAGGGCTACTTGCTCGACCCGGCCGACGACAACGTGCTCAGTTTCCTGACGCTGCCGCAGCTGCGCGAACTGATGGTGCAGCACTGGCCCTGCTTCGAGCCGTACTTCGACGAGCGCCGCGACCTCGAACTCGCCCTGGACGAGCTGGAGGTGACCCGCAACGTCGTCTCCCGCAACCGGGCCCTGTCCGAGGCGGTGCTCGGCCAGGCGGAGCGCGCCTCGGCCCGGCTCCTGGAGATGCTCGGCGCGGGCGGCGACGTGCCCTCCGCGCGCCGGCTGCCGGTCGACGCGGTGGAGGACCTGGTCGGCGACCGGTACGCGGACGTGGTCGCCGTGCACTCTGACCGGGTGCGGCTGATGCGCCAGTTCCCGGCCGAGGACATCTTCGGCGGCGCCCGGCGCCTCGACGCCATCGGCATCGGCCTCAACCTGCTGGTGCAGAACTTCTCCGGGCGGCGCCTGATCCGGCTCGCCGAGTCCGGCTGCCGGGTGCGGCTGCTCTTCCTCAACCCCGCCTCCAGCTCGGTCAAGCGCCGCGAGCGCGAACTCGGCATGAAGCGCGGCGAACTCAGCCGCTCGGTCGAGATGAACATCCTGCACATGCGCCGGGTGCGCTCCCGGCTGCGCGACCCGGGCGCCTTCGAGATCCAGGTCTACGACGAGACGCCCCGCTTCACCGCCTACCTGGTGGACGGCGACGGTGCCGACGGCGTCGCCGTGGTGCAGTCCTATCTGCGCGGGGCGCGCGGCATGGAGTCCCCCGTGCTGGTGCTGCGCAACGGCAGCCGCCTGGTCAAGTCGGACGACGCGGGCGAAGCCGGGCTGTTCCCGACATACCGTGAGGAGTTCGAGCTGGCCTGGGCCGATTCGCGCCCGGTGTCCTGAACCGTCCCCGGCGAGAAGCGGAACGCGGTCCTCTGGTTGTCAGTGGCGCGTGCGAAGGTGGAGACCACTGGGGGAACGCACCGTCAAGAAGGGGGACCACCCATGGGCTGGCACCGGGAGCTGCTGATCGGTTTCGACCTGGAGACGACCGGCACGGATCCGCGCGAGGCGCGCATCGTCAGCGGCGCGGTGATCGAGGTCAGGGCCGGCGAACGACTGGGACACCGGGAGTGGCTGGCCGACCCGGGCGTGGAGATCCCGGAGGACGCGGTCGCCGTGCACGGCATCAGCAACGAACGCGCGGCGGCCGAGGGCGAGCCGGCCGACCGGGTGGCCGACGCCATCGCCCGCGCGCTGGTGTCCTACTGGACGGCGGGCGTCCCCGTCGTCGCCTACAACGCGGCCTTCGACCTCACCCTGCTCTCCGCCGAACTGCGCCGCCACGGACTGCCGTCGCTCTCCGACCGCCTCGGCGGCCTCGCCCCGGCCCCCGTCGTCGATCCCTATACGATCGACCGCTGGGCCGACCGCTACCGCCGCGGCAAGCGGAACCTGGAGGCGGTGTGCGCGGAGTACGGCGTCGTCCTGGAGGCGGCGCACAACGCCTCGGCCGACGCCCTCGCCGCGGCCCGCCTGGCCACCGCGATAGCCGACCGCCACCCCAAGATCGCCGCCCTCGGCCCCGCGGAACTGCACCGCAGGCAGATCGAGTGGTACGCGCAGTGGGCGGCCGACTTCCAGGCCTTCCTGCGCCGCAAGGGGGAGGCGGCGGCGGTGGTGGACGGCGCGTGGCCGCTGCGGGAGCTGACGCCCGAGGTGGTGTGACGGGGCGTTCGCGGGAGTGCGGCAGAGCGGTTCGGCGCGGCGCTCAGAAGGGGTACCAGCGCACCGACTCGTCCCCGTCCCGCAGTGAGGCCACCCGGCGGCGGAACTCCGCCAGCGCCTTGGGGTTGCTCGGCGCGTGCTGGGCCACCCAGGCACAGCTGGCCGTCTCCCGGGCGCCGCGGAGCACCGAGCACCCCTCCCACTCGCGCACGTCCCAGCCGTAGGTCCCGGTGAACGCGTCGTACGCCTCGGCCGGCAGCCCGTACCGGTCGCGGGACAGCGCCATGACCACCAGGTCGTGCTCGCGCAGGTCGGCCGAGAAGGTCTCCAGGTCCACCAGGACCGGCCCGTGCGGACCGATGTGCACATTGCGGGGCAGCGCGTCGCCGTGGATCGGGCCCGGCGTCAGACGGGGCGTCAGCGCGGCCGCGGCCGCCGCGAAGCCGTCCCGGCGCTCGCGCAGATACGCCGCGTCCTCGGGGTCGATCGCCGTACCCGCCAGCCGCAGCCAGCGCTCCACCCCGCCGAGCAGTTCCCGGCGCGGCAGCGCGAACGGCGCGGCGGGCAGGGCGTGCACGACCCGCAGCAGCTCGGCCAGGTCCCTGGGCTCGGCGGGCCGCTCGGCATCGGGCAGCCGGTGCCACACGGTCACCGGGTGACCGCCCACCAGACGCGGCTCCGGCTCGGCGGCCCGTACCGCGGGCACGCCCGCCTCGGCCAGCCACCCGGCGATGGCCAGCTCGCGCCGGGCCCGCTCCAGCAGCTCGGCGTCCCGGCCCACCTTGACCACCAGGTCACCGGCGGCGAACACCGCGTTCTCGCCGAGCGCGAGCAGCCGCGCGTCCCCGGCCGCGACCGTCGGCACCCCAGCCGCGGCCAGCACCTCCCGCGCCCGTGCCTCGTCCATCGTCGTGCCTCCGTCGTCCCGAGCCGTCGTACGGGGTCCCGGCGGATGCCGTTTCCCCCGGCCAGTCTCCCATTCGCCCTGGCCGGGCCCGCCCGCGAGGCGGGGATGTCCGTTCCGCCGCCAGAGATCCACTTTGTGATTACGAAAGCTTGTTGAACAAGTCACAGCCGCGTGCAGAGGTTGATCCCGACCCCGTCGAACCGGCAGAGTTTCGCGCAGCCCGAGCGAAGCACGGGCCCCGGCCGTCGTGCCCGCCCCCACGGGGCACGACGGCCGTTCTAAGCTGACCGGGTGACCACCTATGCGGCGCTGTTGCGCGGGATCAACGTCGGCGGCAACCGCAAGCTCCCCATGGCCGACCTGCGCGCCCTGCTCGGCGGCCTCGGCCACACCGGCGTCCGCACCCATCTGCAGAGCGGCCAGGCGGTGTTCACCGCCGGCCACGGCGACGAGGACACCCTCGCGGCGGAGCTGGCCGACGCGATCGAGGAGCGCTTCGGCTTCGCGGTGGACGTCCTGGTGCGCGACCACGCCTACCTGGCCGAAGTGGCCCGCGCCTGCCCCTTCCCGGCCGCCGACCTGGCGGCCCGGCAACTGCACGTCACCTACTTCTCCGCGCCCGTCACCCCCGACCGCTACGCGCACATCGACCAAGCGGCCCATCTCCCCGAGGAGTTCCGCCTCGGCGACCGCTGCCTGTACCTGTACGCCCCCGACGGCCTCGGCCGCTCCAAGCTCGCCGCGGCGCTGAGCCGGCCGCGCGCCACCAAGGACCTGATCGCCACCAGCCGGAACTGGAACACCGTGGTCAAGCTGGTCGAGCTGACCACGCCGGCGACCTGAACACGGAGAGGGGACCGGCCGATGCGCTACATCGTGATCGGGGCGGGCGCGGTCGGCGGCGCCGTCGGCGGCCGGCTGGCCCAGGCCGGCCGTGAGGTCGTGCTCGTCGCCCGCGGCACCCAGCTGACGGCGCTCGGCGAGCACGGGCTGCGCCTGCGCGTCCCCGAGGGCGAGCTGAGGCACCGGCTGCCGGCCGTCGCGGGCCCGGAGCCGCTCGGCGCGCTGCGGGCCGACGACGTGCTGCTGCTCGCCGTGAAGACCCAGGACACCGTGGCCGCCCTGGACACCTGGGCCGGCGCCCCGGTGGCCGGCGGCGGCACCGCCGGTGAGCGGCTGCCGCTGTTCTGCCTCCAGAACGGCGTGGAGGGCCCCCGGCTCGCGCTGCGCCGCTTCCGCCGGGTCTACGGCGTCTGCGTCTGGCTGCCCGCCACCTTCGTGGAACCCGGTGTCGTCTCCGCCGCCGGCTCCCCGCTGACCGGTGTGCTGCACCTGGGCCGCGCCCCGCACGACACCGACGGCACCGCCCGGAGCGTCGCCGCCGACCTCGCGGACGCCCGCTTCGAGGCGCCGGTCGTGCCGGACGTGGCCCGCTGGCAGTACGCCAAGCTGCTCGGCAACCTGGCCAACGCCCAGGAGGCGGTGAGCGGGCCCGGCACGTCCGAGGCCGCCAAGGCGCTGTCCGCGCGGGTGCGGGCCGAGGGGGAGGCCGTGCTGGAGGCCGCGCGGATCGACTGGGCGAGCGCCGAGGAGCAGCGCGCGGCGCGCGGCGGCAAGGTGACCCTGGTCCCGCTGGAGGGCGCCCCGCGCGGCGGCGGCTCCTCCTGGCAGTCCCTCGTCCGCGGCACCGGCAGCATCGAGGCGGACTACCTCAACGGCGAGATCGTCCTCCTCGGCCGGCTGCACGGCGTGCCCACCCCGCTGAACGAACTCCTCCAGCGTCTCGCCGGCACCTTCGCCCGGGAGCGCCGGCCCGCGGGCTCCCTGCCGATCGCCGACCTGGTCCGCATGGCCGACGAGGCCGAGCGGCGGACGTACTGACCCGCTCTCCGCTTGGCCGCAACCGGAGCCGGGGTGAGCCGGCGTACAGATGGCCGATAACCGCCCCTGGGGCGCGGCTGCTTGATCCTCCGCTGTGACACCGGGGCCGCCCGGGACGCAGAACGAAGAGCCGTCGCGGTCCGACGTCACAGGGGAGCGCCGGGCCGTGACGGCTTTTACCACGACCTCGCCCGCAAGGGGTCAGGGTCTGCGAACAACGCGACAAGTCCCGCCCGCATGCCTAGGGTTGAAGCCACGCCGGGCGGTCCGGGACCCGCGCCGGAGCACGCGCGCGCGGTTCCGCTTGCACGCCCGGCCCGGCCGACCGACACCGTTCGCCCGAACGAGCGGCGATTTTCGGCCTACTCGGCGCGTTCGCCGTCGCGGCGGGCAGGCGCCGCGCCACCGGGCCGCGGCGCCCGCCCGGACCGCCGGCAACGTCACCTCCGATCCACGAGCGAGGACTGGACATGAGCACCTATGACTACGGACACGTCAACGGCCCCGGACAGTACGGCGAGTTCGTCGCCCTCGACCTGACGCACGGCACCCCGCCCCTCGATGCCCTGATCGCCGTCTCCGCCCGGCTCACCGAGGCGTTGCGCAGGGAGTGCCCGGGGCTCGTCCGCCAGGGCCAGATCATCGAGGCGGCGTTCGCGGAGTCCGCCGACGACGGGCTGCCGCCCAACCGCGGCCGCATCCGTTCCGCGCTGGACGACATCTGCATCGGGGCATCGGCCGGCACCGCCAGCCTCGCCTACACCCGGCAGCTGGTGCAGGCCCTCGGGCTGTGACCGCCGGCCGGCGCGGTGCGCGCCTCGGCGGTGCCCCTCAGGCGCCCAGCACCTGGAGCGCCGGGCGGCACGCGGCGTCGTACCGGCGCAGCAGCAGCCGCGCCACCTCCGGCGCGGGACCCAGTACCTCGGCGAGCACGTCCGCACCGGCGGCGCCGCGCGCGATGCGGTCCGGCAGGAAGCCGGGGGCCAGCACGTACGGCGCGACGGCCACGCGGGCGCAGCCGAGCGCGCGCAGTTCGCGCACGGCGTCCTCGGTGCGCGGCAGGGAGGCGGAGGCGAACGCGGGCCGCACGGCGCACCAACCGGTGTGCCACCACTCCCGCGCGATGTCGGCGATCACCGCGATCGCCTCCGGGTCACTGGACCCCGCCGAGGCCAGTACGACCCCGGTCGAGGACTTGTCGGCCGGGGACAGCCCGGCCTCGTACAGGCGCCGCTCCAGCGCCGCGAGCAGCAGCGGCGACGGGCCGAGCACCTCCGCCTGCCGGATGCGCAGCCGCGCGGGCGCCTGCCGCAGCACCGCCGGGATGTCGGCCTTGGCGTGGAAGGCACGGGTCAGCAGCAGTGGCAGGGCCACGACGTCCCGGACCCCCTCCGCCGCCAGGGACCCCAGGACGCCCTGCACCGAGGGCACGTTGAAGTCCAGGAAGCCGGTCTCCACGCGCAGCCCGGGCCGCTGCGACCGCACCCGCTCCACCAGGGCGTGCACGGTCCGGGCGTGCCGCGGGTCGCGGCTGCCGTGGGCGATGACGAGGAGCACGGGCCCGTTCATGCCGGTCAGCCCCTCACCAGCAGCCCGCGGCTGCGCAGCACCCACCGCTCCAGCGGACTGAAGATCAGCAGGTCGATCGCTATGCCGACGAACAGGATCAGCAGGATGGCCTCGAACACCATCGCCATGTCGCTGGCGGTGCGCGCGTTCTCCAGCAACTGGCCGAGGCCGGTGCCCAGATCGGGGAAGCTGGCGATGATCTCCGCGGCCATCAGGGAGCGCCAGGAGAACGCCCAGCCCTGCTTCATGCCGGCCACATAGCCGGGCAGGGCGGCCGGCAGGGTGATGTGCCAGGTGCCCCTGACGCCGGTGGCGCCCAGCGTGCGGCCCGCGCGCAGGAACAGCGGGGAGACCTGGTCCACCCCGGAGACCAGCCCGTTGGCGATGGACGGCACCGCGCCGAGCAGGATCACCGTGTACATCATGGAGTTGTTCAGGCCCAGCCAGATCACCGCGGGCGGCACCCAGGCCACCGACGGCAGCGACTGGAGCCCGGACAGCACCGGCCCGATCGCCGCGCGCACGAACCTGACCCGCGCCACCAGCAGCCCCAGCGGGGTGCCGATCAGGAGTGCGAGGCAGAAGCCGAGCAGGCCCCGGGAGACGGAGGTCCAGATGTAGCCGAGCAGCTTGCCCTGGAGCCAGTCGTCGCGGAAGGCGCCCCAGACCGCGCCCGGCGTGGGCAGCTTGGTGGGATCGTCCACGATCTTCAGGGTGATCAGGCCCTGCCACACCACCAGCACCACGACGATCGCGGCGAGGGGCGGGACGATCTTGTCGACGAGGGTCTTGCGGAACGGGGTACGGCGCGACGGGGTGGTCTCCAGCGCGTCGAGGCCCGCCCCCACGCTGTCCGTCGCGGGACCGTCCGTCGCGGGACCGGTCGTCGTCTCACTGCTGGCCATGACGGCGGATCTCCCCACGCAGGACTTCGGTGATCTCCAGGGACAGCTCCGCCACGGGCGCGTCCTCGATGCGCCGCGGATGCGGGATGCCGACCTCCCACTCCCGGGCGATGCGGCCGGGCCGGGAGGAGAGCAGCACGACCCGCTGGGCGAGCCGCACCGCCTCGCGCACGTTGTGCGTCACGAACAGCACCGACAGACCGGTCTCCGACCAGATCCGGGTCAGCTCGTCGTGCAGCACGTCCCGCGTGATGGCGTCCAGGGCCGCGAACGGCTCGTCCATCAGCAGCAGCCGGCTCTCCTGCGCCAGCGCGCGGGCCATCGCGACCCGCTGGCGCATGCCGCCGGACAGTTCGTGCACGCGCTTGCCGTACGCGCCCTGCAGCCGGACGAGTTCGAGCAGTTCCTCGGCCTTGCCGCGCCGCTCCGGGCGGGGGACTCCCCTGAGCCGGAGGGCGAGTTCGATGTTCTTGCCGGCGGTCAGCCAGGGGAACAGGGCGTGTTCCTGGAACATCAGCGCGGGGCGGCCGTCGGTGTGGATGGTGCCCGTGGTGGGCTTGTCCAGGCCCGCCACCAGGTTGAGCAGCGTGGACTTACCGCAGCCCGAGGCACCCAGGAGGGTGACGAACTCGCCGGGTGCGACATCGATGCCGATGTCGTCCAGGACGAGCTGGGGCCCGCCCGGTGTGGCGAAGGACTTCGAGACATGCTCAAGGCGTGCGGCGTACTCCACCGACCGCGCGGCCTTGGCGAGGGTCGTGGCCATGGTCGTCACCTCCTGGGACGTCGTGGGGCGGGTGTCAGCTGGTGCCGAGACCGGCGGCGTCGACCGGACGTCCGCCCTCGGCCTTGAGAACCTTGTTGAGGATCGTCAGGTCGTAGATCCCCTTCAGATCCGGCTTGGCCAGCAGCCCGGCCTTGACCGCGTGCGCCGCCTCGCTGTCGAGGCTGGCGGCCAGCGGGTCGTCGGTGAAGCGGACGGACTTCCACGCCGGGTCGAGCACATCGGCCGGCAGCGCCTTGCCGGAGTCGTCCGCGAGCTGCTTGTTCGCGGCCTGCTTCGCCTGCTCCGGGTTGGCGTTGATCCACTTGTTGGCCTCGACGGACGCCCTCAGCACCGCCTCGACGGCCTTCGGGTGCTCCTTGAGGAACGCCTGGCGCACGACGATGTTGGTGATCACGAACTTGTTGCCCGGCCACAGCGAGGACTCGTCCAGCAGCACCTTGCCGCCCTCGGCGACCAGCTTGGACGCGGTCGGCTCCGGCACCCAGGCGCCGTCGACGGAGCCCGACTTGAAGGCGTCCGGGGTCACCTTGTTGTCGCTGCGCACGACCGTGACATCGCCCTTGCCGCTCTGCGGGTCCACCTTCCAGCCCTGCTCCGCGGCCCAGTTGAGGAACGCCACGTCCTGCGTGTTGCCCAGCTGCGGAGTGGCGATCTTCTTGCCCTTGACGTCCTTCAGCGACGTGATCTTCTTGGGGTCGACGACCAGCTTGACCCCGCCGGACGCCGAACCACCGATGATCTTCAGGCTCTTGCCGTCGGACTTGGTGTAGCCGTTGATCGCCGGGGAGGGGCCGATCCAGCCGATGTCGATGGAGCCCGAGTTCAGCGCCTCGATCTCGGAGGGTCCGGCGTTGAACGTGGCGTACTCGGCCTTGGTGGCGCCCAGTTCCTTCTGGAACAGACCGCGCTCCCGGCCCACCAGCGCGGTGCCGTGGGTCAGGTTCGGGAAGTAACCGATCTTCACGGAGTCGAGACCGTCGGTCTTCTTCGCCCCGGCGGCGACCTTCGCGGTGTCGTCGGTCTTCGCCTCGGAGCCGTAGCCGCACGCGGCGAGCAGGAGCAGGGGGAGCGCGGCCAGCGCGGCCGTCGAGCGGCGCAGCACGCGGGAGTTGATGGCAGGCACGGGAGGTTTTCCTCTCGTTGGCCCGGCGGTCACGGTCTCTCAGGTCGTGGCCGGGAGGTCGGCAGGTCTTCGTTTACGGCGGTGGGGGGTGAGGGCGCGCGAGCGGTGCGCGTACGTCAGCGCACACATCGCGCGACCCCGCCCTGGCCGCTGCCGAGGGCGCCGCTGCCCACACGGCCGCCCTCCTTCGCGAACGCCGAGAAGAAATCGGGAGGGTTCATGGTCAGAAGTCCCAGCCGTCGTCGTCGGCCGCGCTCTTGACCGGGTCGGGCGCCGCGAACGACTCGCCGACCATGCCCGCGGTGAGCGTGGTGCCGTCGGCCGGGTCGATCAGGATGAACGAACCGGTGCGGCGGGAGTCGGCGTAGGAGTCGACCGGGAGGGGTTCGGCCGTGCGGATCTTGACGCGGCCGATGTCGTTGGCGGCGAGCTGCCCGGGGTGCGGGTGCAGGGACAGGTCGTCCAGGGTGAGCCGGGACGGGATGTCCTTCACGATCGCCTTGACCGTGCGCGTGCCGTGCTTGAGCAGCACCCGGTGGCCGACCGTCAGCGGCTGGTCGGCGACGTGGCAGACGGTCGCCTCCACGTCCTGCGTGGTGGGCGGCGCGTCCTTCGTCGGCACGATCAGATCGCCGCGCGAGACGTCGATGTCGTCCGCCAGCAGGAGGGTCACGGACTGCGTGGTCCACGCGACGTCCACCGGCTCGCCCAGCAGGTCGATGCCGGAGATCGTCGAGGTCCGCCCGGACGGCAGGACGGTGACCTCCTCGCCGACCCGGAAGCTGCCCGCCGCGATCTGGCCCGCGTACCCCCGGTAGTCGCGGTGCTCCGCGGTCTGCGGGCGGATCACGTACTGCACGGGCAGCCGCGCGTGGCAGTGCGCCAGGTCGTGGCTGACCGGGACGGTCTCCAGGTGCTCCAGGACGGTGGGACCGCCGTACCAGTCCATGTGCGCGGACGGCTCCACCACGTTGTCGCCGGCCAGCGCGGAGATCGGGATCGCGGTCACCTCCGGGACGCCCAGCTCCGTCGCGTACGCCGTGAACTCCTCGGCTGTCGCGGCGAACACGGGCTCCGCGTAGTCGACCAGGTCCATCTTGTTGACCGCGAGGACCACGTGCGGCACCCGCAGCAGGGCGGCGATCGCGGCGTGCCGGCGGGTCTGCTCGACCACGCCGTTGCGGGCGTCGACCAGGATGACGGTCAGCTCCGCCGTGGACGCGCCGGTGACCATGTTGCGGGTGTACTGCACATGGCCCGGGGTGTCGGCGAGGATGAACCGCCGCCGGGGCGTGGCGAAGTAGCGGTACGCCACGTCGATGGTGATGCCCTGTTCGCGCTCGGCGCGCAGACCGTCGGTGAGCAGGGCGAGGTCGGGACCGTCCTGGCCACGGCTCGCCGACGCCCGCTCCACGGCTTCGAGCTGGTCGGCGAGGACCGACTTGGAGTCGTGCAGCAGCCGGCCGACGAGGGTGGACTTGCCGTCGTCCACGGAGCCGGCGGTGGCGAACCGCAGCAGGGTGGTGGCCGAGAGTGCCTCGGTCGTGGTGGTGCTCATGGCTAGAAGTACCCCTCGCGCTTGCGGTCTTCCATCGCGGCCTCGGACAGCTTGTCGTCCGCGCGGGTGGCGCCCCGCTCGGTGAGCCGGGACGCGGCGATCTCGGCGATCACGGCGTCCAGGGTCGTGGCGTCGGAGTCGACGGCGCCCGTGCAGGACATGTCGCCGACGGTGCGGTAGCGGACGCGCCGCTTCTCCACGGTCTCCTCCGGGCGCGGGCCGCCCCAGTCGCCGGCGGTCAGCCACATGCCGGCCCGCCGGAACACCTCGCGCTCGTGGGCGAAGTAGATCTGCGGCAGCTCGATGCCCTCGCGGGCGATGTACTGCCACACGTCCAGCTCGGTCCAGTTGGACAGCGGGAACACCCGGACGTGCTCGCCGGGGGCGTGGCGGCCGTTGTACAGGTTCCACAGCTCGGGGCGCTGGCGGCGCGGGTCCCACTGGGAGAACTCGTCGCGCAGCGAGAACACCCGCTCCTTCGCGCGGGCCTTCTCCTCGTCGCGGCGGCCACCGCCGAAGACCGCGTCGAACTTCTCCGACTGGATCTTCTCGGTCAGCGGCAGCGTCTGGAGCGGGTTGCGGGTGCCGTCCGGGCGCTCCTTGAGGACGCCCCGGTCGATGTAGTCCTGCACGGACGCCACGTGCAGGCGCAGCCCGTGCCGCTCGACCGCGCGGTCCCGGTAGTCCAGCACCTCGGGGAAGTTGTGCCCGGTGTCCACGTGCAGCAGCGCGAAGGGCACCGGCGCGGGCGCGAACGCCTTCAGCGCCAGGTGCAGCATCACGATCGAGTCCTTGCCCCCGGAGAACAGGATCACCGGGTTCTCGAACTCGCCCGCCACCTCGCGGAAGATGTGCACCGCCTCGGACTCCAGCGCGTCCAGGTGCGACAGGGCGTACGGGCTGTCCGTACCGCCCTGGGCCTCGGCGACCGCGGTCATGCCAGTCCCCTCTCGCTCAGCAGGGCGTACACGGCGGCCGCGGACTCCTGCACGGTCTGGTGCTGCGACTCGATCCGCAGCTCGGGCGACTCCGGCTCCTCGTACGGGTCGTCCACACCGGTCAGCCCGGTCAGCTCGCCCGCGGCCTGCTTGGCGTACAGACCCTTCACATCGCGGACGCTGCACACCTCGACCGGCGTCGCCACATGCACCTCCAGATACGGCGTGGCGTTCTCCTCGTGCCGTTTGCGCACCGCCTCCCGGCTGTCCGCGTACGGCGCGATCACCGGCACCAGCGCCAGCACCCCGTTGCGGGCGAGCAGTTCGGCGACGAAGCCGATGCGCTGCACATTGGTGTGCCGGTCCTCGCGGGAGAAGCCGAGGCCCGCCGAGATGAACTCGCGGATCTCGTCTCCGTCGAGCACCTCCACCCGGCGGCCGTCGGTCCGCAGCCGGGCGGCCAGTTCATGGGCGATGGTGGTCTTGCCGGCGCTCGGCAGCCCGGTGAGCCAGACGGTGGCTCCGGTGGTCACGTCGTTCTCCTGTGTCGGATCGGGTATCGGGTGGGGCGTCATCCGTGCAGCCCGCACTCGGTCTTGGCGCGGCCCGCCCAGCGTCCGGCCCGCGGGTCCTCGCCCTCCAGCACCCGGCGGGTGCACGGGGCGCAGCCGATGGAGGGGTAGCCGTCCATCAGCAACGGGTTGGTGAGGACGCCGTGTTCCGCGACGTAGGCGTCCACGTCGTCCTGGGTCCAGCGGGCGATGGGGGAGACCTTGACCTTCTGCCGCTTCTCGTCCCAGCCGACGACCGGGGTGTTCGCCCGGGTCGGCGACTCGTCACGGCGCAGTCCGGTGGCCCACGCCCGGTAGTTCGCCAGGCCCTCCGCCAGCGGCCGCACCTTGCGCAGGGCGCAGCACAGGTCGGGGTCGCGGTCGTGCAGCCTCGGGCCGTACTCCGCGTCCTGTTCGGCGACCGTCTGCCGGGGGGTGAGGGTGATGACGTTGACGTCCATCACGGCGGCCACCGCGTCCCGGGTGCCGATGGTCTCCGGGAAGTGGTAGCCGGTGTCGAGGAAGACGACGTCCACGCCCTCGCGCACCCGGGAGGCGAGGTGCGCGACGACGGCGTCCTCCATGGAGGAGGTCACACAGAACTCCGCGCCGAAGGTGTCCACCGCCCAGCGCAGGATGTCCAGGGCGGAGGCGTCCTCCAGCTCGCGGCCCGCGCGCTCGGCCAGCTCCCGCAACTCCTCGGCGGTGCGCCCTTGCTGAACTTCCGTCATATCCGTCCGCCCTTGTGGTCGTCGGCTCGCCGCAGTCCCTGGGCGAGCAGCCCGAGGAATTTCAGCTGGAAGGCGCGGTTGCACGCGCCGCACTCCCATGCGCCGTGGCCCTGTTCGTTCGGCCGCAGGTCCTCGTCGCCGCAGTAGGGGCAGTGGAAGGGTGCCGCACGCTCGCTCACGACAGGGCCTCCTCGGGGGCGCGGCCGGCCCAGGCGGCGAACCGCTCGCCGTCCTCGCGCTCGGCCAGGTAGCGCCTGAGCACCCGCTCGATGTAGTCGGGCAGTTCCTGCGAGGTGACCTTCAGCCCGCGCACCTTGCGGCCGAAGCCCGCCTCCAGACCGAGGGCGCCGCCCAGGTGCACCTGGTAGCCCTCGACCTGGTTGCCGTCCTCGTCCAGGACCAGCTGGCCCTTGAGACCGATGTCCGCCACCTGGATGCGGGCGCAGGCGTTGGGGCAGCCGTTGATGTTGATGGTCAGCGGCTCGTCGAACTCGGGGAGCCGGCGCTCCAGTTCGTCGATCAGGGCGCTGCCGCGCGCCTTGGTCTCCACGATGGCGAGCTTGCAGAACTCGATGCCGGTGCAGGCCATGGTGCCGCGCCGGAACGGGGACGGGGAGACGCTGAGGCCGAGCGCGTCGAGCGCCGTGCGCAACGAGTCGACCTGGGTCTCCTCGACGTCCAGCACGATCATCTTCTGCTCGGTGGTGGTGCGCACCCGCCCGGACCCGTGTGCCTCGGCGACATCGGCGATCTTGGCCAGCGTGGTGCCGTCGACCCGGCCGACGCGCGGCGCGAAGCCGACGTAGAAGCGGCCGTCCTTCTGCCGGTGCACGCCGACGTGGTCGCGCCAGCGCTCCACGGGCTGGGCCGGCGCCGGGCCGTCGATCAGCTTCCGCTCGAGGTACTCGTCCTCCAGCACCTGCCGGAACCGCTCCGCGCCCCAGTCGGCGACGAGGAACTTCAGCCGGGCCCGGTTGCGCAGCCGCCGGTAGCCGTAGTCACGGAAGATCGAGATGACGCCCTCGTGGACGTCGGCGACCTCCTCCAGCGGCACCCAGGCGCCCAGCCGCACGCCGATCTTGGGGTTGGTGGACAGCCCGCCGCCGACCCACAGGTCGAATCCGGGGCCGTGCTCGGGGTGTTCGACACCGACGAACGCGACGTCGTTGATCTCGTGCGCCACGTCCAGCAGCGGCGAGCCGGAGACCGCGGTCTTGAACTTGCGCGGCAGGTTCGAGTACGCCGGGTTGCCGACGACGCGCCGGTGGATCTCCTCGATGGCCGGGGTGCCGTCGACGATCTCGTCCTCGGCGATGCCGGCCACCGGGGAACCGAGGATCGCGCGGGGCGTGTCGCCGCAGGCCTCGGTCGTGGACAGGCCCACCGCCTCCAGGCGCCGCCAGATCTCCGGGACGTCCTCGATCCGGACCCAGTGCAGCTGGATGTTCTGCCGGTCGGTGATGTCGGCGGTGCCGCGCGCGAACTCCTGGGAGACCTCGCCGATGACCCGCAGCTGCGCGGTGGTCAGCCGGCCGCCGTCGATCCGCACCCGGAGCATGAAGTACTCGTCGTCCAGCTCCTCGGGCTCGAGGATCGCGGTCTTGCCGCCGTCGATGCCCGGCTTGCGCTGGGTGTACAGGCCCCACCAGCGCATCCGGCCGCGCAGATCGTTCGGGTCGATGGAGTCGAACCCGCGCTGGGCGTAGATCGTCTCAATACGTGTCCGTACGTTGAGACCGTCGTCGTCCTTCTTGAACTGTTCGTTGCCGTTGAGCGGTGTGAAGTGGCCCTGGGCCCACTGGCCTTCGCCGCGGTGACGGCTCACCTTGCGGCGGGGCGCGGAGGCGGCTGGGTTCTGTGGGGTGGCGGCCATGGCTGCTACGTCCTTCGGGACCGGAGGAAAGGCGGGTCTGACGGCTCTGACCTGCACGTACATGCGCGCACGGGCAGGGATGCGCGGCCGTGCGCGGGCAGGGGTCAGGCGGAGATCAGAAGTGCGGGAACGGCGGTGCTGTAGGGGTCAGCTCGCCGGACAGATGGCGCTGGACATGCGGCCGAGGTCGACGTGCCGCCGACTCACCAAGGCAATTCCAGTTCCAGGCATGACGGCAGCGTGTCACGGCGATCTGGACACAGTCCAGCTTCTTCCGGCATGCGGACACCCTTGTCCCAAATCGCGGGACAAGGGTGTCGTCGCTCACATGTGCCGGGCGGAGGCTTGTCCCGGCAGGTCAGGCAGGGTGGGCGCCGGGCCAGGGCCCCGGCGTCGCCACGTCGGGCTCCGGCTCGACCCTGGTGTCGTACAGCTTGAACCCGCGTCGCTGGTAGTTGGCCATGGCGAACTCGCCGTCCTTGTCGCAGGTGTGCACCCACACCCGCTTCGTCGGCGTCCGGCCCGGCCAGCGCTCGGCGAGGTCCCAGGCGCGGGCGGTGCCCTGGGCCAGCAGATGGCCGCCGATGCCCCGGCCGCGGAAGGCCGGCAGCAGCCCGAAGTAGAGGATCTCCACCGCGCCCTCGTCCTGGGCCTGCAACTCGACGTACCCGGCCGGGGTGCCGCGGTCGTAGGCCACCCAGGTCTCCGTTCCCGGCTGCTCCAGCAGCTCCTGCCAGCGCGCGTACGGCCAGCCGAGCCGGTCGGTCCAGCGGATGTCCCCGCCCACCGCGGTGTACAGGAACCGGTTGAACTCGGGGGAGGGCACCTCCGCGCGGACGATGCGGACATCGCCCTCGGGCGCGGCGGCGGGCAGCAGATCGGCCGGGGACGTCTGCTCCAGGTACCAGGTGGTGACAGGGTTGCTGCTCATGCGGGCCAGGGAATCATCCCGCCGCGGGGTCTGTCGACGGCCGCCGTGCGCCGCCCCCCGCGGTGGGACGCCCGCCCCGTGCGGCGACGGTCCCGCTCGGTCTCAGTCCAGCGACCGGTCCAGCTCCGCCAGCGGCAGCGCGAACAGCATCCGGTCGGACAGGGACCACACCTCGCCGGTCTCCTGCCAGTACGACAGGGAGCCCGGGGAGTCGGCCCAGCAGCGGTGGGTGCCGTCCGCGCCGCACTCGGCGGCCCTGGCGCCCCGGGTGTCCTGGCGCAGCAGCCCGCCGTGCCCGTCTTGCGAGCCGGGCAGTCGTCCCACATACCAGGACGGACGCTCGGCCCCGGCCCGCCGGTACGACAGCACGCCCCGGATGCCGGTCACCCGGGTCCGGTACTCCTCCACCGCGTTCACCTGCCCCGCGGCGTTCGTGGCGAGCAGCCCCTCGTGCCCGGGCGCGGTGCTGAACGCGTACCGCCACAGCCGGGCGGTCCGCTCGCTGCCGGGGGTGGTCCACTCGGCGGCGACCAGGCTGTCCGGCGCCGTACTGCGGTCGAGCGCCAGCGCGCTCGGACAGGGCGGCCCGGACGCCGAACAGCGGCCCCCGGTGTAGCGGTAGGAGCCGACCGCGGGCATCACGTACCGGTAGCCGTCTGCGGACCAGCCGCCGCGCACCCGGCCGACCCCGGGTCCGTCGACCGTGGTGCGCTGGATGCGGTCCATGTCGTACACATAGAGCGCGGTGGCGCCGGCCCGCCGGGTGGTGACCAGCAGTTTGTCCTGGTACCAGACCATGGAGGAGATCCCGGAACCGAGGCCCCGGTAGTCGCGGCCACCGTCCACCGGCACCACCAGCAGCACCCAGCGGTAGGAGAGCCGGTCCGGGTCGTCGGCGTTCACGAAGGCGACCCGGGCGAGGCCCCGCTCGGCGCGCGGGCCGTCCTCGGCGCTGTGCGTCCAGCCGCTCAGGACGACCCGGTGGCTGCCCCACACCCCGTCCTCGTCGGCGTCCCCGGACGTGGTCACCGCGGTGGGCCGCCAGTCCGTGCCGGCGGCGGTGTCGGCGGGGTCCCAGCAGTAGGCGCGGGCGGCGGAGGGGGTGACCGGCAGGGAGGCGCGGTCGGTGTCGGAGCAGCCGGCGCCCTCGGCGAGGGTGCGGTCGGCGCTGCCCAGCACGGCGTCCACGCCGACCGGACGGCCCATGGCGGCGGCCAGCCGGTCCAGGGCGCGGCCGGGCACCCGTTGTTCGCGCAGCCGCAGCGGGGCGGTGTCCGCCGGGGCGGTGAGCGGCTTGAGCGCGCCCGGGCGCTCGGTGACCTGCGCCTGCGAGGTGCTGATCAGGGTGGCGGCCGCGGTCAGCGCCAGCGCGGTCCCGGTCAGCGCGGCGCGCAGGGCCGAACCCCGCCTGCGCCGACGGTGTCTGCCGCGATGGTTCATGTCGTCCCCTCTTCAGGGTCCCTTCGCTCCGGCGCACGCCGTCGCCCCGGCCCCGCGGCCGGGGTGGTCCAACTGCGCCCGGCCACGCGCCGGTTGACGCGCACCCCGTGCTGCCGGGCCCGTAGGGATGCTACGGCAGTAACGGTCCGCGCAGGGCGAAGACCCCGCAAATACCCGGAACACACACGGGAAGAGCCGTGCCCCCGCCGTCACGCGGGCGCCGGACGGTCCCCCGTCAGGGCCACCCGACGGCGCTCCACCGCCCCGGCCGTCGAACGGGGCAGCAGGTCACGGGGGTTCTCGGGCAGCAGCAACTCGATGTCCGCCGCTTCAGAGAAACGATACGGCCGATGCTGGAGAAGTCCCCCGAGATACCGGCGGATCCGCGACATCTCCGCCCGCACCGTCACCGTCCGTGACGGGTCCCCGAACAGGTCCCCGGCCAGCTCCGCCGCCCCGCGCCCGCCGGGGTGTTCCGCCAGCAGAAACAGCAACTCCGCGTGCCGTGGGCTCAGTTCACGCGACCACGTGCCCGCCGAGGATCCGGCCGACACCGTCACCGCCGCGCGCTCGGGCCGGGTCAGGTCCAGTACCACGCGGGCGGACGACGCGGTGTGCGGCTCGTCGTCCGCCCGCAGCAGCCAGCCCCCGCACAGCGGCTCCACCGCGCACCAGCCGAGCGACGGCAGCCACCGGCGGCCGGGCACCAGCGACTTGGGCAGCCCCACCCGCCGCACGTACGGCATCCCCGTCACGGCCGCCGCCCAGCCGTCCCGGTCCACCACCAGGGCCCGCCCCGGAAGCCGCGCCAGCACCGGCGCCGCCACCGTCCGCAGCCGCTCCAGCGAGGTCAGGTGCAGCTCCCGCAGCCGCGCCTCGGCGAGCTTGGCCACCGAGTCCACCCAGGCGAGGGTCGCCGGATGCATGGTCTCCAGCGGGCCGCTCACGTCCACCACCCCGAGCAGCCGGCCGTCCCGCGGATCGGTGATCGGCGCCCCCGTGCACGTCCAGGAGGTGTGCGAGCGCACGAAGTGCTCGGCGGCGAACACCTGCACGGGCCGGCGCACGACCACCGGGGTGCCCACCCCGTTGGTGCCGACCACGTCCTCCCGCCAGTCCGCGCCCAGTTCGAAGCCGAGCCCGTCCGCCTTGCGCAGCACCGCAACCGACCCCTCGCGCCACAGCACCCGTCCCTCGGCGTCCGCGACGACCATGATGTGCTGGGCCACGTCGGCGACCGAGAGCAGCCCCTCGCGCAGCACCGGCAGGACATGCCGCAGCGGCGACTCCTCGCGCCGCCGCCGCACCTCCTCCAGGGGCAACAGCCCCGATCTGCAGTCGCGCTCCGGGTCGACACCGCTGCGCATCATCCGCCCCCAGGACTGCTCGATCACCGGCCGGGGCGCGACGGGCCCGCGCTGACCGGCGAGCGTCGCCTCGCGCACCTCGTTCATCACCCGGGCCGCCTGCGCCGCGTCCACGGCGGCCAGGCGCGCCACGTTCATCGGCGGGTTCACCACGGGTCCCCTCCCGGAGAAGGACGTCGAACAAACTCCTCGAGCCGCCCGGGCGGCGCATTCCGGTCGGCTGTTCCTCTCATACTGCCGGGCCGGGCAGGCCGGAGGCACACACTCCGCGCATGTGCGCCGAGAAGTTGCAACCCCCTGCAACCCTGGTGAACCGTCCGAACCCGGTCGAGACTTGACCACGACGCCCTCCGTGGCGTCCACGGGCTTCTGCAACGGGCCCATGTGGCGGGGGTGGTGCCGTGTCGGCGCAGCACCACCCCCGGCCGGGCACCGGCCGATTCCGGCCAGGACATCGAACAACCCCCCGTGGACGTGCGGTGCTTCAGGAGACCGGCCGTGCCCGCTCGACCACCGGGACCAGATCCAGCCCGCCGGGCAGCGTGCCGAACGTCCCGCCGTGGTCACCGCCCAGCCGGGAGGCGCAGAAGGCGTCGGCCACCTCCGGCGGCGCGTGCCGCACCAGCAGGGAGCCCTGGAGCACCAGCGCGAGCCGCTCCACCAGCCGCCGCGCCCGGCCCTCCACGCCCTCCAGATCGGCCAGTTCGGTGAACAGGTCCTTCACCGCCCGGTCCAGCCGGTGATCGGCGCCGTGCGCCTGCCCGATCTCGGTCAGACAGGCGTCCAGCGCGCCCGGCTCCCGCCGCAACGCCCGCAGCGCGTCCAGCGCCTGCACGTTCCCGGCGCCCTCCCACACGGAGTTGAGCGGCGACTCGCGCACCAGCCGGGGCAGCCCCGACTCCTCCACGTACCCGTTGCCGCCCAGGCACTCGGCGGCCTCGACCACGACCGGCGCGCACCGCTTGGCGATCCAGTACTTGGCGGCCGGCACCGCGAGCCGCAGGAAGGCGCGCTCCCGCTCGCCCCCGTCGTCGTACGCCGCCGCCAGCCGCATCGCCAGCGCGGTCGCCGCCTCCGACTCCAGCGCGAGGTCGGCGAGCACATTGCGCATCAGCGGTTTGTCGAGCAGCAGGCCGCCGAACGCCTCCCGGTGGCCGCAGTGGTGCACCGCCTGCGCCACCGCCTGCCGCATCAGGCCCGCCGAGCCGAGCGCGCAGTCCAGCCGGGTCGCGGCGACCATCCCCATGATGGTGCGCACCCCGCGTCCCTCCTCGCCGACCCGGCGCGCCCAGGTGCCGTCGAACTCCACCTCGGCGGAGGCGTTGGACCGGTTGCCCAGCTTGTCCTTGAGCCGCTGGAGCAGGAAGACGTTGCGGGTGCCGTCGTCCAGGACGCGCGGCACCAGGAAGCAGGTCAGGCCCCCGGGGGCCTGCGCCAGCACCAGGAACCCGTCCGACATCGGCGCCGAGCAGAACCACTTGTGCCCGGTGAGCGCGTAAGTGCCCTCCTCGGCGAGCGGGCGGGCCTGGGTGGTGTTGGCCCGGACGTCGCTGCCGCCCTGCTTCTCGGTCATGCCCATCCCGAACAGGGCGCCGGGCTTGTCCGCGGCCGGCCGCAGCTCCTGGTCGTAGACGGTGGAGGTCAGCCGGGGCTCCCAGACCGCGGCGAGCGCGGGGTCGGTGCGCAGCGCGGGCACCGCCGCGTGCGTCATGGACAGCGGGCAGCAGGTGCCCGCCTCGACCTGGGTCCACAGCAGGAACCCGGCCGCCCGGCGCACATGCCCGGCGGGTCGCGTCCAGGCGCCGGTCAGCCCCGCCGAGACGCCCTTGCCGAGCAGCCGGTGCCAGGCCGGGTGGAACTCCACCTCGTCGATCCGGTGGCCGTAGCGGTCGTGGCTGCGCAGCCGGGGCGGCCGCTCGTTCGCCTGCGTCGCCCACTCCTGGAGCTGCGCCGAGCCCCCGGCCCGGCCCAGCGCCGACAGCTCCCCGCGCACCTCGTCCACCAGCGCCTGCGGAGTGTGCCGCTCGACGGCCTCCACCAGTGCCCGGTCGGCGGTGAACAGGTCGTAGCCGGCCAGCGGGGGCGGCTGGTTCGTCACGGTGTGGGAGGAGATGCCTGCCATGATTGCGAACCTACCCGGAACGGCGGTGGTGATGGCCTCCAGGGTGACACAGGGCGGCCGCCGCGACCGGGCGAAAACGGGCAGGTGTGCACAGGGTGCGACGAGCCGATCGGCAGCGCGCCCCGGGAGGTGAGGCAGGCCCGTCGCTGCGGATACCTTTGGGTCGTGCAGCCAGCAAGTGAATCCCCCGAACGGCCGGTCGGACGGCTCCACCGGGCCCGCGCCCTCTACCGGAACGTCTCCAAGCGCAGGACCGCCTGGCTGCTGCTCAAGGACACCGTCAACTCCTGCATGGAGTACCGCATCCTCGGCCTGGCCGCCGAAGCCGCGTTCTTCACCCTGCTGTCCGTGCCGCCGCTGCTCCTGTGCCTCATCGGGCTGCTCGCCTACGTCGACACCTGGACCGGCGCCCACACCATCGGCAGCCTGGAGACCAACATGCTGGACGCCTCCCGGACCGTCCTGTCCGACAAGGGCGTCAAGGAGATCACCGAACCGATCCTGCACGACGTGATAAAGGGCGGCCGGCCCGACGTCATCTCCCTGGGCTTCCTGTTCGCCCTGTGGTCGGGATCCCGCGCGGTGAACGTCTTCATCGACACCATCACCGTCATGTACGGCCTCGACGGCGTCCGGGGCATCGTGCGCACCCGGATCATGTCCTTCGTGCTGTTCATCGTGGCGCTGCTGATCGGCTCGGTGGCGCTGCCGCTGATGGTGGCGGGCCCGGACGCGGTGGTCCGGGTGGTGCCCTGGTCGGAGACGGTGGTGCAGATCCTTTACTGGCCGGTCGTCATCGTCCTGTCCATCGTCTTCCTGACCACCCTGTACCACGTGTCCGTGCCGGTGCGCTCGCCCTGGATCGAGGACGTCCCCGGGGCCCTGGTCGCCCTGGCCATGTGGGTCCTCGGCAGTTTCCTGCTGCGCATCTACCTCGTGCACACCATCGAGGGCGCCACGATCTACGGCTCCCTCGCCGCGTCCGTCGCCGTCATGCTGTGGATCGGCGTGTCCGCCTTCGCCGTGCTCGTCGGCGCGGCCGTCAACGCCGCCATCGACCGGGTGTGGCCGGCCGCCGCCACGGCCGCCGCCCGCGAGGCCAACGACCGGGTGCGCTCGGCGCAGATCGCCGAGTACGTCGCCCGCGCCGCCGCGGCCCGCGAGGCCGACCCGGACCCGGACGACCCCGACATGCCCTCCGAGTTCCCCGAACGCTGGTCCCGTTTCCTGCCGCCCGAGGACGTCACGGCCCGGCTGCGCGCGCACCCGAAGAACGCGCAGGGGCCGGGCAAGGAGCGGAAGGACCAGGGCAAGGGGGGCGGGGAGCAGCCGCACGCCCTGGGCAACAGCAACGGGGCCGGGGACGGCGACGGGGGCGCGAACGGGGGCGCGCCCTTCCGCCAGTGGTGACGTGACCGCGCCGGCCCGCGGGGTCGTACCCTGGCGGCCGTGTACACGGAGCGGACGTCCCGGCTGACCGGCGCGGTGGTGTGGACGAACACACCGGCCGCCGCCGCACCCGTGCTGCCCGACGGCTGTATGGACCTGCTCTGGAACGGGGAGCGGCTGCTGGTCGCCGGCCCCGACACCCGCCCCTGCATCACCGACGCCGAGGGCCCGCGCCGCTGGGTGGGCGTCCGTTTCCAGCCCGGCACCGCGCCCGCCCTGCTGGGCGTCCCGGCGCGCGAGCTCCTCGACCGGCGAGTGGAGTTGGCCGATCTGTGGCCGGCCGCCCGGGTCCGGCGGTTGCACGACCGGATGGCGGCGGCGGCCGACCCGGCGACCGCCCTGGAGGACATCGCCCTGGACCGGGCCGCGGTGGCGCCGCCCCCCGATCCATGGGTGCACCGGCTGGTACGACGCCTCGACGAGGGCCGCCCGGTCGCCGCCACCGCCGCCGAACTCGGCCTCGGCGCCCGCACCCTGCACCGCCGCTGCCTCGCCGCCTTCGGCTACGGTCCCAAGACCCTGGCCCGCATCCTGCGCCTGCGACGGGCCCTGGAACTGGCCCGCGCGGGCGTGCCGTACGCCGAGACGGCGGCCCGCGCCGGATACGCGGACCAGTCCCATCTCGCGCGGGACGTACGGGAGCTGGCGGGCATGCCGCTCGGGCGGCTACTCGGCGGCCGGTAGCGGGGCGAACAGGTCGACGCCGTTGCCGTCGGGGTCGAGCACGGTGGCGTACCGCTGGCCCCAGACGGCGTCCCACGGCTTCAGCTCCCCGTGGTACCCGGCGCCCACCAGGTCCTCGTACAGCGCGTCGACCTCTCCCGGCGAGCCGCACCGGAAGGCGAGGGAGAGGCGGCCACCGGCGGCCGGCGGGCGCCAGGCGGGGTGGAAGGAACGGACGGTCTCCTCGGTGTCCAGGGCGAGGGTCAGCCCGCCGGGCAGCTCGGCCTCGGCGTGCGGCAGGGTCTCGGCGCCCTCCGGGAACACCAGTCCGAGGCGGCGGTAGAAGGCGAGCGAGGCGGCCATGTCGGAGGCCACCACGCCGATCAGCGCGAAACGTGGGGTCATGCGGCCACCGTAGGCGGCGGCCGCGCGCCGGGTCTTGAAGGAATCGGACACCCGGCGCGGCCACCTGGAGCCGCCCCGGGCCGGGCATTCGGACGGCCCGGGCCGAGGGTTCAGCCGAAGGTGACCGGCCCCCTGGGCGTGTCCACGGTGAAGGTCAGCGAGACCGGTCCCTCGGCCAGGGCGAGACCGGTGCCCAGGGCCGCCAGCGGTCCGGCCACCTCCCGCGGTCCCGGAGCCGTCGCGGACACCTCCAGCAGGGGAGTGACCGGCAGGCCCGAGGCGGTGGGGTGGCGCGAGTCGCCCCAGTCGATCAGGAACGGCACCAGCCCGGAGGGGTGCGCGTCGCCGCCGGTCAGCCGCCAGCGCAGCACCGTGCCGTCCGGGGTGCGGCGGCTCATCGGGTGCGCGGGGCCGGGGTCGTAGCCCCGCGCCCGGGCCGCTGCGATCGCCTCGTCCAGGTCCGGCGGACTGATCGCCCAGGTCAGCACGCGCGGCCCGGGCAGCCGGTCGACCTCGAACGGCCGGGCCCCGGCGGGCTCCGGCTGCTCCGGGTCCGGGCCGACGATCTCCAGATAGGCCCGGCCGCCCAGCCCCACCAGATGGTTGCGGGTGCCATGGCCGAGGTGCGCGCCGCCGGGGGCGGGCGTCACCCCGGTGCGCCGCGCGAACTCGGCGACGGTCGCGGCCAGATCGGGGGTGGCGAGGACGAGGTGGTCCAGATACGCGGGAATGGCGTTCACCCCGTGGGAGGCTACGGTCAACCGCCGTGCCGTTCAAGGCCGTCGAGCACACCGAGGACCCCGCCCCCCTGGGGAGTTGCTGGACGGCTACGCGGCCGTCGTCCCCCTGTCCACCAGCGGGGACGTGCCGACCCCGGCCGGCCGTGCCCGGCTCGCCCGCCACCCGGACGCGGGCGGCGGCTTCGCCGGGGTGCACGCGGCGGCCCGCACGGAGTACGGATGGCCGTACCACGGCACCCTGCTCGGCGCCCGGTTCACCCGGCACCCCGCGTACCGGCCGGGCCAGCGTGAAGCCGCCGGACCGATTTACAGCCCGCGGCCCTCAAGTGACGTTTCTGCGGTGAACGGTTTGCTCCACCCGAGTGAGTAAAGCTTGCGTAATCACTCACCAATGTGTGTACCTGGTGATGCTCTTGGCTTGGCAAAGGGCGCTTGGGTGCGGCGGCTCCCGCCGTCGTGCCACCCACCCACAGGAGGAGCCGGACCTTGACTTACGGGAAGAAGCTGCGCGATCGCATCGCCGGGCCCGGGACCACACCGCTGATCGGCGTCTACGACATGTACTCGGCATCGATCGCGGCCAAGCACTACGACGGGATGTTCGTCTCCGGATTCGGTTTCGCGGCCTCGTACTACGGACTGCCGGACATCGGCTTCATCGCCTGGCCCGACATGGTGGCCTTCGTCCAGCGGCTGCGGGGCGCGTTCCCGCACCACCACCTCCTGGTGGACATCGACGACGGCTACGTCGACCCCGAGGTCGCCTGCCACGTGGTCGAGGGCCTGGAGCGCATCGGCGCCTCGGGCGTCATCCTGGAGGACCAGAAGCGGCCCCGCCGCTGCGGCCACGCCGACGGCAAGCAGGTGCTGCCCCTGGAGGAGTACCTGGAGAAGCTCGACCAGGTGCTGGCGACCCGCAAGGACCTGGTGGTCGTCGCCCGGACCGACGCCACCGACGAGCACGACATCCTGCACCGCGCCGAGCGGCTCGCCGCGACCGACGCGGACGTGGTCCTGGTCGACGGCGTGCGCAGCGTGGAGTGGATCAAGCGGATCCGGAAGGTCGTCGGCGACAAGCCGCTGCTGTTCAACCAGATCGCCGGCGGAAAGTCCCCCCGCCTCTCCCTCGGGGAACTCTCCGACCTCGGCGTGGACGTCGCCATCTACAGCACCCCGTGTCTGTTCGCCGCGCACGAGGCGATGGACTCCGCGCTCACCGGGCTGAAGGCCGCCGACGGCCGGCTGCCCGAGGTGGATCCCGCGAGCGGTATCGGGGTGCAGGCGTCCACCACCCTGCTGGAGCGCAACATCGCCCGCGACCGGCTGGTTCCCCAGAGCGTGGGCGTGTGACCGGCGCCCGGGTGGCCCGCGCCCGAGCGGCGGTGGCGCTCGCCGTCGCCTTCCTCGGCGGCGGCGCCGTCCCGGCGGTCGCGGACGACAGCCTGGTCACGGTGGTCGACAACTCGCACGCCGACTCCTGGCTGGAGGTCGACCGCACGGCCAACGTGCAGACCGGCCGGGGAGACGCCGGCAGCGACCACGACGGCAGCGCCGTGGACGCCATCGAGGCCCTCTTCGGCAACCCCCGACCGTCGGACGAGGAGGACTGACCGGAGACCGGACGGGACCCACGCGCCCACGCGGTCGTACGGCCGCGTGCTCGGGGGCGACGGCGGCCGGGCACCTCCCCTCCAGGGAGGCGGCCCGGCCTCGTCGTGTCCGGCCGTCCGGGTACACCGGACGGCCTACCGCGTGGTCTGTGCACCGGAATACATCCGGTCGCCGTGTTGCTCTGATGTGAACAGGGCAAGACTCGTCGGCGAAGGGCTGGTGGGCGATGACGGCAGACCCGACGGGCCCGGTGGCCAGAACGCCCCACGGTGCGGTCCGCGGCCGGTACGAAGGGGGAGTCGCGGTATTCCGGGGCATCCCGTACGCCGCCCCGCCCTTCGGCCCCCGGCGCTTCCGGCCGCCCGAGCCGCCCGAGCCCTGGGACGGGGTGCGCGACGCGGGCGTGTTCGGACCGACCGCGCCGAAACCGCCGTACTCTGAGGCGTTCGCCGAGTACCTGTCCGACCCCGCCATCCCCGGCGACGACTGCCTCAACCTCAACATATGGACGCCCGACCCGGCCCCCGGCGCCCGGCTGCCCGTCCTGGTGTGGCTGCACGGCGGCGCGCTGACCAGGGGTTCCTCCGCCGTGCCGGTCTACGACGGCCGCACCTTCGCGCGTGACGGCGTCGTCTTCGTCTCGGTCAACTACCGGCTGGGCGTCGAGGGCTACGGACTGTTCCCGGACGCGCCGCCCAACCCCGGGCTGCGCGACCAGCTCGCCGCGCTGCGCTGGGTGCACGAGGCGATCGGCGCCTTCGGCGGCGACCCCGGCCGCGTCACCCTGTGCGGCCAGTCGGCGGGCGCCATCAGCGCCGGCGTCCTGCTCGCCTCGCCCCACACGGACGGCCTGGTCCGGCGCGCGGTGCTGCAGAGCGGCGCGCCCGAGATCTCCGACCGCGAAAAGGTACGGCGGATGGTGCGCCGGATGGCCGCCCGGCTGAAGGTCCCCGCCACCGCCGAGGCCTTCGCCGCCGTCGACCGCGAACTGCTGCTGCGGACCCAGGCCGAGGTCGGCCGGCTCTCCAGCCCGGTGCTGGGCGGGCCGGCGTTCGGCGTCGTCGTGGACGGCGACCTCGTGCCCCGCGACCCGCTGAAGGCCCTGGCCGAGCACGACGCCGCCCGGGACGTGGACCTGCTGATGGGCTGGACCCGGGACGAGTACCGGCTGTGGCTGGTGCCCGGGGGACTGGTGGAGCACGTCGACCGGCTCGGCGCCGTCGCCCTGGCCGGAGCCATGGCCCGCTGCCACTCCGGCCACGAGGTCCCGCGCGGCTACCGGGCCCTGCACCCCGACGCGGGCGCCGCCGAGATCGTCGGCCAGATGGTCACCGACCACCTGCTGCGCGTCCCGCTGCACCGTCTCGCCGACGCCCGCCCCGGCAGGAGCCATCTCTACGAGTTCGCCTGGCCCTCCCTGCGCCCCGGACTCCGCGCCTGCCACGCCCTGGAGCTTGGCTTCGTGTTCGACTCCGGCGACATCCCCGAGTCGCAGAAGCTCGCCGGGCACGGCGCGCCGCACGAGCTGTGCGACGAGATGCACACGGCGTGGGTGCGGTTCGCGACGAGCGGGGACCCCGGCTGGGAGGCGTGGGACGCCTCGCATCCGGTGCGGATCTTCGGCGACGGCGTCGCGCATACCGCGTACGGTCCCCGGGACGCGGAAGTCGCCCTGTGGTCGGCCGTCCCCGTCACCCCGCCGCCCCGCCCGGCCGCCGTCCCCCGCGCCCCCGGCGCCGAACTGGCCTCCGCCATGCGCCGTCTGCGCCGCTCGGTCGGTGCCCTGCGCCGCTGATCCGGGGGCGGAGACCCCGGTCGGGGGCGCGTGCCCGACCTGGGGGCCGGCGGATGTCGGGGCGCGGTGGACGCACCCGACGCGGCCCGCGGCGCGTCAGGCCGTCCCCGCCTCCAGCGCCCGTGCGATCGAGGCGATGGACTCCGGGCCCACCCGGCAGCACCCGCCGATCAGCCGCGCCCCCTCGGCCCGCCACGCCGTGACCCGCTCGGCGCCGAACGTGGTGCGCCCGTCCCAGGCCCGGGCCCCCGCGTCCCAGGACTCCCCGCTGTTGGGGTAGGCCACCACCGGCTTCCCGGTGACCCGCGCCGCGATCTCCACGGCGGGTCCCACGTCCCGGGGCGCGCAGCAGTTCACACCGACCGCGATCACCTCGTCCGCTTCCGCCGCCAGGGCGAAGGCCTCCTCCAGGGGCTGCCCGGCGCGGGTGCGCGGACCGTCGACCGTGTACGAGAGCCAGGCGGGCACCCCGAGCCCGCGCACCGCACGCAGCAGCGCGACGGCCTCGTCGGTGTCCGGCACCGTCTCCAGCGCCAGCACGTCCGGCCCGGCGGCGGCCAGCACCTCCAGCCGGGGCCGGTGGAACCGCTCCAGCTCGGCCACGCCGAGCCCGTAGCGGCCCCGGTACTCGGAGCCGTCCGCGAGCATCGCCCCGTACGGCCCCGCCGAGGCCGCCACCCACAACGGCCGCCGCACACCCGCCTCCCGGGCCCGCCCGGCCGCCTCCCGGGCCAGCCGCACGCTCAGCGCGAGCAGCCGGGCCGCCTCCGCGCGCCCTGTGCCGCGCCGCGCGAAGCCCTCGAAGGTGGCCTGGTAGCTCGCGGTGATCGCCACGCTCGCGCCCGCGAGGAAGTAGGCGAGATGGGCCTCGGTGATCGCGTCCGGCCGCTCGGCGAGCAGCCGCGCCGACCACAGCGCGTCGCTCAGGTCGTGCCCGGCGGACTCCAGCTGGTTGGACAGTCCGCCGTCGAGTACGACCGTGCCGGCGGCGAGGGCGGCGGCGAGGCTGGGGGAGCAGACGTTGCCGGTCATGCCACGACGCTAGCCCACACGACGTACCGCCGGCGCGGCCCGGCCGGGTCCGCCGGGGAGGCACCGGTGCGGGTGCTCACGCTCGCGCGTGCGTGGGCAGGGTGAGGATCTCGGCTCCGTCCTCGGTGATCGCGATGGTGTGCTCGCTGTGCGCGGTGCGGCAGCCCGTCGCGCTGCGCAGCGTCCAGCCGTCCGCGTCGGTGACCAGTGTGGCGGTGTCGGCCATGACCCAGGGCTCCAGGGCGAGCAGCAGTCCGGGGCGCAGCTGGTAACCGCGGCCGGGCCGCCCGGTGTTCGGGACGTGCGGGTCCTGGTGCATCGTCGAGCCGATGCCGTGGCCCCCGAACTCGGTGTTGACCGGGTAGCCCGCCTTGCCGAGGACCGTGCCGATGGCGTGGGAGAGGTCGCCGATGCGCGCCCCGGGCCGGGCGGCGGCGATGCCGGCGGCGAGCGCGCGTTCGGTCGTCTCGATCAGCGCGACGCTCTCCGCCGGCCTGGCGTCGCCCACCAGGAAGCTGATCGCCGCGTCCGCGGCCACCCCGCCCCTGGCCACGGCGAGGTCGAGGGTCAGCAGGTCCCCGTCCGCCAGCGTGTAGTCGTGCGGCAGCCCGTGGAGCACCCCGTCGTTGACGGCCGTGCAGATGTAGTGCCCGAACGGGCCGCGCCCGAAGGAAGGCGCGTAGTCGACGTAGCAGGACTCCGCACCCGCCTCGACGATCATTTCCTTGGCCCACCGGTCGATGTCCAGCAGGTTCGTCCCGACCGCGCTGCGCTGCCTCAGCGTGTGCAGGATGTCTCCGACCAGGGCGCCGGTGTCCCTCGCCCGGTCGAGCCGCGCGGAGTTCAGGATCTCGATCATGGGGACCTCTCATGTGTGTCCAATAACTATACCGGTCTAACTGTACCGGTATTAGAATTGCCCCATGGTCAGGTTGCCGCTCACCCCCGCCGAGATCGAACGCGGACAGCGCCTCGGGGCCCTGCTCCGCCGGGCCCGTGGCCGCCGCTCGATGCTGGACGTGGCGCTCGCCTCGCACATCTCGCCGGAAACCCTGCGGAAGATCGAGTCCGGCCGTGTGGCCACCCCCGCCTTCCCGACCATCGCGGCGATCGCCGACACCCTCGGCCTCTCCCTCGACGCCGTCTGGGCCGAGATCAGCGGGGCGGAGCGAGCCGTTGGGGATCAGCCGGTCCTGGCCGTCGCACGGCACCCGTCGCTGGCCTCGTGACGGCGGCGCCCTGCCGGCCGCTCCCGGACGGCAGGCACCGGCCTACGACGGGCTCCGCGCGCCGGAAAGCAGCGACTCGGCCAGCCTGTCGGCGAACTCCACCGGGTGTTCCAGCGTGCCCAGGTGTCCGCCGGGAAACTCCGTGAACGCCCCGCCCAGCCGCTCGGCCAGGAACTCCGCCGTGCGGTGCAGCACGTGGCCGCGGGAGTCCGCGCCCGCGGCGAGCGTGAGCGGAACGCCCGCCGGTACCGCGGCGGGTGCGTACCGGACGAACGGGTGCAGCACCCGGGCGAGGAACACCCCCATCGGCGTCGCCGATTCGCCCTCGGCCGGGGGCCGACCGGAGCCGTCCAGTCGGCCGATGAGTTCGGCGCGCAGCTCGGCACCGTCCGGCAGCACGGTGACACAGGGCGGCTCGTGCGCCACCACGTGCGCCAGCCGCCCCGGATGCCGCACGAGCAGGTCGAGCACCGCGATACCGCCCGAGCTGGTGCCGAACACATACGCCGGTTCACCCTCGGGCAGCACCGCCTCCAGCACCCGGTGCGCCCCCTCGCTCCAGTCCGCCACCCGCTGCTCGGCCACCGGCAGACCGAGCCGGCCGTGCGCGAGTCCCAGCGGGTCGTACGTCACCACGGTGAACCGCGTCGCCAGCCGCTCGACCAGCGGCCCGAGCCCCATCGGGTGCCCGGCCCCGCCCGGCAGCACCAGCAGCACGGGCCCGCCGCCCGTCACGTCGTAGTGGTCGCGGCCGTCCTGGCGCCCCGTCTCGGTCATCGCTCGTCCTCTCCCGGTGGCAACGCACGCCCGGCCGGCGGGCGTTGATCGTCATACCCGGCAGACGGTACGTCCCGCGCCGCGCCGGAGCCTCCGAATTAGGCGCCGGCGGATCAGGAGGGCAGCGGGGAGAAGACGAAGGAGAACCCGGCCGGTTCCGGGCGCAGGTGGTAGCGGGGCAGGGGGCCGGGGCCGCAGGACTGGGAGCCGATGCCGTGGTGGGCGTGGTCGAGGTTGACCCAGACGGAGTCACCGGGCACCAGGTCGGTGCGGTGGGCGGCGGCGTCCAGCTGCTCGGTGGTCCAGCGGCGGGCGGTGAGGAAGAAGAGGGGGTCGCCCTCGATGCGCAGACCGCCCAGCTCGGCCCAGCGGACGTCGATGCGGGCGCCGTTCTCCTGGGGGCGGACGTAGGGCGTCTGCATACCGTCCACAGTCGACTGCCAACGGCCGACGACGGCCGCCGTCCTGGTGTCCGGATACGCCTCGCCCGGTCCGCCGCCGAACCACCGCACACGGTCGGCCGTGTGCAATCCGAAGCGGATGCCGAGCCGGGGGAGCGGCACCGTCCAGTCGCCCTCCGGTACAACGCCCACGGTCAGCCGCAGCCGGTCTCCGTCGGACGTCCAGCGGTACACCGTCGACAGTCCCAGCTCCCGCCCGGCCGGCGCCACCCTGGTACGGACCGTCAGCGCGCCCTCGCCGATCTCCACCGCGTCCAGCCGGTGCCGCATCCGGTGCAGCCCGATCCCGCGCCACAGCGGGCCGCAGCGCGGCTCGCTCTGCCAGGCGGCGCCCTCGTCGTTGTCGGTGGGCGCCCGCCACACGTCCAGCCGCAGACCGTCGACGGCCACATCGCCGACCGCCACCAGGGCGCCGCTCCGCGCGTCGAACGTCCCGGGGCCGAGGGTGAGCACGCCGTCCCCGGTGCGCGGCCGGGCGGTCGCCCGGACGTGGGGGGCCGTGCGTTCCGACGCCGGGAACTGGCCCCAGGCGACGACATGGCCCCGGTCCGCCCACGGCGCGTCCGCCGCGAGCGCCGCCCGGACCAGCCAGTGCGCCTCCCCGGCCGGCGCGTCACGCGGCGGCACGGGCAGCTCGACGTCCGCCGACCCGCCGGGCGCGAGCGGGGGCACCGGCAGGGGGCCGGACGCCACCGTCTCCCCGTCGACCTGGTACGACCACGAGAACGCGAGCGCCGACAGATCGGCCACGTCGTACTTGTTGGTCACCCGGACCGTGCCGTCCCTGCCGTCGCCCGCGATGCCGACCGGCTCGATCACCTTCCGGTACTCGACCAGCCCCGGGGAGGGCCGCCGGTCCGGGAAGAGCAGGCCGTCGCAGACGAAGTTGCCGTCGTGCAGTTCCTCCCCGAAGTCACCGCCGTAGGCGTGGCCCAGCTCCGGGTGCGTGATGCCGTGATCGATCCACTCCCAGACGAACCCGCCCTGCAACCGCTCGTACGACTCGAACAGCCGCTGGTACTCGGCGAGTCCGCCGGGCCCGTTGCCCATCGCGTGGGCGTACTCGCACAGCAGGAACGGCAGTCGGCGCCGGCCGAGCGGTCCGCCGTCCAGGCCGCGCCCGATGCGCTCCACCTCGGCGTGGCCGGCGTACATCCGGGAGTACACGTCCGTGTCACGGCAGTCGGGGTCGCCCTCGTAGTGGACCGGGCGGGACGGGTCGCGGCCGTGGATCCACTCGGCCATCGCGGTCAGGCCACGGCCCGTGCCCGCCTCGTTGCCGAGGGACCACAGGACGATCGACGGATGGTTCTTGTCCCGCTCGACCATGCGGGCCGCCCGGTCCAGCAGGGCGGGGGTCCAGCGGTCGTCGTCCACCGGGTTGTCCCGCCAGCCCGCTTCGGTGAAGCCGTGGGTCTCCAGATCGCACTCGTCGATCACCCACAGGCCGTACTCGTCGCACAGGTCGAGGAAGGCGGGGTGCGGCGGGTAGTGGGAGGTGCGGACGGCGTTGACGTTGTGCCGCTTCATCAGCAGCACGTCCTCGCGCATGGTCGCGAGGTCCAGCGCGCGGCCCCGCTCCGGGTGCCACTCGTGCCGGTTGACCCCCTTGAAGAGGACGGGCCTGCCGTTGACCCTGAGCAGGCCGTCCGACACCTCCACCGTGCGGAAGCCGATCCGCAGCGGCACTCGCTCGCCCCGGGTGGCCAGCACACCGTCGTAGAGCCGCGGCACCTCCGCCGACCACGGCTGCACCGGCACCGTCACCGGCTCCCCGGTCGGGACGTCGATGCCGAGCCCCGGGACGGTGACCCGGCCGGGCACCACCGAGTCGACGCGCAGGGTGCCGGTGCCCGCGCGGTGGTCGTAGCCGGCGTGCACGAAGAAATCCCGTACACCGTCGGCCGGGCGGTGCGCCAAGGTGACGTCCCGGAAGATGCCCGGCAGCCACCACTGGTCCTGGTCCTCCAGATAGGAGCCCGCCGACCACTGGTGGACACGCACCGCCAGCACGTTGCCGGCCGTCCTCAGCAGGCGGCCGACCGCGAACTCGTGCGGCAGCCGCGACCCCTTGAACGTGCCGAGTTCCGTCCCGTTCAGCCACACCCGGGCGCAGGACTCCACCCCCTCGAACCGCAGCACCGCCTCGCCGTCGAAGCGGTCCGGCCAGTCGGGCGGCAGATCGAAGACCCGCAGATGGTCGCCGGTCGGATTCTCGGCCGGCACCCGCGGCGGATCCACCGGGAACGGGTAGCGGTGGTTCGTGTAGACGGGAGAACCATGGCCCTGGAGGACCCAGTGGCCCGGCACCGCGATCCGCGCCCACCCGTGCGCGTCGAACCCCTCCCGCGCGAAGGAGTCGTCCTCGGCACCGGCCGCCGGCGACAGCCGGAACCGCCATTCCCCGTTCAGGGAAAGGGCCTTGGCGTCCGAGGACGCGTACCAGGCGCGGGGCGGCAGCGTCCCGGAGCCGGGGGAGACGTCCTCGACGTAGTCGACGGCGGTGCGCAGGGGGACGGACATCGGTCTCCGATCTGGTGCCACACGAGGTCGGGTGGGTCAGGCGGGAGGGATCGTCAGGCGTCGAGCAGGTCGGCGACGAAGGCGTTGGTGAACTTGCCGGTCGGGTCGAGGGTTCGGACGAGGGCCCGGAAGTCGCCGAGTCGTGCGTACCGTCCGCGAAGCACCGCCGACGGTATACCGAATACCTTTCCCCAGTGCGGGCGCGGATCGAACGGCTCCAGCGCCTCCTCCAGCCGGCGCACCACCGGCAGCACGGCCGCCTCGTCCCGCACCCAGGTGAAGTGGAGCGCGACCGAGTCGCGCGCATGGGCCGGGCTGAGCCACTGGGGATCGGCGGCGACCGTACGCACTTCGCAGATCTGGAGAACACCGGCGACGGTGTGCCGTATCCGGTCGATCGCGGACAGCGCGTCGACGGCCGCCGAGCGCGGCAGCAGGTACTCCGACTGAATCTCCTCGCCGCTGCTCGGCGTGAACTCCGCCCGGAAGTGCGGCAGTCGCTCGTGCCACGGCCCCGGCACCCCCAACTGCACGGTGCAGTTCTCCGCCGGCATGCCCGGCACCGGATGCATGGCCTCGACCGCCGCAGCGGCCTCGGGGAAGGCACCCGCCGTCCGGTCGGTGCGCGCCTTGAGCCACACCTGCCGGAAGCCGGGCTCCCGCCAGTCCGTGAACAGGCTCACGCTGTACGCGGCCCCCGCCACCGCCTCGAAGTCCAGGCCCTCCCACGGCAGTTCGGTGAACACCCGCTGTTCCACCTCGAAGGCCGGTTCGAGGTCGAGCGTGAGCGCGGTGACGACGCCCAGCGCGCCCAGCGAGGTCACGGCGCCGTCGAAGCGGGCGTCGCCCCGGCCGATCGTCACCGTCGTACCGTCCGCGACGACCAGCTCCACCTCGCGCACCGCCGACGCCAGCGGAGGGTTGGCCACCCCCGAGCCGTGCGTACCGGTCGCCACCGAACCGGCCACCGAGATGTGCGGCAGCGAGGCCATGTTGGGCAGGGCCAGACCCCGGGCGTGCACCGCGCGGGCCAGCTCGGCGTAGCGGACCCCGCCCGACACCCGGACGGTCCGCGCGGCCGAGTCCACGTCGATCACCGGCGGCAGCTGGGCGGCCGACAGCAGAACGCCGTTCGGACCGGGATCGGCGATGCGGTTGAAGGAGTGCCCGCTGCCCAGCACCCGCACCTTCGCGGCGCCGGCCACCAGGGCGCGCAACGCGTCGAGCGTGCGGGGGCGCTGGTACTCCTTCGCGCCGTAGGTGATGGTGTGTGCCCAGTTGGTCACCATTTCGCTCATATCGCCGTTCCTTCCACAGGGGCGCGGGTCCGTTGACCCTCTCGTCCGCCGCGACCTACGGTAGAGATCGCTTGCCGTCCGCGCCTCACCGACCGGGAGGTCCGCCCTTGACCGAGCGCCCGCAGGCTGTGTTCGCCATGGCGGCCGAGAACGTCCCGCACCTCTTCCCGCCCGAACTCCTCACCCGGCTGCGCGCCTCGGTGGACATCGACCCGGCGCTCGTCGCGCACGACTTCACCGAGCCGCGGCTGCGCGAGGCCCTGGCCCGCGCCGAGATCCTCATCACCGGCTGGGGCTGCCCCCGCCTCGACGCGGCCGCCCTGGACGCCGCGCCGAAGCTGCGCGCGGTGCTGCACGCGGCCGGCTCGGTCAAGGGCTTCGCCACCGCCGAGGTGTGGCGGCGCGGCATCGTCGTCTCCTCGGCGGCCGCCGCGAACGCCCTGCCCGTGGCCGAGTACACGCTCGCCATGATCCTGCTCACCGGCAAGGACGTCTTCGCGTTCCGCCGGCTGCTGCGCGCCCGGCGCGACTTCCCGTACGGCGACGTCACCCCCGGCATCGGCAACCACGGCCGCCGCGTGGGCGTCGTCGGCGCCTCCCGCGTCGGACGCCGGCTGATCGAACTGCTGCGCCCGTACGACCTCGCCGTCACGCTCACCGACCCGCATGTCGACGCCCCGGAGGCGGCCCGGCTCGGAGTGCCGCTGCTGCCCCTGGACGAGCTGCTGCGCACCTCGGACGTCGTCACGCTGCACGCCCCCGAGACACCCGGGACGCGCCGTATGATCGGCGCCCGTGAACTCGCCCTGATGCCCACCGGGGCGGTGCTCGTCAACACCGCGCGCGGCGCCCTGGTCGACCACGACGCGCTCGCCGAGGAGCTGGCCACGGGCCGGCTCGCCGCCGTCCTGGACGTCACCGACCCGGAACCGCTGCCCGCCGACTCGCCGCTGTTCGACCTGCCCAACGCGTTCATCACCCCGCACCTGGCGGGCTCCCAGGGGAACGAGGTGTCCCGCCTCGGCCGGACGGTGGTCGAGGAGGCCGCCCGGCTGTCGGCCGGCGACGGGCTTCTGTACCCGGTCGACCCCACGGCGCTCGACCGGCTGGCCTGACGCCCGTATGCCGCACATCGCCCGATGTGCGCCGTATGCGCCACCCCCCGCCGCACCGCGCACACCCCCTCCCGGACACGTCACCCGGACCCGCCACGGATTCCCCGGACCCGGGGGCATACGGTGTGGGAAGTACGCCTGAGCCGGGAGGAGACATACGGATGGGCAGTCGCACCGCGCTGGTCGAGGATCTGATGGAGCGGTTCCCGCACGTGCCGCGGGAAGCCGTCTTCAAGGAGGACCTGCTCCGGGGCGGCGTCGCCTTCGACAAATCCGCCCTCAGCGACAACGAGAACGGTGACGTCAAGCCGAAGTCGTACTTCATCTTCTCCTTCGACCACGGCACCCTGCCCGAGCTGGGCGAGGCCGCGCTGCGCCGGCCCCCGGAGGAGATCATCCTCACGGGCGGCCCGTACGACCTGCGCCGTACGGTCGTCTCCGTACGGGTGAACCCCGCCTCCCCCTACCGGGTGGCCGCCGACGAGGAGGGGCTGCTCGGCCTCTACCTGGACGGCAAGCGCATCGCCGACGTCGGCGTGCCGCCGATGCCCGAGTACTACCGGCACACCCTCTCCAACGGGAAGTCCGTCATGGAGGTCGCGCCCACCATCCAGTGGGGCTACCTGATCTACCTGACCGTCTTCCGGGTCTGCCAGTACTTCGGCGCCAAGGAGGAGTGCCAGTACTGCGACATCAACCACAACTGGCGCCAGCACAAGGCGGCGGGGCGGCCGTACACGGGCGTGAAGGACGTCGAGGAGGTCCTCGAGGCCCTGGAGATCATCGACCGGTACGACACCCAGAAGGCGTCCACCGCGTACACCCTGACCGGCGGCGCGATCACCAAGACGGTCGCCGGGCGCGACGAGGCCGACTTCTACGGCCACTACGCCAAGGCCATCGAGGAGCGCTTCCCCGGCCGCTGGATCGGCAAGGTGGTGGCGCAGGCGCTGCCCAAGGCGGACGTGCAGCGGTTCAAGGACTACGGCGTGCAGATCTACCACCCCAACTTCGAGGTGTGGGACCGCCGGCTGTTCGAGCTGTACTGCCCCGGCAAGGAGCGCTACGTCGGCCGCGACGAGTGGCACAAGCGGATCCTGGACTCCGCCGAGGTGTTCGGGCCGCGCAATGTGATCCCCAACTTCGTGGCGGGCGTGGAGATGGCCGAGCCGTTCGGCTTCACCACCGTGGACGAGGCCATCGCCTCCACCACCGAGGGGCTGCGCTTCTTCATGTCGCACGGGATCACGCCCCGCTTCACCACCTGGTGCCCGGAGCCCACCACCCCGCTCGGCAAGGCCAACCCGCAGGGCGCGCCGCTGGAGTACCACATCCGGCTGCTCCAGGCCTACCGTCAGACCATGGACGACTTCGGCCTGTCCTCCCCGCCCGGCTACGGCCCGCCCGGGCCCGGCCGCGCGGTCTTCTCGGTCAGCTCCTTCATGGACAGCCTGCCCGCGCAGGAGCCGGCCGAGGCCTGACCAGGCCGGGGCCAAGGCCGCCACTGTGCGTGACCGGAAGCGTACGGGCCGCTTGTCAGCGGCGCCCGGTGCGTGAAAGGCTCGGGGGAGTGCCGCGAGGTTTCTGCCAACTCCGTCGTTCCTGTGGTGAGTTGACCTCGCCCGTGGATGCAGGAGTTCCATGCCCGACCTGCCGACCCCCCAGGGAACCGAGGCCGCGCTGTTCTCGGAGGCCTGGGACGCGGTGCTCTCGTACGCCGACCTGTGCACCTCCGGGTCGGCCACGGCCCACCGGCTGGCCACCGAGGCGTTCACGCGCGGCATGCGCGAGGTCCGTGCCGCCGCGCGCACCCATGTGCGCGGCGCGGGCCGCCGTACCCCGCGGCTGCCGACGATCCCGGCCCTGCTCACCGCGGTGCGCGCCACCGCGGCCGGCTGGCAGGCCGAGGGGCAGGGGCACCGGCTCGACCCCGGCCTGAGCGAGTGGCTGGACTCCGCCGAGGCGGCCCGCCACCTGGGCCCGCCCCGCGAGCGCCCCGCAGCGCTGCGCGCCCTGCGCGACCTGGCGGAGGCCGACGCGGCGCTGCTGTGGCTGGCGGAGGTGGAGGCGCTGCCGCCGTCCGCGGCCGCCCGCCGGCTCGGTCTGGAGCCGGCCGCCGTCTCGGGTGAACTCGAACGGGTGCGCACGCTCTTCCGGGACCGCTGCCGCCACGCCCACGGCGAGGGCGGGGCGGACGGCGAGTGCCGGGTCTGCGCCCGCGCCGGTTCTCCCGGGCACCCGCCCGCCTGCTCCCACTGCGCCGGCCCCGCCGCCCGGCAGCAGGGCGCCGCACTCGCCCCTGTCCTCGCCGGCGCGGTGATCGGCTGGGGCTCCCTCGCCTACCTGGAACGGCGCCGGCGGGCCAGCGAGGTGCGGCAGGGCACCGGGCGGCCCGCCGAGGCCGCGGACGGCGGCGAGACCGACAAGCGCGCGGGGCTCGGCCGGCTGCTGCGGGGCGGCGGCCTGTTCGCCACCGCGCTGCTGCTGTCGGCGCTGGCGCTGGCCGCCTCGCTGATGCCGTACGGCGGTTCCGGCGCGGACTCCTTCGCCGCGCGCGACGACACCGCCGCCACCCGCGAGGACGGCACGGCACCCGACGACACCGGGGCCCCGGGCGAGAAGGCGTCCCGCGACCACGGCCGAATCCAGGCCACCCCCGGCGGCCGCCCGGCCACCGCCGACCCCTCGCCCGCCCCGGCCGCGACCCTGACCCGCACGCCCGCCACCCCCGGCACCCGCGACTCCAGCCGTACGACACCCAGCCCCGCCCCCGACACCGCGCCCTCCGGCGTCCCCTCCCCGGCCCGCCGCCCCGGCGACACCGGGGCGGCCGCCGTGGCCCCCGCCCCCACGACCACCCCGCCGGTCTCCTGCCATGTCGCCTACGACCTGGTCGGCCAGTGGTCCGGCGGATTCCAGGCCACGGTCACCGTCACCGCCGAGCGGGCCCTCGCCGGATGGCGGGTCGACTGGTCCTTCCCCGACGGCCAGCAGATCACCCGGATGTGGGCCGCCACCGCCCGGCAGACCGGCGCCCGCGTCACCGCCACCGCCGCCGACTACGACCAGGCCGTCCCCGCCCGCACCGCCGTGTCCTTCGGCTTCACCGGCACCTGGGCCGCCGCCAACCGCGCCCCCGGCGGGTTCGCCCTCAACGGCGCGCCCTGCGCCGGCGGCTGACGCGCGCCCGCACCGGACGAGCGCCGCACGACGCCGCGCGGAAAACGCGTTGACGCGGCCCCCCGCACCCGGGCTACTGTCCTCCCACACGCCGAGGTGGCGTGCGCGACCACGAGCGAGGACGAGGAGGTGTCGACGATGGCTGTCACCGTGCCGGGCGCTGCCCACACCCAGGAACACCTCATCTCCACCTCCGTGGCCACCGGCTGATCCGAGCGGGTCGACGGCGTCGACCGCCGCTGCCCGGGGCCGCCCTTCGAAGGGTTTCCCTTGTCTTCCACCTCCGCTGTGCACTCCGCCCTGGCTCCCTACGGCTGGGACGACGACTGGGCCGACGCGTTCGCCCCCCACGCGGCCGAAGGGCTGCTGCCCGGCCGGGTCGTACGGGTCGACCGCGGGCAGTGCGACGTCGTCACCGCCGACGGCGTCGTCCGCGCCGACACCGCCTTCGTCACCCCGCACGACCCCCTGCGGGTCGTGTGCACCGGCGACTGGGTCGCCGTCGAAGCGGGCGGCAACCCCCGGTACGTCCGGACGTACCTGCCGCGCCGTACCGCCTTCGTGCGGTCCACCTCCTCCAAGCGGTCCGAGGGGCAGATCCTCGCGGCCAACGTCGACCACGCCGTGGTCGCGGTGTCCCTCGCCGTCGAACTCGACCTCGGCCGGGTCGAACGGTTCCTCGCCCTCGCCTGGGAGTCCGGCGCCCAGCCCGTGGTCGTCCTCACCAAGAGTGACCTGGTGGCCGATCCGGTCTCCCTCGCGCACCTGGTGCAGGACGTCGAGCACAGCGCGCCCGGCGTGCCGGTGCTCGGCGTCAGCGCCCACACCGGCGACGGTCTCGACGTCCTGCTCGCGCTGACCGGCTCCGGGACGACCGTGCTGCTCGGCCAGTCCGGCGCGGGCAAGTCCACCCTGGCCAACGCGCTCGTCGGCGAGGACGTGATGGACGTCCGGGCCGCGCGGGACGTCGACGGCAAGGGACGGCACACCACGACCACCCGCAACCTGCTCGCGCTGCCCGGCGGGGGCGTCCTCATCGACACGCCCGGGCTGCGCGGCGTCGGCCTGTACGACGCCGAGAGCGGGGTCGGGCAGGTGTTCGCCGAGATCGAGGAGCTGGCCGGCCGGTGCCGCTTCCACGACTGCGCCCACGAGAGCGAGCCGGGCTGCGCCGTGCTCGCCGCCGTGGACAGCGGTGAACTCGCCGTGCGCAGGCTGGACAGCTACCGCAAACTCATCCGTGAGAACCAGTGGATCGTCGCCAAGACCGACGCCCGCGTCCGTGCCGAGCTGAGGCGGGAATGGAAGCGCAGGGGCGCGGAGGGCAAGGCCGCGATGGAGGCGAAACGGGGCCGCTGGAGCTGACCCGTATCACCCACCCCGGCAGGTCGAACCGTGTCCCCTTCATTGGTGAATGTTAGAAATGCATCATGAAGAGGCGTTTCGGCCTGTTTCAGGGGTGGGACGCTTCCGTCCCGGCCGGAGCGTCCCTGGCCGGTGCCGACCCCGGCCGGTCCCGGTGGCTGCCGCCCGGCGTCCGCACGGTCGCCGGACAGATGTTCCTCCTCCAGCTGGTCATCCTGCTGCTGTTCGGCGCCGTGGCCGGCACCACCCTGGTGCTCCAGGCCCGGCAGGCCGGACTGAACGAGGCACGGCACCGCACGCTCGCCACCGCCGTCAGCTTCGCCAACTCCCCGGGCACCCTCGACGCGATGCGCTCCCCGGACCCCACGGCGGTGCTGCAACCCCGCGCCGAGGCGATCCGCAAGGCCGCCGGCGTCGACTACGTGGTCGCGTTCAACCCGGCCGGCATCCGCTGGACGCACCCCGTCCCGCAGCTGATCGGCAAACACGTCATCGGTTCCTACGAGCGGCCGCTGCGCGGACACACGCGGACCATCACCGCCGACACCCCCGTGGGCGTGGCCGTGGACTCCACCGCCCCCGTCGTCGACGCCCACCACAAGGTCGTCGGACTCGTCTCCGTCGGCATCACCACGCGCAGCATCGAGGCGCAGGTCACCCGGCAGCTGCCGCTGCTGCTCGCGGCCGGCTGCGGCGCGCTGCTGCTGGCGACGGCCGGGGTGGTACTGGTGAACCGCCGGCTGCGGCGGCAGACCCGCGGCCTGGAACCGGCCGAGCTGCGGCGGATGTACGACCACCACGACGCCGTGCTGCACGCCGCCCGCGAGGGCGTGCTCATCGTCGCGGCCGACGGCACGCTGCTGCTCGCCAACGACGAGGCGCTGCGCCTGCTGGGCCTGCCCGCGGACGCCGAGGGCAGACAGCTGGCCGGCCTCGGGCTCGCGCCGTCCCTCGCCGAGCTGCTGACCGCGGGGCGGCCGGTCACCGACGAGGTGTGCGAGGCCGGCGACCGGCTGCTCGCCGTGAGCGTCCGGCCCACCACGTCGCACGACTGCGCGCCCTCCAGCGTCGTCACCCTGCTCGACACCACCGAGCTGCGGGCCGTCGCCGGCCGCGCGGCCGTGGCCCAGCGGCGGCTGCGGCTGCTGTACGACGCCATGAGCAGGGTCGGCACCACCCTCGACGTGCGGCGCACGGCCGAGGAGCTGACCCGGTTCACCGTCCCCCGGTTCGCCGACTACGCCTGCGTGGACCTGCTCGACTCGATCCTGCGCGGCGGCGAGCCCGAGGGCACCACGATGCGCCGTACGGCCCTCACCGCCATCGACTCGGACCATCCGCTGTACCCGGTCGGCTCGCTCACCGACTTCGCCTCCCAGACCCCGCAGGCGATCGGCATGGGCACCGGCGTGCCGGTCCTGGAGCCGGACCTGAGCCGCGGCACCGGATGGCAGCAGTACGACCCCGCCAACGCCTCCCGGATCCTCGCCCACGGCATCCACTCGATGCTCGTGGTGCCGGTGCGGGCGCGTGGCGTCCTGATGGGCGTGGCCAGTTTCTGGCGTTCGGCGGACGCCGAGCCGTTCGAGCAGGAGGACATGGCGGTCGCCGAGGAGCTGGTCGCCCGGGCCGCGGTCGCCATCGACAACGCCCGCCGTTACACCCGGGAGCACACCACCGCCGTCACCCTCCAGCGCAGCCTGCTGCCGCGCGGCGTCCCCGACCAGTCGGCGCTCGAGGTGGCCTACCGGTACCTGCCGGCGCAGGCCGGGGTGGGTGGCGACTGGTTCGACGTCATCCAGCTGCCGGGCGCGCGGGTGGCGCTGGTCGTCGGCGACGTCGTCGGGCACGGGCTGCACGCGGCGGCCACCATGGGCCGGCTGCGCACCGCCGTGCACAACTTCTCCGCCCTCGACCTCAGCCCCGACGAACTCCTCGTCCACCTGGACGAACTGGTCAGCCGCATCGACAGCGACGAACGGGGGGACGGGAGCGCGGGCGACGGGCGGGACGCGGTCGCGGACGTCACCGGAGCCACCTGCCTGTACACGCTGTACGACCCGGTCGCCGGGCGTGCCACCATCGCCCGGGCCGGTCATCCCGGGCCCGCCCTGCTGCTGCCCGACGGCACCGCCACCTTCCCCGACGTGCCGGTCTCCCCGCCGCTGGGCCTCGGCGACGGCATGCCGGTGGAGACGCTGGAACTGGAGCTGCCGGAGGGGTCCCAGCTGGTGCTGTACACCGACGGGCTGCTGGAGGACCGCCGCCGGGACCTCGACACCGGCCTCGAACTGCTGCGCGGCACGCTGGCCGCTTCGGCGGGCCGCGCTCCGGAGGCCGTCTGCGCGGCCGTCCTCGAGACGGTGCTGCCCGCCCCGACCATCGACGACGTCGCCCTGCTGGTGGCCCGCACCCGGCTGCTGGGCCCCGAGCACGTCGCCGAGTGGGACGTGCCCCGCGATCCGGCGGCCGTCGCCCCCGTCCGCGCCGAGTGCGCCGCCACCCTGGACGCCTGGGGCCTCGGGGACGTCGGGTACACCGCCGAGCTGATCCTCAGCGAGCTGATCACCAACGCGGTCCGCTACGGCGCCTCGCCCATCCGGGTCCGGCTGCTGCACGACCGCGGGCTGATCTGCGAGGTCGCCGACGGCAGCAGCACCGCGCCGCACCCGCGGCGGGCGGCGGCCACCGACGAGGGCGGGCGCGGCCTGTTCCTCGTCGCCCAGCTCGCCACCCGCTGGGGCACCCGCTACACGGCGCGCGGCAAGGTGATCTGGGCCGAGCTGGCCCCGCAGGAGGAGCGCCCCACCCCGGCCGCCGGCGCCGACGCGGGCACCACCGACGACATCCTGGACCAGTGGGAGAGCATCTGAGTCGTGGCCGGGCCCCGTAGCTGGGTGTCCGTTTTCCGCCAGCCGTTCGTCCGGGCGGGGCCCACACTGGAACCTGTGATGGACGAGGACAGCAGGTACGAGGCGGTGCGCAGCCGGGACGGACGGTTCGACGGGGCGTTCTTCTTCGCCGTCGAGACGACCGGGATCTACTGCCGGCCCAGCTGCCCCGCGGTGACACCCAAGCGGCGCAACGTGCGGTTCTTCCCGACGGCCGCCGCCGCCCAGCGCTCCGGGTTCCGGGCCTGCCGGCGCTGCCGGCCGGACGCGGTGCCGGGCTCGGCGGAGTGGAACGTGCGCGCGGACGTCGTCGGCCGGGCCATGCGGCTGATCGCCGACGGCGTGGTGGACCGCGAGGGCGTCGCCGGGCTCGCGGCCCGCCTCGGCTACAGCGCCCGGCAGGTGCAGCGGCAGCTCACCACCGAGCTGGGCGCCGGACCGGTGGCGCTGGCCCGCGCGCAGCGGGCGCACACCGCGCGGGTGCTGCTCCAGACCACGGAACTGCCGGTCACCGAGATCGCGTTCGCGGCGGGGTTCGCGAGCGTGCGCCAGTTCAACGACACCGTCCGCGAGGTGTACGCGGCGACGCCGACCGAGGTGCGGGCCGCCGCCCCGCGCGGCAGCGGGGCCCGCCGGGCCGCCGCGGGCACCGGCATCCCGCTGCGCCTCGCCCACCGGGGCCCGTACCAGGCCGCCGCCGTCTTCGACCAGCTCGCCCGGGAGGCGGTGGCGGGCATCGAGGAGGTCACGGGCCGCCCCGGCGCCCTCACCTACCGGCGCACCCTGCGGCTGCCCTACGGCACCGGGATCGCCGCCGTCGCCGAACGCACCCGGACACCGCGCCCGGGCACCGGCACGCATCCCGGCGGCTGGCTGGACGCCCGTCTGCACCTCACCGACCCGCGGGACCTGACCACCGCCGTGCAGCGGCTGCGGCGGCTGTTCGACCTGGACGCCGACCCCTACGCGGTGGACGGACGGCTCGCCGCCGACCCCCGCCTCGCCCCCCTGGTCGCCGCCCGCCCCGGCCTGCGCGCACCCGGCGCCGTGGACCCCCTGGAACCCGCCGTGCGCGCCCTGGCCGGCCCCGCGGGTGCCGCGCGGCTGGTCCAGCGCCACGGCAAGACCCTCGACGCCCCGAGCGGCACGCTCACCCACCTCTTCCCGGAACCGGATGCGCTCGCCGAGGCGGACGGCCGCGCCGGCAACCCGCTCACCGCGCTCGCCGCCGCCCTCGCCGACGGCGCCCTCCGGCTGGACCCGGGCGCCGACCGGGACGACGCCCGGCGGGCGCTGCTCGCCCTGCCGGGGATGGACCCGGACACGGCAGCCGTCCTGTGCGCCCGCGCCCTCGGCGACCCCGACGTGGCCCCGCCCGGCATCCAGGTGCCCGACACCTGGCGGCCCTGGCGCACCTACGCCGTCCACCACCTTTACGCAGCAGGAGAGTTGACACGATGACCACCGCCGGATGCTTCACCCGTCTCGACTCGCCCCTCGGCCGGCTGCTGCTCACCGCCGACCCGGACGGGGCGCTCACCTCCCTGCGCTGCGCGGGGGAGATTCCGGACGGGCTGCGGGAGGACCCGGGGCCGTTCCGCGCCGCGCGGGAACAACTCGACGCCTACTTCGCCGGTGAACTCCGGGAATTCCGGCTGCCCTTGCGGGCGGAGGGCACCGAGTTCCGGCGGCGGGTGTGGGACGCGATGGACGAGGTGCCGTACGGCACCACCGTCACCTACGGCCGGCTCGCCGCCCGGATCGGCGCGCCCCGGGCGGCCGTTCGCGCCGTCGGCGGAGCGCTCGGCGCCAACCCCCTGCTGATCGTGCGCCCCTGCCACCGGGTGATCGGCGCCGACGGCTCCCTGACCGGCTACGCGGGCGGCCTCGACCGCAAGGTGCGGCTGCTGACCCTGGAGGGGGCCCTGGCGGCGCCGCGGGGGAACTGACGGTCCGGCGGCCGGCGCCCGCCGGAGGCCACTCGCGCGAGCCCGCCGGACCAGACGCACCGCAGGGTGCTGGCCGTCCTCGCCTGTCCGCGGGCCTGACCCCCGGGCGGCTCAGTCCGGCCGGAAGATCCGGTCCAGGTGATAGGCGAGCACCTCGGCGGCGGACTCGGCGGAGCGCTGGCCGACCAGGACGCCGGTGCCCAGTCCGGCGGACATGGCCAGCAGGCCGGCCGCCGCCGCCCCCGGGTCGGTGCCGGGCCGCAACCGCCCGGCGTCGGCGGCCCGTCGGAGCAGCGCGGCCACGGTCGCCTCGGCCGCGTCGGGGTCCTTGATGAACGGCTGGGCGGCCAGTGCCTCGTCGGTCACCGACAGCACGGCGTACGAGGTGTAGAGGTGGTGGAACGTACGGCTCTCCGCGTCGACCGGCAGCGCGGCCGTCAGCAGCGCCTCGATCACCGCGCGCGGCCCCGGCTCCGGCCCGGCCGCGGCGACCCGGGCGGCCACCCGCTGCCCGAACCGCTCCGCCAGGTGGCGCAGTCCGAAGAGCAGCAGCTTCTCCTTGGACTCGAAGTAGTACTGCACCAGCCGCAGTGAGACGCCCGCCTCCGCGGCCACGTCGCGCATCCCCACGGCGTGCAGCCCGAGCCGGGCCGCCGCCCGCACCAGGGCCTCCGCGATCTCGGTCCGCCGCTCGGCGTGGTCCACGCGCCTGGGCATCCGCCGCCCTCTCCCTGTCCCGCGGACCGGTGCCGTCCGGCCCGCCGTTCGCTGATCCGGGCTTCATGGTACAGCTGTACCAGCAACGTGGTACGTTCGTATCACGAAAAACCGACTGCCCCCGGAGGTGGCCGTGTCCCGGCCCGCAGCAGCCCGTCCCCAGGCCGACGTCGGCCGCTTCGTCAGCGACGCCCTGCGCGACCGCTACTTCGCCGCCTGCGACGCGGTGTTCGCGCTGGGCGTGGCCGCGTCCGGGGAACAGGACGTGGAGACGTCCTTCGGCACCACGCACGTCTACCGCTACGGCCCCGAGCCCGGACCGGCGCGGGAGGGCGGCGACCCGGCGGGGGAGACCCGCGACCGTACGCCCGTCGTCCTGGTGCACGGCGCCGGCAGCTGCTCGGCGATGTGGTACCCGAACACCGGCGCCCTCAGCGCCGAGCGGACCGTGTACGCCCTCGACACCCCGGGCGACCCCGGCCGCAGCGTGCAACGCGCCCCCATCCACGAGCCGGAGCACGCCGCCCGCTGGCTGGACGAGGCCCTCGCCGGGCTCGGCCTCGACAAGGTGCACCTGGTCGGCACCTCCTACGGCGGCTGGCTCGCCCTGAACCAGGCCCACCGCAGGCCCGAACGGCTCGCCTCGGTCACACTGCTCGACCCCGGCGGCCTGGAGAAGGTCGGGCTGCGCTTCTTCGTTTGGATCTTCGCCAGCCTGCTGGCCACCTTCGCCCCCAAGGCGCTGCGGCCCCGCCTCGCGTCCTGGCTGGAGCAACCGGTGCTGGTGGTACCCGAGTTGCGCGCGATGACCCACACCGGGGTGCGCGCCTACCGCATCCGCCGGCCGGTGCCGAAGCCGCTGACCGACGCCGAACTCGCCACCATACGCACGCCGTTGTACCTGCTGCTCGGCAAGCGCAGCCTCCTGGTGCACCCCCGGCGGCAGGTCGAGCGCGTGCCCCGGCTCGTGCCCGGCGCCCGCGCCGAGATCGTCGCGGACACCGGGCACGGACCGCAGATCGACCACGCGGACCTGGCCAACCGGCTGATGCTCGCATTCATGGCCGCCACCGAGGACGGCCTGGTCACGGGGCGGGCTCCCCGGGTCTCCGGCTGAGCGCCCGAGCCGCCGACTCGCCCGGCCCGCCGGGCCGTTGCGCCGACCGGGTGGAAACGGGACGGAGTTGCGGCGCGGCGGCGCCGGGCTGTGGCACGGTCGCCTCCGGCGGAACACGGGGAAGGGCGGGCGTACACATGGGCAAGGTCGGACGGGTCCTCGCGGTCCTGCTGCTGGCGCTGGGACTGCCGGGCGCGCGGGCCACCGCCGGGGCCGTCCCCGCGGTCGGCGCCGTACTCAACGCGCCTCGCTGGACCGGGAGTTGGGAGACCGCGCCGTCGGGCACCGCCGCCGCGCTGCCCGGCGCGGCCGTCCGCAACGTCGTCCACCTCAGCGTCGGCGGCACCGCCGTGCGGGTGCGGCTCAGCAACCGGTTCGGCAGCGCGCCCCTGCGGCTCGGCGCGGTGACCGTCGCGCTGCGCCGGGCCGCCGGTCCGGACGCCGCGCCCGGTACCCTGCGCGCCGCCACGTTCCGGGGCGCCGCCACCGCCACCGTCCCGCCCGGCGGGGAGACCGTCAGCGACCCGGTGCGGCTGACCGTGCCGGCCGCCGCCGACCTCCTCGTCACCGTGTACACCCCCGAGGACGACGGACGCGCCACCTACCACGCCACCGCCCTCCAGACCAGCTACGTGGCCGCCGAGGGCGCGGGCCACGCCGCCGACGCGGACGGCTCCGCGTACCGGGCCACCCTCACCTGCTGGTACTACGTCACCGGGGTCGACGTCCTGGGCCGCGCCACCGGCAGCGTCGTGGCCTTCGGCGACTCGCTCACCGACGGCACCGGATCCACCCCCGACGCCAACCGCCGCTGGCCCGACCGGCTCGCCGCGCGCCTTTCCGGCACGGGCGTCCTCAACGCCGGGATTGGCGGCAACCGGCTGCTGCGCGACGGCGCCGGGCCGAGCGCCCTCAGCCGCCTCGCCGCCGACGCCCTGGACCGGACCGGCGCGCGGATCCTCGTCGTCTTCGAGGGCATCAACGACATCAAGGGCCTCCCCCCGGCCAACGACCCCGCCGCCTACGCCGACGCCTACCGCACCATCGTCGACCGCGCCCACGCGCACGGCATCCGGGTCGTCGGCGTCACCCTCACCCCGTTCAACGGGTACGCCGCCTACACGGTCGCCCGCGAGGAGGTACGGCAGCGGGTCAACGCCTTCATCCGCACCGGCGGCGCCTTCGACGCGGTCGCCGACGCCGACGCCGCCGTCCGCGACCGAGCCGACCCCACCCGCATCCGCCCCGCCTACGACCCGGGCGACCACCTGCACTTCACCGACGCGGGCATGGCCGCGGTGGCCGAGACGGTCCGCCGCGCGCTCCGCCTGCCCGCGCCGACCGGCCACACGTGAGCGGCCCTTCGGCGCCACCGCCCCCAGCACGGGCAGCCGCACACGACCGGACGGCGGCGCATCAGCCCGGCTCGCGCGCGACCCAGCCCCGCTCGTGGGCGTGCCAGCCCAGTTGCAGCCGGGTGGTCACCCCGGCCAGCTCCATCAGCCGCTTCACCCGGCGCTGCACCGTCCGCAGCCCCAGGTCCAGTTGCTTGGCCACGCTCGCGTCGGTCAGCCCGGCCAGCAGCAGCGACAGCACCTCCAGATCGGTGCCGTCCGGCCCGTCCGGCACCTCCTCGGCCGCCCCCTGCCTGTTCAGCCGCAGCGGCAGCGCCTCGCGCCACACCGACTCGAACAGCCCCGCCAGCAGCTCCAGCAGCCCGCTGGCGTGCACCACCAGCGCGGCCGGCTCCGCGCTGCGCGAGGTCAGCGGCACCATCGCCAGCGAGCGGTCGGCGACGACCAGCTTCGTCGGCACCCGGTCCACCACCCGCACCCGCTCGCCCCGGCCGAGCGCGGCGGCCAGCCCGCCGAGCCCCTGCGGCGGATCCAGCACCGCCCGCTCCACCACCACCCGGTAGCGCACCCCGCGCCCGGCCGCCTGCTCCTCCGCCTCGTTCTCCGCCGCCGAGACCACCACGGGGTTCCCCGTCACCAGCGCGCACACCTCGTCGGCGGCGCCCAACTGGAGCTGGAGAAAACGCTGGGCCACCGCCGAGGCGCCGGTCACCACCTCCACCAGGTCGTGCACCGCGGGCTCGTCCGCCGCCGCCCGGTACTCCCGCGCGAGCAGCGCCGCCGCCAGCTCCGCCTGCTCCAGCTCGTGCCGCTGCCGGGTCAGCAGCGCGCCCAGGGCCACCGCGGGCGGCGCCGCCACCCAGCGGCCGGGACGCGCCGAGGAGCGGGCCGCGAGCCCCTGCCGCTCCAGCCGGCGCAGCGCGTGCTCGGTGTCCTGCTCCGCCAGCGTCAACCGCCGCGCCAGATCGGCCACCTCGGCCGCGCCCACCGCCACCAGCGCCCGGTACGCCGCCTCGTGTCTCTCGTCCAGCCCTATCGCCGCCAGCATCGCCCCGCGTCCCTCCCCTGAGTCCGAGCAGTGTGAGAACAAGCCGTCACACGGGCCCGCGGCTGGCGGAAACCGGCCACGACGCAAACCCGCCGCCGCCCATCATCGCGGTACCGCGGGTGCCTCTGCCAAGGTGGGCCTCACCGCGGCATTCGTGCCCGGAGACCTGCCGGGCCGGGGCGTCCGTGCGCCCGGTCGCGCCGCCGCGGCCGAGGCGACGACGCCGCGATCCGGCCGGTGGACCGGTGGCCGACAAGGCCCGGTACCGAAGGACCGTGACCCGGGCCCGTGCGTGTCCGCGCGTCCGAGGACGTGCCGAGGACGTGGAGGGGACACGGGGCCGGGTCACTTCGCACGTCGCCGGGCGGTCCCCCCGTGGGGGGTGGGACCGCCCGGCGGCCTTCCACCACGAGCCACCCCGCGCCCCTCGTCGTACGGCCGTACGACCCGTCCCCCGACACGCCGCCCTGGGCGCCTGCCGGGCGGCGGTTTTTCCCGATCCCCCGTTTTCCCACCGCCCCCGTGGTGACAATCAGGGCATGAGCCAGCAGGGGGGAAGACCCGCCGTCCGTCCCGAGGACGACTGGTGGGGGGACCTGTACGACGACGCCACCGGGGACACGGGCCCCACGGCCGCGCCCGACTCCCTGGACGACCGCTTCACCTCGGTCGAGCGGACGGTCAAAGGGCCCCGGACCCCGCCGGACCCGCCCGCCCCCGAGCCCGCCTCCCCCCTCGACTACGTGGGCTCGGGGCCGCCCACCTACGACCCCGAGCCCACCGCCCTGCCGGCCGCCGAGCCGGAGGCGCTGGAGGAGTCGGTGCCGGACACCGTGCTGGACGGTGCCCGGTACGGCGCGTGGACGCTGCGCTCCGTCTCGCTGCGCGGGGACTCGGCGCGCTACCGGGGCGAGCCGCGCCGGGACGCGCTGCTGACCGCCCGGTTCGGCACCGGCGGGCAGGCGCTGCTGCTCGTCGCGATGGCCACCGGCGCCCGGACCACGCCGGAGGCGCACCTGGCGGCGGCCGAGGCGTGCCGCTGGATCGGCCGGGCGGTGGGCCGCAGCCACCGGCGCCTCGCCGAGGACCTGCGGGCGGCCCGGCGCGCCGATCTGCGGGCCGGCCTGCACCGGCTGACCGACCGGGGCCTCGGCCGGCTCCGGTCGAGCGCGGTCGAACGGGGCCTCGACCCGCGGGAGTACACGGCGGCCCTGCGCTGCCTGCTGCTGCCGGCCGACCCGGACTGCCGTACCCGGCTGTTCTTCGGCACCGGCGACGGCGGCCTGTTCCTGCTGCGGGACGGCGCCTTCCGGGACATCGAGCCGCGGGCCACGCCCGCCGCACGCGCGACGCCGTCCGACGACGACCGGGTCACCCTCGGCCTCGGCGTCCCGCCCGCCGGGCCCGCGCCGGACCCGGCGCCGTTCCGCTTCCACGCCTCGCTAGCCCGCCCGGGTGATGTCCTGGTGATGTGTACGACGGGCCTGGCCGAGCCGTTGCGCGAGGAGCCCGCGCTCGGTGCTCACCTGGCCCGCCGCTGGTCCGGCCGCCGCGCGCCCGGTCTCGCCGCGTTCCTCGCCGACACCCGGGTGCGGGTCAAGGGCTACGCCGACGACCGTACGGCGGCGGCCGTGTGGGAGGCGTGACGGCTGCTCGTATGCCTCCATGGAACCGGGACCACGGACACCCGGGACCTCGGAAGGGGCAGACGAGAGAACATGGCCAAACAGAACGTAGCCGAGCAGTTCGTCGACATCCTCGTCCGCGCCGGCGTGCGCCGCCTCTACGGCGTCGTCGGCGACAGCCTCAACCCGATCGTGGACGCGGTGCGCCGTCACTCCACCATCGACTGGGTCCACGTCCGCCACGAGGAGACCGCCGCCTTCGCGGCCGGGGCCGAGGCCCAGATCACCGGGAAGCTGGCCGCCTGCGCGGGCTCCTGCGGCCCCGGCAACCTGCACCTCGTCAACGGCCTGTACGACGCCCACCGTTCGATGGCCCCCGTGCTGGCCCTCGCCTCCCACATCCCCTCCAGCGAGATCGGCCTCGGGTACTTCCAGGAGACCCACCCGGACCGGCTCTTCCAGGAGTGCAGCCACTACAGCGAGCTGATCTCCAGCCCCAGGCAGATGCCCCGGCTGCTGCAGACCGCGATCCAGCACGCGGTCGGGCAGAGCGGGGTCAGCGTGGTCGCCCTGCCCGGCGACATCGCCGCCGAGCCCGCGCCGGAGCGGTCCGCGCAGAGCGCCCTGGTCACCTCACGGCCCACCGTCCGCCCCGGCGACGCCGAGATCGACGCCCTGGTGGACATGATCGACAAGGCCGGCAAGGTCACCCTCTTCTGCGGCAGCGGCACGGCGGGGGCGCACGCCGAGGTCATGGAGTTCGCCGGGAAGCTCAAGGCGCCGGTGGGCCACGCCCTGCGCGGCAAGGAGTTCATCCAGTACGACAACCCGTACGACGTCGGCATGAGCGGACTGCTCGGCTACGGCGCCGCCTACGAGGCCACCCACGAGTGCGATCTGCTGATCCTGCTCGGCACCGACTTCCCGTACAACGCCTTCCTCCCCGACGACGTGCAGATCGCCCAGATCGACGTGCGGCCCGAGGTGCTCGGCCGCAGGTCCCGGCTCGACCTCGCCGTGTGGGGCGATGTGCGCGAGACCCTGCGCTGTCTCACCCCCCGGGTCCAGGAGAAGACCAGCCGGCGCTTCCTCGACCGGATGCTGAAGAAGCACGCCGACGCGCTGGAGGGCGTGGTCAAGGCGTACACCAGGAAGGTCGACAAGCACGTCCCGATCCACCCCGAGTACGTGGCCGCGGTGCTCGACGAAGTCGCCGCGGACGACGCGGTGTTCACCGTGGACACCGGGATGTGCAACGTGTGGGCGGCCCGCTACATCTCGCCCAACGGCCGCCGCAGGATCATCGGTTCCTTCTCGCACGGCTCGATGGCGAACGCGCTGCCCATGGCGATCGGCGCGCAGTTCACCGACCGGCGCCGGCAGGTGGTGTCCATGTCCGGGGACGGCGGCTTCGCCATGCTGATGGGCGACTTCCTGACCCTCGTACAGCACGACCTTCCGGTCAAGGTCGTCCTCTTCAACAACTCCTCGCTCGGCATGGTGGAGTTGGAGATGATGGTCTCCGGCCTGCCCTCGTACGGCACGGCCAACGCCAACCCCGACTTCGCCGCGGTGGCCCGGGCGTGCGGGGCGTACGGGGTGCGGGTGGAGAAGCCCAAGCAGCTGGCCGACGCGCTCAAGGACGCGTTCCGGCACAAGGGGCCGGCGCTGGTGGACATCGTCACCGACCCCAACGCGCTGTCCATCCCGCCGAAGATCAGCGCCGAGATGGTCACCGGGTTCGCGCTGTCCGCCTCCAAGATCGTGCTGGACGGCGGCGTCGGCCGCATGGTGCAGATGGCCCGCTCCAACCTCCGCAACGTGCCGCGCCCCTGACACCACCCGGACCGGGGAGCGGATTTCGGCCAGTTTCACGGCCCGTGACGACACGCCGACCGCCCGTGCCGGACGCGGCTGCCCCGCCGTCACGGGGCGTCAGCGGCGCCAGGCGGCCCCCGCGCGGGTGCTCCTCCGGCCACCGCGCGCACCCCGCGCCCGGGCCGCGGCCCCCCGTCGGTGGCCGAACCGCCGGTCATCGCCCCACCCCCAGGACTGCCGGGGTGAGGGCTGGGCAAGCATCCCCCGTGAACGTGTTCGACCAGAAGGGGCAGGGTTCGAGCGGCGTGCGGGCGGGGGCCATGAACAGGCAGGCACGAGGAGGTCCCGCGACCACGGGCACCTCTTCACCGGAGCCGGAGGACGGAACGGGGGAAACCGTGGGGGAAGCGGCGGGACGCCTTGGGGACGCCGTGGGGGAACCGGCCGGGCGGATGCCGGAGGCGGTGGAGGGGACGGCGGGACGAGGGGCCCAGCCGGCGGGGGAGCAGGCGGGGCGGATGCCGGCGGCCGGGGACGGGACGGCGGGACGTCCGGCGCGGTCCTTACGGGAGACGCCGGGACGATCGCCGCGGCAGCCGGTGGGACTGCTGCCGGAGGCCGAGGGCGGGCGCCGGGGGCGTTTCGCGGGAGCCGTGGAGGGCGGCTCGGGGCAGCTCGCGGAGGCATGGGGAGACGGGTCCGTGAGGCCGGCCGACATGGACGGCGCCCGAGACGGTCTCGCCACCGGGACCGGGAGCGCCGTCGGCGGTGCGCGGGCGGAGAGCGGTGGTGGCGCGGATGCCGTGAGGGGACGCCGGGGGAGCCTGCCGGACGACGCGCGTGAGGGGTCCGGCCGGGTCACGGGCGCCCTGGCGGAGGTACCGGGGCCGGGCGGGGGCCCGGTGGCCGAGGGGTACGGCCGGGGCGCGGAACCGCTCGTCGAGGAGGCCGCTCCGGGCGGGGCCGCGGACGCCCCGGGGGGCAGGGCCGGGGTGCCGGCCGCCGCCGTGAGCGACACGGCGGTCCCCGCCACCGGCTCCGCGGGCCACCGCCCCCGTGCCGCGCGGCAGCGGCGGGGCCCCGCCGTGGACACCGCGTGGAAGAACGGCGGTGCGACCGCGGACGCCACGCGGGAGAGGGCCGCCGCGACCGCGGACGCCCGGGACGGCGGGCACGGTACCGGCGCGGGGTCCGGACGGGAGTCCGGCCACAGGGCCGGCGCGGGGGCCGGGCGGGAGGACGGCCGTCGCACCGGTGAGGGCGCCGGGCGGGGGAGGGCGGGCGCCAGGCACGGCCTTCGTGCCGAAGCCGGGCCGCAGTACCCGCAGCGGTTGTGGCGCAGACTCGGGCGGGCCGACCTGCGGGCCGTGCCGGAGGCGCGGCGGGAGCTGCGGGAGCTGCTGCGGGACTGGGGCAAGCCGGGGCAGTCGGAGATCGCCGAGCTGCTCACCAGCGAGCTGGTCACCAACGCGCTCGTCCACACCGACGACGACGCCGTGCTCACCGCCGTCGTGGCGCCCGGCGGACTCCGCGTGGAGGTACGGGACTTCGTGCCCCGAAGACCCCAGGTGCGCACCCCCCAGCCGGACGACGACACCCACGGCCGGGGCATGGTCCTGGTGGAGTCCCTCGCCGACGCCTGGGGCGTCCGGCCGCACGGGGTCGGCAAGTCGGTGTGGTTCGAACTGGGCGCCGAAGCGGCCTGAGGCGCAGCGGACATGGGTCGGGGGCGTGACCGCCGGTCACGCCCCCGACCCATGAGGAGCCGTCGCTCCCGGCCGCACTAGCCGAACTGCTGCTCCAGGTCCTTGAGCTTGCGCTCCAGGGAGTCCAGTCGAGGCAGGGCCATGGTGTCGTCCTCCGCGGTGAGGTCGACGGTCACCGGCTCAGACCCCTTGCGAACCGGCTGAAGAGAGGGACGGGACGGTACCGGAAGCTGGTCCGTACCCGATATGGCAGGCTCCGCGGGAGCGGGCGCGGGCCCGCGCTCCACCGCCTGCACCTCCACCTGCCGGCCGCCGGGACGGCCCACCAGCCGCCCGTGGCCCCGGCTGATCGCCTTGAGCTGGGCGCGCTCCATCCGCTCCTGCTCGCGCCGCCGCTGCCGCGCCTGCTCCTTCTGCCGCTTGTCCTCGCGGACCTCCTCGACGGCCTCGTCGAGGCTGCGCACGCCCTCCAGCAGCATCAGCGACCAGGCGCGGTAGGTCTCGCGGGGCGCCCGCAGCCAGCGCACGATGCGGATCTGCGGCAGCGGACGCGGCACCAGACCCTGCTCACGCAGCGCCGCACGGCGGGTCTGCTTCAGCGCGCGGTCGAACAGGACGGCCGCCGACAGGGACATACCGGAGAAGAACTGCGGGGCGCCCGCGTGCCCGGCGCCGCGCGGCGCGTGCACCCAGTTGAACCAGGCCGCGGCCGCCGCGAACAGCCACACGAGGATGCGCGAGCCGAGCGCCGCGTCACCGTGGCTGGCCTCGCGCACGGCGAGCACGGAGCAGAACATGGCCGCGCCGTCCAGGCCGAACGGCACCAGGTACTGCCAGCCGTCGCTCAGCCCGAGGTTCTGCTCGCCGAAGCCGACCAGGCCGTGGAAGGACAGGGCGGCCGCCACCGCCGCACAGCAGAACAGCAGCACGTAGGAGGCGGTGCCGTAGATGGCCTCCTTGCGCCTGCGGCGCTCCTCGCTGCGCTCCCAGGAGTCGTCCGCGTTCGCGTTCTCCCCGGAGGAGCGCTTGCCGCGCACGAGCACCGCCACCGCCGCCAGCATGCCCAGGAGCAGTACGGCGCCGGGAAGCAGCCAGTTCAGCGATATGTCGGTCAGTCTCATAGGGGTCCCTTGCATTGGGATAGGGCGTAACGCCCGCCATAGTGGCCCACTCCCGGCGGCCCTCAGGGGGTTTCGCGGCAAGAGGCCGCCAAGAAGGTGCGAGGGGATGCCCAGGGACGGCGTTCTGCTCGAACTACCGCGTGAGGGGCGGGAGTTGAGTTCGAATAAGACTACCCGTACGGATGGTTCCTCGGAAAGTTCCTGCGAGAGGTGAGGAAGTTGTGAATCACCTGTCCGGGCGGGGCGGTCCGATTCGCGTCGATCTTAATGGACGGCCGGGGCCCTTCTGTCGTTGAGGGCCCGTCAGGCGGCCTCGCGAGCCCGGTTGTTGGTGATCCCGGTGGTGCGGCGGGCGGGTGGCGGGGAAGATGTGGTGCTTCGGCGCGGCTCCCGCCCCGGCGAGCGGGCAAATTGGTGAGGTGAGCCTTCCCTTATCTTCCTCGATCGAGTTTGACCTGCCGCTCGGTATGTCTAAGGTGCTTGACGAACAACCGACAAGCCGTCGTTAATGACCCCAAGTACCGACAAGCCGCCAGGAGGACCCGGTGAAGCAGGGCGTGCAGGGCTCCGCCGGGGCGCGGAACGGCGCGCGGGTGCCGGCGCAACTGCGCCCGGCGCGCGCCGAGCGCCCCGCACGCGAGCCGGACGCCGGCGCACCGGGGGCCGTACCGGGTGATCTCACGCGCGGTGACCGGCCGGTCGCCGGTCCGTCGGCCGCGGCCGAGCGCCCTTCGGTGCGGCGGTCCTCGGTGCGCGGACAGATCCTGGAGGCGCTGCGCACGGCGCTGGTGACCGGCGAGCTGAGGCCGGGCGAGGTGTACTCGGCGCCGGTGCTCGGGGAACGCTTCGGGGTCTCGGCCACGCCCGTGCGGGAGGCCATGCAGCAGCTCGCCCTGGAGGGCGCCGTCGAGGTGGTGCCCAACCGCGGGTTCCGGGTGGTGGAGCGCGGGGCGCGCGAGCTGGCCGAGCTGGCGGAGGTGCGGGAGCTGATCGAGGTCCCGGTGATGCTGCGGCTGGCCCGGACGGTGCCGGCGGAGCGCTGGGCGGCGCTGCGGCCGCTGGCGGAGGAATCGGTGCGGGCGGCGGCCTCGGGCTGTCCGGCCGCGTACGCGGAGTCCGACCGTGCCTTCCACCGGGCGATGCTGGGGCTGTCCGGCAACGAGGAACTGGTCCGGATCGCGGAGGACCTGCACCGGCGGGCGCAGTGGCCCCTCGTCGGCGGCGCCGTCCGCCACGCCCGCGCGGACCTGGCCGCGGACGCGGCCGAGCACGTGACCCTGCTGGACGCGCTGGTCGCCGGGGACCTCGACGTGGTGCCGGGGCTGGTGACCGAGCACTTCGCGGGCGTGAGCTGATCGGCGCCCCCGGGCCGCACGAAAACACCGGCCGGGCGCCTCGGTGAGGCACCCGGCCGGTGGTACGGCCGCCCGCCGCGACGGCGGCCCGCCGCTCAGGACCCGTCGGCACCGCGCTCCTCGTGCGCCGTCTTCGAGAAGCCGTCGTGCCACGCCGCCTTCGCCCCGGAGTCTCCGATCCGGTACACGTCCACCACCGCGCCCACCGCGACGACCACGGACAGCACGCCCACCACGACCCGCACCGGAAGCGCGGACCAGCGCCCGCCGCGCTCGGCGCCCGCCGTGCGACGCCCCGCCCACCACACGAACGCCGCGAGGACGAAGAGGCCGAGGGCCCACGGCAGCAGCCCGTCGCCCAGTTCGGTGTGCCGGCGCACCAGCGGGTCGGAGTCGACGTGCCGCTCCAGCCACTCGCCCGCGTTGGTGGTCAGCGGCACGCTGACGAGCCCGACGAAGGCCAGCACGGGCAGCAGCACGCCCAGCCGCCGCGCGGCCCGCGGCCACAGCGCCGCGGCCATCAGGGCGAGGGCCGTCAGGGGTATCAGGACCACGACGACGTGCACGAGCAGGACATGGGCCGGCAGGCCGTTGACGAGTGTCATCCGACGTTCTCCTGGAGTGGGGGGTTCGGGGCGCGTCAGACTGGCACAGCCGTCTCTCAGTTCCCTCTGAGCACCCCGTCCCCCCACGCATCTCCGCTCACGCGGTCGCGGTCCCGGCCGCCGGCGGGGCCAGCTGGGCCGCCAGCCAGGTCGGTACGCCGCCCAGCAGGCGGAACAGGCGGCGGGCCTCCTCCCGCAGCCGGGACGCGGCCGGTTCCTCCTCGGTGTCGGCCAGCGACACCAGGGCCGGCGCCGTACCCACCAGGTAGCCCAGCTCCTCCCGGATCCGCAGGGACTCGGCGAAGCCGTGCCGGGCCTCCGCCAACTCCCCGTCGCGCAGGGCGAGTCCGGCGAGATGGCGCCAGGTGAACGACAGCAGCAGCGGGTCCGCGTGCGCGGTGGCGCCCGCGTGGGCCCGGCGGTAGGCGGCCCGCGCCGCCTGCGGCGAACGGGACAGGTTCTCCGCGAGCAGCCCCCGGCGGAAGTCCAGCAGCGCCCGGCCCGCCGCCCCCGGCGGGATCAGCGCCGCCGCCCGCCCCAGCGCCGCCCGCGCCTCGTCCACCCGGTCCCGCACGCCGTGCAGGGTCGCGGCGTAGGCGAGCTGGCCGCGCTCGCAGGCGGCCGCGCCCCGCTCCTCGTCGGTGTGCGCGAGCGCCTCCGCCGTCCGCAGCGCGTCCTCCGCGTCCGCCCAGCCGCGCTCGGTGTACAGGCAGCGTTCGACCAGCAGCATGGCCCGTTGCAGCGCCGCGCCCGGGCTGTCGGGTGGCAGCAGGGCCGCGGCGTCGGCCCAGCAGGCCCGCGAGCGCAGCCTCCATACCGCGGTCTGGAGAGGATCGTCACCGGCGGTCGTTCCGTTCCCAGACATGGCGGTATGCGCCACGTTGACCTCCCCTAGCACGCCATCGAGCCCATGAGTGGTGGCCGCATTCCAGCACCGATCGAGTGGCGGGGCCAAGAGGGTGGGTGAAACTTTTCACAAAGTGGCGGGGAGTCGGCACGCCGTGCTTCGTCCGCTTCGCCCGGTTCGGTTCAGCTCATCCGCAGTGCCAGGAAGAAGTCGAGCTTGTCCTCCAGGCGGGACAGATCGCGTCCCGTCAACTGCTCGATCCGGCCGACCCGGTAGCGCAGCGTGTTGACGTGCAGGTGGAGCCGGGTGGCGCAGCGCGTCCAGGAGCCGTCGCAGTCCAGGAACGCCTCCAGGGTCGGGATCAGCTCCGCCCGGTGCCGGCGGTCGTAGTCCTTCAGCGGGTCCAGCAGCCGGGCCGTGAAGGCGCGGCGCACGTCGTCCGGGACGAAGGGGAGCAGCAGGACGTGGCTGGCCAGTTCCTGGTGGCCGGCCGCGCAGACCCGGCCTGGGCGGGCCGCCGCCACCCGGCGGGCGTGCCGGGCCTCCTCCAGGGCGCCGCGCAGGCCCTCCGCCGAGTGCACGGCCGCGCTGACGCCGAGGGTGAGCCGCCCGTCGTCGTCCAGGCCCGCCGCCAGCGGCTCGCGCACCGCCCGCAGCAGGGCGTCGGCGAGCAGACCGGTCTCCGCGCCCTCGTGGTCGGCCGCGACGGCGGGCACGGCGGGCAGCGGCACCAGGGCGACCGCCTCGTCGCCGGTGTGCGCCACGGCGATCCGGTCGGACGGCTCGGGGCCGGTCGCCAGCGGGTCGACCAGCACCTCCTCCAGCAGGGACTGGGCCACCGGACCGCCCTCGATCTCCTCGCCCTCCCACTCCACCCGGGCCACCACGACCTGCCAGTGCGGGGCCGCCCCGAGTCCGGGCAGCAGCACCGGCGCGGCCACCCGCAGCCTGGCGGCGATCTCGGCAGGCGCGGCGCCCGTCTGCACCAGTTCCAGGACCTCCTGGGCGAGCCGGCGCCGTACCGTGCGGGCCGCCTCCCGGCGGTCGCGCTCGACGGCTATCAGCTGGGTGACGCCCTGGAGCAGGTCCATGCGCTGCTCGGGCCAGTCGCCCGCGTCCGCCTCCACGGCCAGCAGCCAGTCCGAGAGCACCGTCTCGCGCACGTCGCGCGCGGCCTGCGGGGCGCGCCCCGAGGAGCGGACCGGGAAGAGCGAGTACGTCGTGCCGCCCAGCGGCACCCGGTGCGGGCCGCGCCTGCCGCTGCGGGTGGCGGCCAGGTGCTCGGCGGCCAGCCGGGCACAGGTCTCGGCGGGCAGGGCCGGGCCCGCCACCTTGGAACCGGCGATCAGCCGGCCGGTGGGGGAGAGCACCCAGGCGCGCATGTCCAGGTCCGAGCCGAGCAGGTCGAGCACCACGTCCGGGCCGCCGCCCGCGGGGCCCGAGGTCATCATCCGGCGGTGCCGGTCCACGACGGCGGCCAGGTCCCCGGCGCGCTCGCCGGAGACCTGGCGCACGACATGCTCGGTGACCGTGGCGAAGGAGACCGACTCGTCCACCGCGAACAGCGGCAGCCGGTGCTTGGCGCAGGCCGCCACCAGGTCCTCCGGCACCCCGCCCAGCTCGGCGGTGCCGGACGCGAGGGCCGCCACCCCGGCCTGCACCAGGATGCGCACGAAAGGCTCGGAATCCGCCGCGTCCCGGCGCCAGGCCAGCCCGGTCAGCACCAGCTCACCGCCGGAGAGGTAGCGGCTGGGGTCGCGCAGGTCGGTCGTCATCACACCGCGCACCGAGCGGTCCAGCTCGTCCTCGCCGCCGAGCAGCAGCAGGCCCAGCGCGTCGGTGTCCAGCAGTGCGCGCAGCCGCATCTCGTCGCCGCCGTTTCTGTGTCTCGAAATCTACGTTGGATCTTGGGAGGGTGAAGGGGGAGCGACCGGCGCGGCGCTCCGGGGCCCGCTCGGGGTCTCCGCCGCCGCTCCCGCCGCCGGCGGGAAGCCGCTTCCCGTGTGTCCCGGGAGAAACGGAGAGGATTCCGATGTCCTCCGTTCATACGAATCTACAAGATGCTCGGCCTGGCCAGCGAACTCCTTCATGGTTTCGGTGACTGACCCCGCCGGAGTACGCGGCGGTGTACTGACTCCACTCCGCGTCAACAGGACAGGAACGAGCCGCGCCCGCCGCACACGGATTGGCTCACCTCGCACAACCCACGAGACGAAGAAGAGAGCCGGTCATGGACTTCCTTCGCCCCGCCAGCTGGGAGGAGGCGCTCGCCGCGAAGGCCGAGCATCCCACCGCTGTGCCGATTGCGGGTGGCACCGATGTGATGGTCGAGATCAACTTCGACCACCGCAGGCCCGAGTACCTGCTCGACCTCAACCGAGTCGGCGAACTCCAGGAATGGGAGGCCGGCGAGGACACCGTACGGCTGGGCGCCTCCGTGCCGTACACCGCGATCATGGAGCAGCTCCGTGCCGAGCTGCCGGGCCTCGCGCTCGCCGCGCACACGGTCGCCTCCCCGCAGATCCGCAACCGCGGCGGCGTCGGCGGCAACCTCGGCACGGCCTCGCCCGCCGGCGACGCCCACCCCGCGCTCCTCGCGGCCGGCGCCGAGGTCGAGGTGGCGTCGGCCGCGCGCGGCACCCGCATGATCCCGATCGACGCCTTCTACACCGGCGTCAAGCGCAACGCGCTCCAGCCCGACGAGCTGATCCGCGCCGTGCACATCGCGAAGGCCGACGGACCGCAGCAGTACTCCAAGGTCGGCACCCGCAACGCCATGGTCATCGCCGTGTGCGCCTTCGGACTCGCCCTGCACCCGGCCACCCGCACCGTGCGCACCGGCATCGGCTCCGCCGCGCCCACGCCGGTGCGCGCCACGGCCGCGGAGGAGTTCCTCAACGCGGCCCTGGAGGAAGGCGGCTTCTGGGACAACGGGAAGGTCGTCACCCCGTCGGCCGTCAAGCGGTTCGCCGACCTGTGCGCGGCCGCCTGCAACCCGATCGACGACGTCCGCGGCACCGCGAGCTACCGCCGCCACGCGATCGGCGTGCTGGCCCGCCGGACGCTGACCTGGACCTGGGAGTCTTACCGCGGCGCCCGCCGCACCACCGAGGGAGCTGCGTGATGCGCGTCAACTTCACCGTCAACGGACGCCCGCAGCAGGCCGACGACGTCTGGGAGGGCGAGTCCCTGCTCTACGTGCTGCGCGAGCGGCTCGGCCTGCCCGGTTCCAAGAACGCCTGCGAGCAGGGCGAGTGCGGCTCCTGCACGGTCCGGCTCGACGGCGTGCCGGTCTGCTCCTGTCTGGTCGCGGCCGGGCAGGCCGAGGGCCGGGACGTGGTGACCGTCGAGGGGCTGGCCGACTTCGCCAGGCAGCGCGCCCAGGGCGAGGGCGAGGGCACCTCCCTGGACGCGGCCAAGGGCTGGCAGGCCGCGGGCGGCACCGACTCGCAGACCGGCGAGGGCGCCGAACTCGCCCCGATCCAGCAGGCGTTCATCGACGCGGGCGCCGTCCAGTGCGGGTTCTGCACCCCGGGCCTGCTCGTCGCCTCCGACGAACTGCTGGAGCGCAACCCGAACCCGTCCGACGCCGACATCCGCGAGGCGCTGTCGGGCAACCTGTGCCGCTGCACGGGCTACGAGAAGATCATGGACGCGGTCCGCCTCGCGGCCGCCCGCCAGTCCGAGGGGGTCTGACCATGCCCGCCAACGGCGCACCCACGAAGATCACGCAGGGCTCCCGCACCAAGGGCGGCATCGGCGAGTCGACCCTCCGGCCGGACGGCACCCTCAAGGTCACCGGCGAGTTCGCCTACTCGTCCGACATGTGGCACGAGGACATGCTCTGGGGCCAGATCCTGCGCTCCACCGTCGCGCACGCCGAGATCGTCTCCATCGACACCTCCGAGGCCCTGGCCCTGCCCGGCGTGTACGCCGTGATGACGTACGACGACCTGCCCACCGAGGTGAAGCACTACGGCCTGGAGATCCAGGACACCCCGGTGCTCGCCCACGGCAAGGTGCGCCACCACGGCGAGCCGGTCGCCATCGTCGCCGCCGACCACCCGGAGACCGCCCGCCGCGCCGCCGCGAAGATCAAGGTGGAGTACCGCGAACTCCCGGTGATCACCGACGAGAAGACGGCCCTCGCGCCGGACGCGGTGCTCGTCCACGAACACCGCGACGACCACCACATCGGGCACGTCCCGCACCCGAACATCGTGCACCGCCAGCCGATCGTCCGGGGCGACGCGGCCGCGGCCGCCGCCCGCGCCGACGTGATCGTCCGGGGCGAGTACACCTTCGGCATGCAGGACCAGGCCTTCCTCGGCCCCGAGTCCGGCCTCGCCGTCCCCGAGGAGGACGGCGGCGTCCACCTCTACATCGCCACCCAGTGGCTCCACTCCGACCTGCGCCAGATCGCGCCCGTGCTCGGCCTGCCCGAGAAGAAGGTGCGGATGACCCTGGCGGGCGTCGGCGGCGCGTTCGGCGGCCGCGAGGACCTGTCCATGCAGATCCACGCCTGTCTGCTCGCGCTGCGCACCGGCAAGCCCGTGAAGATCGTCTACAACCGGTTCGAGTCCTTCTTCGGGCACGTCCACCGCCACCCGGCCAAGCTGTACTACGAGCACGGGGCCACCCGTGACGGCAAGCTGACCCACGTCAAGTGCCGGATCGTGCTGGACGGCGGCGCCTACGCCTCCGCCTCCCCGGCGGTCGTCGGCAACGCCTCCTCGCTCGGCGTCGGACCGTACGTCGTGGACGACGTCGACATCGAGGCCATCGCCCTCTACACCAACAACCCGCCGTGCGGCGCCATGCGCGGCTTCGGCGCGGTCCAGGCGTGCTTCGCCTACGAGGCGCAGATGGACAAGCTGGCGCACCGACTGGGCCTGGACCCCGTGGAGTTCCGGCAGCGCAACGCCATGGAGCAGGGCACCCTCATGCCCACCGGACAGCCCGTCGACTCCCCGGCCCCGGTCGCCGAACTGCTGCGCCGCGTCAAGGCGATGCCGCTGCCGCCCGAGCGCCAGTGGGAGTCCAGCGAGGGCGCCGACGTACGGCAGCTGCCCGGCGGCCTGTCCAACACCACGCACGGCGAGGGCGTCGTCCGCGGCATCGGCTACGCCGTCGGCATCAAGAACGTCGGTTTCTCCGAGGGGTTCGACGACTACTCCACCGCGAAGGTGCGCATGGAGGTGATCGCGGGCGAGCCGGTGGCCACCGTGCACACCGCGATGGCGGAGGTCGGCCAGGGCGGGGTCACCGTGCACGCCCAGATCGCCCGCAGCGAACTCGGCGTCTCCCGGGTGACCATCCACCCCGCCGACACCCAGGTGGGCTCGGCGGGCTCCACCTCCGCCTCCCGTCAGACGTACGTCACCGGCGGCGCCGTCAAGAACGCCTGCGAACTCGTCCGCGAGCGGGTGCTGGAGATCGGCCGGCGCAAGTTCGGCTCCTACCATCCGGCCTGGGCCACCGCGGAGTTGCTGCTGGAGGGCGGCAAGGTCGTCACCGACGGCGGCGAGGCGCTCGCCGACCTGGTCGACGTCCTGGAGGGCGAGGCCGTGGAGGTCGAGGAGGAGTGGCGGCACCGGCCGACCGAGGCGTTCGACCTGCGCACCGGGCAGGGCAACGGACACGTCCAGTACTCCTTCGCCGCGCACCGCGCCGTGGTCGAGGTGGACACCGAGCTGGGCCTCGTCAAGGTCGTCGAACTGGCCTGCGCCCAGGACGTCGGCAAGGCGCTCAACCCGCTGTCCGTCACCGGCCAGATCCAGGGCGGCACCACGCAGGGCCTGGGCGTCGCGGTGATGGAGGAGATCATCGTGGACCCGAAGACCGCGAAGGTGCGCAACCCCTCCTTCACGGACTATCTGATCCCGACCATCCTCGACACCCCGACCATCCCGGTCGACGTCCTCGAACTCGCCGACGAGCACGCCCCGTACGGCCTGCGCGGCATCGGCGAGGCCCCGACGCTGTCCTCGACCCCGGCCGTGCTGGCGGCGATCCGCGACGCCACGGGCCTGGAACTGAACCGCACGCCGGTGCGCCCGGAACACCTGACGGGCACCGCGTAACCCCACCCACCGCCGCCGCGGGCACCCCCATGCGGGTGCCCGCCGCGGCACCCCGGCGCCGGGCGACCGCTCGTCCCCGGCCCACCCCACACGTGCAGCGCCGGGCCGTCCCCCGGGTTTACGTGCACATCCCAAATCCCGCGCTCCCCAGCGGAGTCGTGGGTGCCCCTGTGAACCTTGGGAGACGGCACCATGACCCACCCATCAGTGGAGCCCAGGACCACCGCCGAGGACGCCGGAGACGGCAGCCGCGTCCCGGCCGGCCGGTCCTGGCTCGACCGGTACTTCCACATATCCCGCAGAGGATCCACGGTCGCGCGCGAGGTGCGCGGCGGCATCACCACCTTCATGGCGATGGCCTACATCCTCCTGCTCAACCCCCTGATCCTGTCCGGCAAGGACGTGCACGGGGACACCCTCGGCCAGAAGGCCCTGATCACCGCGACCGCCTTCGCCGCGGCCCTCACCACCCTGCTGATGGGCTTCGTCGGCAAGGTGCCGCTCGCCCTCGCCGCCGGCCTGTCGGTCTCCGGCGTGCTGTCCGCGCAGGTGGTCCCCCACATGACCTGGCCGCAGGCGATGGGCATGTGCGTGCTGTACGGCGCCGTCATCATGCTGCTGGTCGTCACCGGCCTGCGCGAGATGATCATGAACGCGATCCCGCTCGCGCTCAAGCACGGCATCACCATGGGCATCGGCCTGTTCATCGCCCTGATCGGCTTCTACAAGTCCGGCTTCGTGCACCAGGGCAAGGGCACCCCGCTCGGCCTGGGACCCGCGGGCCAGCTCACCGGCTGGCCGGTGCTGCTCTTCGCCGGCACCCTGCTGCTGATCTTCATGCTCCAGGCCCGGGGCATCCCCGGCGCCATCCTCATCGGCATCGTCGCCGGCACCGTCGTCGCCGCCGTCCTCAACGGCCTCGGCGTCATCGACCCCCGCCAGTGGGCGGGCGGCGCGCCCGAACTGCACGGCGGCGCGGTCTCCATGCCGGACTTCTCGCTCTTCGGCCACGTCGGCTTCGGCGGCTGGGGCCAGGTCGGCGGAATGACCATCGCGGTGATCGTCTTCACCCTGGTCCTGGCCGGCTTCTTCGACGCGATGGCCACCATCATCGGGGTCGGCACCGAGGCCCGGCTCGCCGACGCCCAGGGCCGGATGCCCGGCCTGTCCAAGGCGCTGTTCATCGACGGCGCGGGCGGGGCGATCGGCGGGGTGACCGGCGGCTCCGGGCAGACCGTCTTCATCGAGTCGGCGACCGGCGTCGGCGAGGGCGCGCGCACCGGCCTGGCCTCCGTGGTCACCGGCCTGTTCTTCGCCGCGTGCCTCTTCTTCACCCCGGTCACCGCGATCGTCCCGCAGGAGGTCGCCTCCGCCGCCCTGGTCGTCATCGGCGCGATGATGCTGATGAACGCCCGGCACGTGGACTGGGGCGACCGTGCCACCGCCATCCCGGTCTTCCTGACCGTCGTCCTGATGCCGTTCACGTACACCATCACCACCGGTGTCGCCGCGGGTGTCGTCTCCTGGACGGCCATCAAGGCGGCCCAGGGCCGCTTCCGCGAGGTCGGCGCCTTCATGTGGGGCCTGACGGCCGTCTTCCTGGTCTACTTCGCGCTCCATCCCGTCGAGGGCTGGCTCGGAGTCCACTAGCAACCCCCCTTTTCCGCAAGCTCGTTGAGGAGAACGACAGATGCTGGACATCGCCGAGGAGCTGAACCGGTGGACCGCGCAGGGCCGTGACTTCGCCGTCGCCACCGTGGTGGCCGTCGGCGGCAGCGCGCCCCGGCAGCCCGGCGCCGCCCTCGCGGTGGACGCCGACGGCACGGCCATCGGCTCGGTCTCCGGCGGTTGTGTGGAGGGCGCGGTCTACGAGCTGTGCCGGCAGGCCCTCCTGGACGGCGAGACCGTCCTCGAACGCTTCGGCTACAGCGACGAGGACGCCTTCGCGGTCGGCCTGACCTGCGGCGGCGTCCTCGACATCCTGGTCACCCCGGTCCGGGCGGACGACCCCGCCCGGCCGGTGGCCGCGGCCGCGCTGGCCGCCGCCGCACGCGGCGAGGCGGCGGCGCTCGCCCGGATCACCCGGGGGCCGGCCGGGCTTTCGGGCCGGGCCCTGCTGGTGCGCCCCGACGGCTCCTCGTACGGCGGCTTCGGCGCCCACCCCGAACTGGACCGCACCGTCGCCGCCGAGGCCCGCGCCCTCCTGGACGCCGGGCGCACCGGCGCCCTGGAGATCGGTGCCCGCGGCTCGCGCTGCGGCGCGCCGGTCACCGTGCTGGTCGAGTCCTCCGTGCCCCCGCCCCGGATGATCGTCTTCGGCGCGATCGACTTCGCCGCCGCCCTCGTGCGCGCCGGGAAGTTCCTCGGCTACCACGTCACGGTGTGCGACGCCCGACCGGTCTTCGCCACCCGCGCCCGCTTCCCGGAGGCCGACGAGATCGTGGTCGAGTGGCCCCACACGTATCTGGAGCGCACCGGGACCGACGGCCGTACCGTGCTGTGCGTCCTCACCCACGACGCCAAGTTCGACATCCCGCTGCTGCGGGTGGCGCTGCGGCTGCCGGTCGCCTACGTCGGCGCGATGGGCTCCCGGCGCACCCATCTCGACCGCGCCCGGCGGCTGCGCGAGGCGGGCGTCACCGAGCCGGAACTGGCCCGGCTGCGCTCCCCGATCGGCCTCGACCTCGGTGCCCGCACGCCGGAGGAGACGGCCCTGTCGATCGCCGCGCAGATCGTCGCCGAACGGCGCGGCGGCAGCGGCCGCGCGCTGACCGGCGGGCACACCCCGATCCACCACGACGCGGGGGAGGCGCGGATCGGCTCGGTGGCGTGAGGGGCGCGGAAAACCGATTGCCGCGCGCCCCGGCCCCTGGGTTGCATGGGGACATGGTCTCCACCGACCGGCTGTCCGCCTTCGCGGCGCTGTCCCTCCTGCTGATCGTGATACCCGGCCCGAGCGTGCTCTTCGTCATCGGGCGGGCGCTGGCGCACGGCCGCCGCACCGCGCTGACCTCCGTGGCCGGCAACACCCTCGGGGCCTACGTCCTCGTCGCCGCCGTGGCCCTCGGCATCGGTCCGGTGGTGGAGCGCTCCGTGCCGCTCTTCACCGCGCTCAAGCTCGCGGGCGCCGCCTACCTCGTCCACCTCGGGGTGCGGACGTGGCGCCGGCGCGGCTCGCTGCGAGCCGCGTTCGAGTGCACGGAGCGCCCCGGGCGGGGCGGGGGCCTGCGCACCCTCGGGGAGGGATTCGCGGTCGGCGTGGCCAACCCCAAGACCATGGTGTTCTTCGCCGCCGTACTGCCCCAGTTCGTGGATCGCGCCCAGGGGCGGGTGCCGCTCCAGATGCTGCTGCTCGGCCTGGTCTTCAACGTCATCGCGCTGGTCTCGGACAGCGCCTGGGGGCTGCTCGCCTCGGCCGCCCGCGGCTGGTTCGCCCGCTCGCCCCGGCGGCTGTCCGCGGTCGGCGGCATCGGCGGCCTGACCTTGATCGGGCTGGGCGTGACGGTGGCGGCGACGGGCCGCGACAGTTGAAGTGCCGTCGCCTGTACGGCCGTTCAGGGTCGCTTGAGCAGCCGGTCCAGCGCGCGTGCGAACACCATGCGGGACGTGCTCCTGACGATGCCGTCGAGGGCGCGGGGCAGCGAACGCACCCGCAGCTCCTCCCGCCACCGCACCCGGCTGCCGCCCCCGGGACGCGGCCGCACCTCGATCTCCGCCCAGCCGAGGATCACCCGACCCCGCTTCTCCAGCCGGCACAGCCCGCCCTCCTCGCCCAGGGGCGGGCGCCAGACGGTCACCTCCATGGTGTCGTCCAGCGTCAGCGGCGCGACACCCGAGCGGGCGGTGAAGCGGGTGCCGACCCGGGTCGGCCCGGGGGTGAGCACCCTGATCCGGGTCAGCGGCACCGCACCGGCGTGGCGGGGCCACTCGGTGAGCCGGCGCCATGCCTCGTCCGGGGAGAGCGGGACGGCACGGGTGAGGGTGAAGGTCGGCACGGCACCGATCGTAGGCAGTGCCCGTCGGACTGCCGTGAGTTCGCCGCCCGCTCACCCGGTCGGCCGAGCGGTGGTGCCCCGGGCGGCTCAGGGACGGTAGACCTTGCCCGGCTCCGCCGTGCCGGGGGCGAGGAGCTGGGGGACCGTCACGAAGTGGTAGCCGCGTTCCTTCAGGGCGTCGATGATGCCGGGGACGGCGGGCACGGTGCCGGGGTAGATGTCGTGCAGCAGGATGATCCCGTCCCGGTCGGCCTGTTCGAGGACGCGCTTCTTGATGAGCGCCGAGTCGTTGGTCGCGTAGTCCTTGGCCGTGACGCTCCACAGCACCTCCGCGAGCCCCAACTCCTTGCAGATCTTGTGGATGTTGGCGTCGGTGCGGCCCTGCGGCGGGCGCATCAGGGTGGGCTTGTGCCCGGTGAGCCGTTCGATCGCCTCGTTGGGCCGCACGAGTTCGTCGCGCACCTGGTCGTCGGATATGTCGGTGAGTATCTTGTGGTCCCAGGTGTGGCTCGCCACCTCGTGCCCCTCGGCCGACATCCGCTTGACGAGCTGCGGGTACTTCTCGATGTGCCGCTTGCCCAGCAGGAAGAACGTCGCGTGGACCTTCTTCTCCTTCAGGATGTCCAGCAGCTTGGGGGAGTTCTCGCTGGGGCCCGCGTCGAAGGTGAGCGCGATGCACTTCGCCTTGCGGCAGTCGACGTCGCCGAACTTCGACGGCGATCCCTGCGCCCCCTGCGCCGCCTGCTTCCGCGCGGTGCTCGGCGAGGTGGTGTCGACCTGGGCGCAGCCGGTGAGGGCGAGCGCCAGGCCGACCGCGGCCGGGACGAGCGCGGCCGCGCGGAACCCGCGGCGCCGTTCGCGCGTCTTCCCGGTCGCGGAAGCGGGCGTCGGGGTCGTGCTGAGGGAAAAGGCCATGCGGGGACTATACACACAGTGTATAGAACGTCGTTCGAATGTGTTCGCACCTTCACATGCCACCACCTCGTGCACACTGGTGGTTCCGGGCCGGTACGGGGAGTAACCTCGGCGGCATGACGCGCACGGGGGAACGAGCCGTCAAGTCCCGCTTACGCACACCGACCTGGATCGCCCGCATCGAGGACCCGGACGGTGTGGTGCTCGGCGCCGGGGTGCTGCTCGCGGCGGACCGGGTGCTCACCGCCGGCCATGTCGTCACACCGGGCGCGCCGTACGTCGTACGACTCGTCGGCGTGCCGGGACAGGGCGCCGTCGCCGCCACCGTCCGCCCGGACGAGCACGTACCGGAGCGCGAGGACGCGTTCGGCGACCGCAGCGGCGACCTGGCCCTGCTGAGCCTTGCCGAACCGCTGCCCGCCGAACACGCCACCCGCCTCTACCGGCTCGCCTCACCGCACGGACCCGTGAGCATGTACGGCTTCCCGGCCGGCGACGACGGCGGCCGCTGGCACGGCGCCACCCTGGTCGCCGCGCGCGGCCGGGACAGCCGGGTGCAGCTGCGCCCGATCACCCCGGACGAGCTGGCCGCGCCCGGCTTCAGCGGCGGCGGAGTGGTCGACCACGCCACCGACCAGGTCATCGGCATCGTGCTCAGCGTGGACGAGGGGCAGGTCTCCGCCTTCAGCCAGATGAGCCCCACCGAGACCATCCTCAGCCATCTGCCGCAGGTCGCCGCCTGGACCGACGGCGCCGAGGCCGTCGACCCCCGGCTGCGCAGCCGTGCGCCGGGCGGCGGCGGACGGCTCGACGTGCCCTTCGCCACCGAACTCGCCGGCTGGTTCCGGGGCGAGGGCTGGCCGGTCCTGGTCACCGTGGTGCCGGACCGGGGCGACCGCGCCTTCACGCTGGAGCGGGCCGTCACCCTCGCCGACCGGGAGCTGCGCACGCACCGCAACACCAGCGCCTTCAGCGACGACCCGCCCGAGACCGTGCCCCCGGCCGGCGCGCACGACCTCGCGCTCGACGTCAAGGGGCTGACGGCCGCCCAGGTCATGGACCGCATCGCCGAACGCCTCGGCATCCGCGACGACCCCCGCCCGGAACGGCTCGCCACCCTGCGGGTCCCGCTCGCCGCGGTCCTGGTCGGCGTCGACGAGTCCGCCGAACCGGACGCCCTGCTCGCCCTGCTGGACCGGCTCGCCCGGCACGGGGCCCGGCTGCTGCTGGTCCACCGCCGCCAGGGCGGACGCGCGGCACAGGCCGCCGAATCGCTGGTACACCGGCCGCTGCGCGCACGCTGGTCCCGGCTCGGCGCGGAACTCGACCGCATCGTCGACGAGTTGGGCCCCGCCCTGGACACCCGCCGGGACCGGGTGACCGCCGGGCCCGGCACCGGGGCGCTGCTGGACGCGGCCGAGGCCGCCGTCGGCCGCAGCCGGATGCTGCGCGCATGGGTCGCCCACAGCTCCGCCGCGGACCGCGAACCGCGGCGCGCCGACCTGCTGTTCACCTTCGAGGACGCCGCCGAACGCCGCCGCCAGCGCCTGGACCAGGCCCTCGCCGTCCTCGACGCCCGCCTGCGCCGCTGGGAGGAACTCCGCGGCCGGGTCACCGCCGAGTGGCCCCTGTGCCGCGCCCGCGCCACGGAGGACGGCGACCGCGTGATCGCCGCGTACCGCCTCTACGAGTCCGCCCTGGTACTCCTGCGCCGGACGCCGTGCGACATCGAGGCGGCGGAGACCGCGGTGGAGCGGTTCATCGGATTCTGCTCGGGAACGGGGGGCGAACCCGCGGACGACGCCGACTCCCCTGGCGGACAAGGGCGTTCAGGTGCAGCCGGGGGTTCGGCGCGGGGGCGGATGACGCGCGGTCCGGGTGAGGCGGACGGTGACCCGGGGGCGGGCGGTCGTCGCAGGGCGTCCGGTGGCGGGGGAGCGTCCGGTCGTCCGCGGCCGCCCGGCGGCGGTGACGCGACGGACCACGCACGCCCCCCTGCGGCGCGCGAGGACGGCGGTCCACGGCTGCCCGGGGCGGCGGAGAGCGGCCGGGCCCGATCACCGGACCCGGGGGCGGGCGCTCGCACCGGGGCGTCACGAGCCGAGGCGGTGCCGGACCGGCCGTCGCCTCCCGGGGCCGCCGGCACCGGTCACGTCCCTCCCCCCGGCCCGCCGCCCTGGCCGGAGCCGCCCCTCGCGGGGGGAGCGGGCGGACGTCTGCGGCCGTACGACGAGGGGGTGGCCGGACACGCACGGCCACCCGGTGCCGCTCCGCCCCGGCCCGGCGGCGGCGACGGCGCGGCCGGACGTCCCCTGCCGTGGCGGACGGGCCGCGGACCCCGGAAGGAGCGTGGCTCATGACCTCCTGCGTACGGCCCGGATGCGCCGGGCGCATCATGGACACCGGGTACTGCGACACCTGCGGGCACCGGCACGTCGAGCCGCACAGCGCGCCGCCCCGCGCCGGGCGGGCCGCCACCGCGCCGGTCGTCACCGAGGAGAGTCCGGGACCGGCGACCGTGCACGCCGTCGCCGGGGTCGGCGAACTCGACCAGCACGGACTGGTCGTGCTGCCCGAGGTGCCCGAGCCCGACGACGTCCTGGTGGCGGACCCCAGCCCGCCCACCGGTGGGCGCCGCTGCGACGGCGGCGACTGCAGCATGATCGTCGGGGTCGGCTACGGCGGCCAGCCCGCCCGCGCCACCGGCCGCTGCCCCCGCTGCGGCACGCCGTACTCCTTCCTGCCCCAGCTGACCCGCGGCGAGCTGGTCGCGGACCACTACCGGGTGCTCGGCTGTCTCGCCCACGGCGGTCTCGGCTGGATCCACCTCGCCGAGGACACCCGCGCCGAGGGCCACCGCGTCGTCCTCAAGAGCCAGATCAACGCGGGCGGTGCGCTCGCCCGCCGTACCGCCGTCGAGGAGCGCCGCTCCCTCACCGACCTGCACCACCCGGACATCGTGCGGATCATCACGTACGCCGAACACCGCGCCGCGGGCGCCGAACCACCCACCGGGTACCTGGTGATGGACTACATCGGCGGCCGCTCCCTGCAACAGCTCTTCGACGCCGACGACATCGAGCGCGTCTTCCACGGCCGCCCCCGCCTGGACCACGTCCTCACCTACGGCTGCAAGATCCTCGGCGCCCTGGAGTACATGCACGAACGCGGCCTGCTCTACTGCGACATGAAGCCCGCCAACGTCATCCACTTCGGCCGGGCCGTGAAGGTCATCGACCTCGGCGCGGTCCGCGCGATCGGCGACCGCGCCTCCGCCTACATGTACACCGCGACGTTCGCGCCGCCGAAGGAGGAGATCGACCGGCGCGGCTGGCACATCGACAGCGACCTCTACACCGTCGGCATGACCCTGCAAGCCCTGGCCCGCGCCACCGAACCGGCCCGGGGCCTCGCCCCCGACTCCTTCCGCCGGCTCATCGCCCGCGCCACCCACCCCGAGCCCCGCGCCCGGTTCCGCTCCGCCGCCGAGATGTCCCGCCAACTGTGGGAGGTGCTGCGGGAGTTCAGGTCGCTCCAGTTCGGCGAGCAGCTGCCGGAGAGTTCCACCCGGTTCCGCGCCACCGGCGCCAGCCTGGACGCCGGACTCGGCGCGATCCCCGCCCTGGACCACTGGACCGCCCGCCCCGCCGGGCACCCCGCCGAACTGGACGTCTCCCCGCCCTCGCCCGCCGAGGTCGCCGGCGCCCTGCCCGAACCGGTCCCCGACCCCGCCGACGGCGCCGCCCTGCTGCTGGACACCTTCTCGCCCGACACCCCCGACCGGGTGGCCCGGCAGTGGCCCCGGGAGTCCCGCTACGGCACCCCGGAGACCGCGCTGTGGCTGTGCCGCGCCTACCTCAGGCGCGGCGAGCGGGACGAGGCGGCCGGCTGGCTCGCCGAGGCCGAGACCCAGCTCGGCGAGCGTGCCGCCGCCCACGACTGGCGGATCGCCTGGCACCGTGGCGTACTGCACCTCAGCAGGGGCGAAGTGGAGCTGGCCGGCGCCCGGTTCGACGCCGTGTACCGGGCGCTGCCCGGCGAGTACGTGCCCAAGCTCGCCCTCGGCCACTGCGCCGAGCACGGCGGACGCACCGCCCGCGCCATGCGCTTCTACGAGGCCGTGTGGAAACGGGACTTCGCGCACACCGCCGCCGCCTTCGGCCTGGCCCGCGGCCACCTGGCCGGCGGCGACCGGGACGCCGCCGTCCGCGTCCTGGACGACGTACCGGCCACCTCGCGCCACCACGACGCCGCCCGCGTCGCCGCCGTCCGCATCCGCGCGGGACTGCTGCACGGCCGCCCGCCCACCCCCGCCGACCTGGCCGACGCGGCCCGCAGACTGCCCGAACTGCGCCTGGACGGCGGGGCGCGGGACGGCGAGTCCCGGGCCCGGCTGGTCGCCGAGGTCCGCGAGAACGCCCTGCACGGACGCGCCCTCGGCCGACCGGCCGGAGACCTCCTCGGGCCCGGCGACGAGCACGGCCTGCGCACCCTGCTCGAACACTCCTTCCGCCAGCTGGCCGCCCAGGCCCGCACGGCCGGGGAACACGGCAGGCTGCTCGACCTGGCCCACGCGGTGCGGCCCCTGACCACCTTCTGAGGACACCCATGACCCCTGGAGAGAGACACCGATGACCGTGGCCGAGGAGACCGAGGTGACGCTCACGGTCGGCCAGGAGACGGACCTGCCCGCCGAGCCGGCCGGCCGGGGGCGGGGCGTCGAACAGGAGATGCACGCCATCCTGGAGATCGGCGTCCACGGCGGCGCCGGGCTGATCGGCGGACGGGCGCCCGGCGGCGCACCCGCGCTGGCCGAGGTGCTGATCGTGGACACCTCCCGCTCCATGCTCCACCCCGCCACCAAACTCCACGCGGCCAAGGACGCCACCGTCGCCGCCGTCCGGCTGCTGCCCGAGGGCACCGCCTTCGCCGTGCTCTCCGGCCGCTTCCACGCGGGCGTCGTCCACCCCGGCCCGGACCGCGCGTCGCTCGCCGTCGCCGGGCCCGCCGAACGCGCCGCCGCCGAACGGGCCGTCCGCATCCTCGACGCGGACGGCGGCACCGCCATCGGCACCTGGCTCGACCTCGCCCGCCGCCTGCTCAAGGACCACCCCGCGGCCGTCAAACACGTCCTGCTGCTCACCGACGGACGCAACGAGCACGACCACCGGGCCACCATGCCCCTGGACACCGCCCTCGACGCCTGCGAGGGACGCTTCGTCTGCGACGCCTGGGGCATCGGCGACGACTGGGACGCCGACCTGCTGCTGAGCATCACCCGACGGCTGCACGGCCGCGCCAGGGCCGTCCGCGAGGACCACGAACTGCCAGCCGCCTACGAGGAGTTGGTGAACGGTCTGCTGGGCACGGCGGTGCCCGAGCTGCGCATCAGGCTCACCCCCACCCCCGGCACCGTCATCCGCCGGGTCACCCAGGTGGTCCCCGGCGAACAGGAACTGCTGCCCGCCGGCGCGGCCGGCCGCGCCACCGAGTACGTCACCCGCGCCTGGGGCGAGGAGGTACGGCACTTCCAGGTGGTGCTGGCCGCCGACCCGACCGGCCGCGAGCGGGGCGAGTACCTGCAACTGGCCGCCGTCGAGGTCGCCGTGCCCGACTTCGGCCACCCGGTGCGGCTGCCCCGGCCCCGGCCCATCCTGGTGCGCTGGACCGACAACCCGCTCGACGCCTCCCGGCGCCACCCCGGAGTGCGCAGACACGAGCTGTACCAGCAGGCCAGCGCCGCCGTGGCCCTCGCCTACCGGGCCTGGCTGCGCGGCAGCGAGGGCCGACCGGCCGCCGACCGGGAGTTCGCGCGGGCCGTGCACCTGGCGGGCGAACTCGGCGACGGCCACCTGCTCGACGCGCTGCGCCGGATCGAGGACGGCCCCGGCAGCGGCCGTGTCCGCACCGGCCTGAAGGACGTCGACTGGCAGCACCTCATCCTCTCCAGCGCCATGACCAGCCCACCGCGCCACCCGGCCGGCGACCCGTCACCGCCCGCCCCGCAGGCGCCGCCCGCCGCCGACGGCCTCGTCGAGTGCCCGGACTGCGGCTGGCTCGGCCCGGCCGACTCGGTCTACTGCGGCGGCGACTGCGGCCGCCGGCTGAGGGGACCGTCCGCATGAGCACCGACAGGGATCCGGCGGGGCGCGGGGCGGGGGAGCGCGGGTACGAGGCCCGCGCGAGCGGCTCCGAGCCGGGAGCCGGCGCGCCCCCGGCCCCGGTCACCGGCGCGCTCCCCGATCCGGCCACCGGCGCGCCCCCGGACGCACGCCCCGGCGCCCGCTCCGGCGCTCACCCGGTGGAACCGCCCGCCGTCGCGACGGCCCGCCCCGGCGCGCCGGCGGGCGCGTCCGGGCCCGGTCCCGCGCCCCGGGCCGACCACCGGGCACCGGCCGACGGCGGCCTCGGCGCACCGGCGCGCCCGCTCGGCGGGCGCCGGCGCCCCCGGCCGGGCCCGGGCGCCAGCACGACCGCCCACGAACTCGCCGTGCGCCACCGGCTGCTGCTCGCCCTGTCCGCGCTGCTCACGCTGTCGCTGTTCATGTCGTACGAGGGAGTGCACGGCGACGCCGACCCGCTGCGCACCTCCAGCGCCCCGGCGGTGCTGTCCATCGACACCGCGCTGTACGCCCTCGGCGAGGCGGAGCGGGACGCCGGGGCCGCGACCCCCACCAGCGACTTCCAGAAGCAGATCTCGGTCGCCGCGCAGAGCCTCGCGGCCGCCGCCGGCGACAACGTCGGCGGACCGCCGGGCCGGCAGGCGTTGCAGACCGTCGCCGCACTGATCACCGTGTACGCCGTCAAGGTCCAGCAGGCCCAGCTCCAGCCCGCGGGCAGCGCCCTGCGGCAGGCGTACCTCAGCTACGCCACCAGCATCCTGACCGACAAAGGCTCCGGGATACTGGCCAGACTGAAGGTCCTTCAGGCACAGCAGCGCGCCGCCGTGCACCGGCAGACCTCCTTCGGACCGCTGCTGTGGCTCGGCTGGGCCGCGACCCTGGTGATCGCGCTCGCGCTGGCCGGCTGCCTGCTGGAGACCCAGCTGTTCCTGCGCCGCCGCTTCCGCCGCCGCTACAACCGCGGGCTGCTCGCGGCCGGCGCCCTGCTCGCGGCCGGGCTCGCCGTCACCCTGCTGTTCACGGTGTGGACGCACCAGGGCATGACGGACACCCGGCGGTTGCTCGACCGCCGGCTCGCCGGGCCGGCCATCACCGACGCGGGGCGGGAGACCGCCGCGCACCTGGCACACACCGGCTTCCGCGCCTCGGCGGCCGGGGGAATCCTGATAGGAGGCGTCCTGGTCATGGCACTGGCCGAGACGGGCCTGCGGCGGCACATCGACGAGTACCGGTTCAGGCCGCGGTGAGCGCGCACCCGGGCGGCGGACCCGCGCGCCGCCGCACCCGTACCGTCACCGTGGTGGCGAGCTGCCTCGTCCTGCTGGCGGCGGCCGTGGTCCTCGGCATCCGCGCCGCCGGCCGGGAGCCGACCGTCACCCTGCTGGCCAACTGGACCGGGCGCGACGAGGGCAACCTGCGGCGGACGGTGATCGAGCCGTTCGAGCGGAAGTACCACGTACGCGTCGACTACCAGGGCAGTTCGGCCGAGAGCCAGGTGCTCGGCGCCGATGTGGAGGCCGGTACGCCGCCGGACGTGGTGGTGCTGACCGGTCCCGGCGAACTCGCCGACTACGCCGGGCAGAAGCAGCTCCAGCCGCTCGAAGGCCTCATTTCCCGCGAGGACTTCAGCGCGTCCTGGGCCACACCGCTCACGGACGGACACGTCTACTGGTTCCCGCTCAAGGCCGACCTCAAGAGCATCGTGTGGTACCCGGCCGGCACCGGCGAGCGGCAGCGCAGGCAGGCCAGGGACCAGCCGGCGCAGTGGTGCGTCGGCATGGGCTCCGGGGCGACCAGCGGATGGCCCGGCACGGACTGGATCGAGGACATCCTGCTCCAGCAGCAGGGCCCGCGCACCTACCAGGCGTGGGCGGGCGGCCGGCTGTCCTGGCGCTCTCCCGAGGTGCGGAAGGCGTGGACGACCTGGGGCCTGCTGATGGGCGCGGGCACCTCCGACACCCTGCTGCGCCGCACCCTGCAGACCGACTACGGGAAGGCGTCGGCGCCGGTCGCCGCGGACCCGCGCGGCTGCACGCTCGAACACCAGGCGTCCTTCATCCGCACCCAGTCCGACGCGTGGAAACGGGTCGACGGCCGCTACGAACCCTCGGCCCGGCTCATCCCCGGCGCCACCGCGCACGACGCCTGGGAGGTCTCCGGCGACCTGGTCGCCCTGCTGCACGCCACCCCGCAGGCCGAGCAGCTGATCCGCTACCTCGCCTCCGCGAACGCCCAACGCGCCTGGAACACCGCGGAGTCGGGCTTCTCGGTGCACGCCGGGGCCCAGCCCGCCCCCGGCGCGGCGGGACCCGCCTGGCACCGGGGCCTCGCCGCGACGCTCCTCGACCGGCGGGCGGCCCACTGCTTCGACGCCTCGGACGCCATGCCGCCCACCGTCCGCGACGCCTTCGCCGAGGCCACCATCGACTACCTGGCCCACCCCGGCCACCTGGAAACCCTTCTCACCAACCTGGACACCCTCACCCGGGCCCCGGACCAGACGTGGCTGCCGTCGGTGTGCGACCAGGTGCCGTGACCTGAGGGGCGGGGCCACCGGGCGGCCGCGGCGAGGGGCCGCCCGCTCACCCGGCCTCCCTCAGCCGATCCTCAGCGCCCGCCCCTGCGCCCGGCCCGCCTCCGCCGCCGGGCGGCGGGTCGCGGGGTCCAGAGGGTTCGGACCGATCGCGGCGGCGGACGCCTCGTCCGGGGCGACCAGGGTGACCTCGGCGCCCCTCTCCCGCAGGTCGGCGACGGTCCGGTCCAGGGGATGGTCGCTGGGGAAGGGCTCGACGGCGCCCAGCGGCAGCAGCACCAGGACGTGGTCCGCGCCGGCGGCCAGGTCGACGTTGGCGACGGAGCGGATACCGCCGTCGACGTAGCGGCGCTCGCCGATCGTCACCGGCGGCCACACCCCGGGCACCGCGCAGCTCGCCGCGACCGCGTCCACCAGGAGGACCCCCGAGTCCCGGTCCAGGATCCGCGACGCGCCGCTCTCCGCGTCCACCGCGACGATCTTCAGCGCCCGCTCGGGCCACGCGTGGACCGGCAGCCGGGACTCGATCACCGCCCGCCGCTCCGGCTCGCCGACCGTCCGCGCGCCGAGCGCGAGCCGCCCGACCGCGCGCCGCAGATCGGCCGGGGAGGCGGCCGTCGCCAGCGCGGCACCGATCTGCGCGGTGAACTTCTCCAGGTCCAGCTCGGCCATGATCTCCGCGGCCTGCCGGGCGGGGTCCACCTGCCGCGCGTACAGCTCCTCCAGGCCGACCTCGCTGCCCAGTTGGGCCGCGACGGCCGCCCCGGCCGAGGTTCCCACGAGCAGACCGGCCCCCGTGACGTCCTGTCCCGTATCCGCGAGCCCCGCGAGCAGCCCGGTCATCCAGGCGATCCCGCCCACCCCGCCGCCACCCAGCACCAACGCCTCGGTCATCTCTGCTCCTTGGACGGAATCGATCTCCCCAACGCCAACGGCCGTGGGCGCCGCGGTCATTCCCGTCGGCGCCACCGGCTACAGTCGGCCCATGGAACTGCGGCAGCTCGGCTATTTCGTCGCCGTCGCCGAGGAGTTGCACTTCGGGCGGGCGGCCGACCGGCTGCACATCGTGCAGTCCGCGGTGAGCCAGCAGATACAGCGGCTGGAACGGGAACTGGGCGCCGAGCTGTTCGACCGCTCGCCGCGCCGGGTGCGGCTGACACCGGCCGGGGAACGGCTGCTGCCACAGGCGCGCGCCGTCCTCACGGCGGCCGAACGGGCCCGCGCCGCCGTGGCACCGCCCGCGGGGCTGCGGCTCGGCACCAGCACCGGCCTCGGCACCCACCTGGACCGGGTGCTCGCCGCGTTCGCCGAGCGGGCCCCCGGCGTCCCGGTGGAGCTGTGCTCGCTGCCGGTCGGGGAACGGCTGGCCCGTGTCGCCGCCGGCCGGCTCGACGCGGCCTTCGTGCGCGGTGCCGAACCCCCGTCCGGCGTGCGGGTGCTGCCCCTGTGGTCCGACCCGCTGGTGGCCGCCGTACCCGCCGCGCACCCGCTCGCCCGTGCCCCGGAGATCGACCTGTCCGACCTGGCCGCGCTGCCCCTCGCGCTCACCCCGCGCCGCAACAACCCCGCCCTCGTGGACCTGGTCGTCGGCGCCTGCCACGCGGCCGGGTTCGAGCCGGTGCCGGGGCCGTCGAACGGCTCCCTCCAGGACACCCTCGCCACCATCGGCGCCCGGCCCCTGTGGACCGTCGTCTTCGCCTCCCACGCGCGCGTGCTGCACACCCCCCGGGTGGCCTACGTCCCCTTCCGCGCCCCCGGCCTCGCCCTGTCCACGGGGCTCGCGGTACCGGCCGCGGACCCCACCGAGCACCTGGAGAGTCTCCTGCTGGCCTGCACCGATCACGAAAGCTGATCGCTGCGGTCGCGGACTGCTCCTTGGCCGGCGGCGTCCCGCGCGGTGGACTGGACCCCGCACACCCGAAAGGGCGGCAAGCACCGCCCGGGACAGAGGAGTTCAGTCATGCCGATCGTCACCATCCAGCAGGGCCCGCGGGACGCCGAGCTGAAGCGTGACCTGGTCAAGCGCGTCACCGACGCCTTCGTGGACGCGTACCGCATCCCCGCCGAGAGCGTGCAGGTGTGGATCCACGAGGTGCCCGCGGACAGCTGGGGCGCGGCGGGACGGCTGACCGCCGACAAGTAGTCCCGCGTCCCACGGGGGTGGACGTGGAGAGGGGGGCGTTGCGGGCTGCTCGTGGTCGCTCGCAACGCCCCCCTGGCCTTACCCGAGGGGTGCTCGGGAGTCCTTCCGGGTCACGAGTCGACCTGTGCGGTCACCTGGTCCGAGAAGGTGGTCAGCCGGGTGTAGACACCCGGGTAACCCGCCTCCGCGCACCCCTCGCCCCAAGAAGTGATCCCTGCCAGGACGCCCCCGATGAGCAGGGGACCGCCGCTGTCGCCCTGGCAGGTGTCTACGCCGCCGGAGCTGTATCCGGCGCACACCATGTCGGACTGCACGTAGTCCGAACCGTAGGAGGAACGGCAGCTGGAGTCGGACACGACCGGCACGGTCGCGGTCCGCAGCTGGTTGGCGGAGCTGCCGTTCTCCGAGGTCGTGCCCCAGCCGAGGATCCGGGCCGTGGTGCCCGGCGCGTACACGTTCGTCTGGGTGGAGGAGACGTACGACACCGGCTTGTACGGCATCGCCGTCGAGAGGGTCAGCACGGCCACGTCGTCGCCCTGGGTCGCGTCCCGGTAGTCCGGGTTCACCCAGATCCTGCCGACCCGGCTCACCGTGCCGTCGGTGCCGTCGAGCCTGGTGCGGCCGCCGACGACGCGGACGCTGCCGGTGGTCTCGCCGGCCATGCAGTGCGCGGCCGTCACCACCTTCTTGGCGGCCACCAGGGTGCCGCCGCAGAACTGGCTGCCGGCCGCGTCCGTGATCTGCACGACGAACGGGTAGGCGGCCGTGGTGGTCGCCGTACCGCCGACGATGGGCTGGGGAGCCGCGCTCGCCGTGGGGGCGGCGAGCAGCGCGGTCGCCGCCGCGGCGGCGCCGGCCAGCACGGTCGCGGCGGTCTGTCTGGCACGTCTGGGCCCGAACATGAGTCTCCTCAGTGGGTTGCACCGGTGGGGGGTTCGCACGGGCGGGGGTTGTGCACGGAGGTCGCGGGACCGACCCCCTGTGCCCGGGCGAGCGGCACGCCCATTACGCTAGGTCCCGGAACCCTCGGCTCCCAATGAGGGAACCCCCTAGGGGGTTGGGTGAGGGAAAACCCTCGGTCCGGTTCAGTTAACAAGAGCCGTGCTCAGTGCGCGCGCCGACCTGCCGCCAATCGGACGATGTCGACCCGTGACCGGATCCCCAGCTTCCGGTAGACCCGTGTCAGGGTGGCCTCGACGGTCTTGACGCTGATGAACAGCCGGGCGGCGATCTCCCTGTTGGTGGCGCCCTCCATGACCAGCGCGGCGACCTGACGCTCCATCGCGGCCAGCACGTCCAGCGCGTCCAGGGTGCCGCGCACCGCCCGGGCCGGTTCCGCGTCGAGGGTGGCGAGGGCCGCCTCCACCTGGCGCAGCCAGGGCAGCGCCCGGCAGCGCCGGAACAGCCGGGTGGCCTCGTCGTAGGCCGCGGCCCCGGGGCGCCGGCCGCGCAGCCGGGCCAGCGCGAACGCGGCCCGCGCCTCCTCCAGCCCGTAACCCAGCTTGCCCAGCCGGTCCTGAGCGGACCTCAGCTGGGCGAGCGCGGCCTCGGTTGCGCCCTGGGCGGCGCGCACCAGCGCCTCGGAGCGGTCCAGGACGGCGAGCACGCTCTCCCGGCCGAGCCGGAGGGCGTGCTCCCGGGCGGTGTCGATGACGTCCTGCGCCTCGGCCGGCTCACCGGTGCGGACCAGCGCCTCGGCGAGATCGCCCTGCCAGCGGCCGCGCGCCGGGTCGGTGATGCCGAGGCCCAGCTCCAGGGTGCGCACCCGGCGCAGCGAGCGCACGGTGCCCGCCGGATCCCCGGCCACCAACTGGGCGTACCCGAGGGCGCCCAGGGCCCGGGACAGATACATCTGGTCGCCGTCCCCCTCGGCGTGCTCCACCGCCTCCCGGGCGAGGGTGAGCGCCCGGTCCACGTCCCCGCCGGACGCCTCCGCGAGCGAGGTCAGCATCGCCGAGGCGGTCTCGCCGATCCCGGAGTCCCGGGCGAGCCGCAGACTCTCCCGGGCCAGGTCGAGGGCGCGCCCGCAGTGCCCGGCGCGCAGTTCGGTCTCGGCCAGGCCGCGCAGGAAGTGCACCTCGCTCTCCACCGAGCCGCGCCGGCGCACCTCGCGCAGCAGCCCGGTGACCGTGGCCCGCGCCTCGGCCAGCTGGTCGCCCATGACCAGCCAGCGGAACCGGGCGCTGCCCGCCCCGTTGTGGTGCCAGGCCACCCGGGGGTCCTGGGGCTCGCGCAGGGCCCGTTTGATGGTGCGCGGCGCCTCCGGATGGCCCATCAGGGTCTCGGTCTGCGCCTGGAAGGCGAGGGCCAGCAGCTCGGTGCGCCGGTCCTTGCCGCGCGCGGCCAGCTCGGCGGCGTGCGCGGCGGCGTCGCGGGCCGCGGTGAAGTCGCCCTCCACGATCAGCGCCCGCCAGCCCAGCTGGTAGTGGACCAGGGCCAGCAGCCGGGGGTCGTCCCCGGCGTCGGCGAGGGCCTGCGGGAAGAAGGCGTCGACCTCGGCCATGGTGTGGCCCGCGGTGTCGATGACGATGATCCAGGCCCGCACCCGTTCGGCGGGCACGCTCGCCCGGGTCAGCACCTCCCGGGCGATGTCCCGGGCCAGGTCCACCTCGCCCGCGGTGATGGCGTCCTCGGCGGCCGTCAGGCGCCGCTCCTGCGGGCTCGGGGAGCCGTCGGCGGGGGTGTGCCGGGCGGCCAGCAGCCCCAGCTGGGCGGCGACCGAGGGCGCGCCGCGGTCCCGGGCGAGGGCGGCGGCCTCGGCGAGCCGGGCGGCGACCTCCGGGTCGGCCCCGGTGGTGGCGAGGGCGAGGTGGCGGGCGCGCTCGATGGGGTCGGAGGCGGCCGTGGACAGGGCCGCGTGCGCGGCGCGCCGCTCCTGCGCGGGCGCCTCCGCGTACAGCGCGGCGGAGATGAGGGGGTGCGCGAAGCGTACGGCGGGTGTGTCCGACTCCGTGGCCAGCAGCCCGAGTTCGGCGGCCTGGGCGCACTCGGCCTCGGCGTTCTCCCGCCCCGCCGCGTGCAGCAGGGCCAGGGTGGGGCGGGCACCGGCGCTGGCCACCAGCAGGGTGCGGCGGGCCTCGACCGACAGCATGTCCAGACGGCTGAGCACCAGGGCGCGCAGCGAGGTGGGCACCGGCAGCGGCTCGCCGGGCCGGGGCGGGGTGGGGCTTTCGGTGAGGGCGCGGCCGAGTTCGAGCGCGAACAGCGGGTTGCCGTCGCTGGTGCGGTGGATGTCGCGGACCGTGGAACGGGGCAGGCCTCCGTGGCCGCGGTGGCCGAGCAGTTCGGCGACCTGGGGGTGCGAGAGCGGGCCGAGCCGGACGGCGAGCGTGTCCGGTGGGCAGGACCGCAGATGGCGGTCGTACTCCTGGCTCTCCTGTCCCTCGGTCCGTGCCGCGCACAGCAGTTGGACCGGGGTGCCGCCGAGGCGGCGGGCGGCGAAGCCGAGCAGTTCGGCACTGGCCGGATCCAGCCACTGGAGATCGTCGGCGACGATCAGCACCGGGCCGCGGGCGGCGAGCGCGCGCAGCGCGGACAGCACCGCGAGGCGCAGGGCGAGGCCGTCGCGCTGGAGGCTGGACTCGCCGCGCCCGGTGAGCGCCGACTCCAGGGCGGTGCGCTGGGCGGCGGGCAGCCGCGGGGAGACGTCGTCGAGGACCAGGCCGAGGAGGTCGGCGAGGGCGAGGAAGGGAAGGTGCGATTCCGACTCGGTCGCCGAGCAGCGCAGCACGGTGTGCGCGGGGGACGCGTATTCCTCTGCCAATGCCCGCAGGATGGTCGATTTCCCAATTCCGGCCGATCCGTGGAGCAGCACACTGCCGCCGGAGGCGAGTTGGGCGCGGGCGGCGGCGCACCGCTCCTCGCGGCCTATGACCAGGTCGGAGCGGCATCTCGCAGGCTCCTGGAAGTCCCGTCGCACGGTCACCGCTCCCCTCGTATGTCGTGTCCGGGCCAAATTCTAGGCAACGATCCTGGAAATTCGGACGGAAGCCGTGGTGAGGGAAATAACAAACGGTCAAGCATCAGGAAATTCAAAGCGTCTGCGCATGAATGGGAAGGTTTCCTTCCTCTCCGGGGGCTACGGCAGCAGCCCCGCCCGGCGTGCCGCGGTCACCGCCTCCCCCCGGGTGTGGGCGCCCAGCTTCCGCATGGCCGAGCGCAGATAACCCTTGACCGTCTCCGGGCGCAACCCCAGCCGCTCGGCCACCGCTGCGTTGGTCGCACCGGCTGCCACCCAGGACAGCACGTCCAGCTCGCGCGGCGCCAGAGCGGGCCCGTCGGCCGGGCGCGGCGCGGTCAGCAGCCCGCAGGCGGCGAGCAGTTCGGCCCGCAGGACCGGATCGGTGATCCGGGGCGCCAGCGCCCGCAGCGCCGCGTGCGCCTCGCGCACCTGCTCCCAGGCCGCCGGCCCCGTCCCGGCCGCCGCCCGCACCTCGCCGGCCGGCTCGGGCCGGGCCGCCGCCAGCAACTCCCGCGCCTGGTCCCGCACCACCAGCGACTGCTCCACGTCCCGTGCCACCGCCACCGCCGCGCCCAGCGCCCGGTCGCCGAGCGGCTGGGCCGAGCGCAGCGCGCCGTAGAGCACCCCGCGCACCCGGCGCCGCACCACCACCGGCACCGCGAGCACCGAGCGGATGCCCTCCGCGGCCACCGGCACGTCGTACTCGTGGCTGATCTGCCGGGAGCTGGAGTAGTCCGTCACCGCGCACGGCCGGGCCAGCGCCACCGCCTTGCCGCCCAGACCGCTGCCGGAGGACACCGCGAGGCAGCGCAGCGCCGCCGTGGCCGTGCCGCTCAGCTCGCTGATGCGCACCTGGGGCCGGCCGGACTCGACCAGCCCGCCGAACGCGACCGGCAGCCCGGTCGCCCGCCGCAGGCTGAGCAGCGCCCCACGGATCTCCACCACCGTCACGGCCTGTGCTGTCACTCGTCGCTCCCTCGGTGCGGCTGATGCGCGGACCACACCCCCCGTGCACACGCGGACCACACCCCCGTTCGGGGGTAGTGAGACCTGCATCACGGATTAGACGATGCGGGGGAGCCGCCCGGCAATGGTCGGGAACATAGGAGGACGACGGATGACGACGGCGACCGATGCCTTCAGGAACGCACGGGACTTCCTGCTGGCACACCGCGAGGACTATGCCACCGCCCACGACGGGTTCGAGTGGCCCCGGCCTGAGCACTTCAACTGGGCGCTGGACTGGTTCGACGTGATCGCCGCCGGCAACGACCGCACCGCGCTGCACATCGTGGAGGAGGACAGCCACGAGACGAAACTGTCCTTCGCCGAGCTGGCCGAGCGCTCGGACCGGGTCGCGAACTGGCTGCGCGCGCGGGGCGTCGCCGCCGAGGACCGCGTGCTGGTCATGCTCGGCAACCAGGCCGAGCTGTGGGAGACCGCGCTGGCCGCGATGAAGCTGCGCGCCGTCGTCATCCCGGCCACCCCGCTGCTCGGCCCCGCCGATCTGCGCGACCGCGTCGAGCGCGGCCGGATCAGGCACGTGATCGTCCGGGCCGAGGACGCCGCCAAGTTCGACGAGGTGCCCGGCTCCTACACCCGCGTCCGCGTAGGCGGCGATCCGCGGGAGGGCTGGGCGCGGTACGAGGAGGCGTACGACGCCTCCGCGGAGTTCACGCCCGACGGCCCGACCCGCGCCGACGACCCGCTGATGCTCTACTTCACCTCCGGCACCACCGCCCGCCCCAAGCTGGTCGAGCACACCCATGTCTCGTACCCCATCGGCCACTTGGCCACCATGTACTGGATCGGTCTCAAGCCCGGGGACGTCCACCTGAACATCTCCTCGCCCGGCTGGGCCAAGCACGCCTGGTCCAACCTGTTCGCCCCGTGGAACGCCGAGGCGACCGTCTTCATCTTCAACTACGGCCGGTTCGACGCGGCCCGGCTGATGGCCGAGATGGACCGCGCCGGGGTGACCACCTTCTGCGCCCCGCCGACCGTGTGGCGCATGCTCATCCAGGCCGACCTGGGGCAGCTGCGCACCCCGCCGCGCGAGGTGGTGGCCGCGGGCGAGCCGCTCAACCCCGAGGTCATCGAACAGGTGCGGCGCGCCTGGGGGCTGACCATCCGGGACGGCTTCGGCCAGACCGAGACCGCCGTCCAGGTCTCCAACAGCCCCGGCCAGCGGCTGAAGACCGGCTCCATGGGCCGCCCCAGCCCCGGCTACCGCGTGGAGCTCCTCGACCCGGTCACCGGCGCGCCCGGCGCCGCGGAGGGCGAGATCGCGCTGGACCTCGCCGCGCGCCCGGTCGGTCTGATGGCCGGCTACCACGGCGACCCGGACCGCACCGCCGAGGCCATGGCGGGCGGCTACTACCGCACCGGCGACATCGCCGCCCGCGACGAGGACGGCTACCTGACCTACATCGGCCGTGCCGACGACGTCTTCAAGGCGTCCGACTACAAGATCAGCCCGTTCGAGCTGGAGAGCGCGCTGCTGGAGCACCCGGCGGTGGCCGAGGCGGCCGTCGTGCCCGCCCCGGACGAACTGCGGCTCGCCGTGCCCAAGGCGTACGTCGTGCTCGCCGAGGGCTACGAGCCCGGACCCGACACCGCCAAGGTGGTCTTCGAGCACTCCCGCCGGGTGCTCGCCCCCTACAAGCGCATCCGCCGCCTGGAGTTCGGCGCGCTGCCCAAGACCGTCTCCGGCAAGATCCGCCGCATCGAACTGCGCGAGGCCACCGCCCAGGGTTCGGCGGACGAGTACCGCGAGGAGGACTTCCGGTGACCGCACGGCAGTTGTCGTACGCCCACGGCACGGGCACCACCCCGCTGCTCGGCGACACCATCGGCGCCAACCTCGCCCGTACGGCGGCGGCCTGGCCGGAGCGCGAGGCCCTGGTCGACGTGGCCGCCGGGCGGCGCTGGACCTACGCCGCCTTCGACGCCGACGTGGACCGGCTCGCCCGCGCCCTGCTGGCGAGCGGCGTCGCCAAGGGCGACCGGGTGGGCATCTGGGCGGTCAACCGCGCCGAGTGGGTGCTCGTGCAGTACGCCACCGCCCGGGTCGGCGCCGTCATGGTCAACATCAACCCGGCCTACCGCACCCACGAGGTGGAGTTCGTCCTCGGCCAGTCCGGTGTGCGGCTGCTGTTCGCCTCCGTCGCGCACAAGTCCAGCGACTACCGCGCCATGGTCGAGGAGGTCCGCGGGCGGTGCCGTGAACTGCGCGAGGTCGTCTACCTCGGGGACCCGTCCTGGGAGGCGTTCGCCGCTCGCGGCGCCACCGTCGACCGGGCCGAACTCAGCGCCCGCGAGGCGGAGTTGTCCTGCGACGACCCGATCAACATCCAGTACACCTCGGGCACCACCGGCTTCCCGAAGGGCGCGACCCTCTCCCACCACAACATCCTCAACAACGGGTATTTCGTGGGGGAGTTGGTCAAGTACACCGAGCGGGACCGGATCTGCGTCCCGGTCCCCTTCTACCACTGCTTCGGCATGGTGATGGCCAATCTGGCGGCCACCTCGCACGGCGCCTGCCTGGTGATCCCGGCCCCGTCCTTCGAGCCGAGGGCCACCCTGGAGGCGGTGCAGCGGGAGAGGTGCACGTCCCTGTACGGCGTACCGACCATGTTCATCGCGGAGTTGAACCTCCCGGACTTCGCCTCCTACGACCTCTCCACCCTGCGCACCGGCATCATGGCGGGCTCGCCCTGCCCGGTGGAGGTGATGAAGCGGGTGGTCGCCGAGATGCACATGGCCGAGGTCGCCATCTGCTACGGCATGACCGAGACCTCGCCGGTCTCCCTCCAGACCCGGACCGACGACGACCTGGAGCACCGCACCGCCACCGTGGGCCGGGTGCTGCCGCACCTGGAGGTCAAGGTCGTCGACCCCGCCACGGGTGTCACCCGGCCGCGGGGCGAGGCGGGGGAGCTGTGCACCCGGGGCTACAGCGTGATGCTCGGCTACTGGGACGAACCCGAGCGCACCGCCGAGGTCGTCGACGCGGGCCGCTGGATGCACACCGGGGACCTCGCGGTGATGCGCGAGGACGGCTATGTGGAGATCGTCGGCCGCATCAAGGACATGATCATCCGGGGCGGCGAGAACATCTACCCGCGCGAGATCGAGGAGTTCCTCTACGCCCACCCGAAGATCCGGGACGTCCAGGTCGTCGGGGTGCCGCACGAGAAGTACGGCGAGGAGGTGCTGGCCTGTGTGATCCCGCGCGACGCGGCGGACCCGCTCACGCTGGAGGAGCTGCGGGCCTTCTGCCGGGACCGGCTCGCCCACTACAAGGTCCCCAGCAGGCTGACGATCCTCGACTCCTTCCCGATGACGGTGTCCGGGAAGGTGCGGAAGATCGAACTGCGCGAGCGCTACCGGGACTGAACCGGGGCGGGGCGCCCGTCCCGGCCGCCCTCAGCTCCGTCCGTCCCGTGCCCGGCGCCCCGGTTCCGGGGCGCCGTCCGCGTTCAGGGCGTCGGCGCGGTCGTTCACCGGCTGCGGGACGCCCGCGAGGTCCAGTACGAACAGCGCCACCCCCAGGCCGTCCGCGCGGCCGCGGGCGGCGTCGGTGTACCCGGCGAGGGAGAAGTAGGCGCAGTCGGCGGACTCCGTCATCGCCGTCAGCCACAGGCACTCCACGTCCCGCGGCGCGGCCGGCCGCACGGTCGGGTCCACCTGCGCCAGCAGCCCGCGCGCGGCCAGCCCGATGCCGTTCACCGGCCGCTGGTCGGCGCGCCGGATGTCCCCGTAGCCGAGCCGGCGCAGATACAGCGCCGTCGCGGTGACCGCGTCCCGGGCGGTGCGCACGGCGTGCGGCGGGAAGGCGCGGCGCGTCGGGGCCGGGCCGGACGGCGACGGGTCCCCGGCGGGGTCCGCGGCGTCGCCCGCCACCGGGATCCGCAGCACCGTGCCGCACGGGCAGCCCAGTTCCGGCCGCGGCCAGTGGCCGAGGTGCCCGCAGCCGGCGCACGGCACGGCGATCCACTCGTCGTCCCAGGACCGGTGCTCGGGCACCACCGGCGCGGCGAGCGGATCCAGCCGCGGCGCCGTCGGCGCCCCGCAGACGCAGGGATACGCCGGGGCGGTGTAGACGTGCTCACGCCGACAGGCCGGACAACGCACCGGCACGTTCTCGGGCATGGCCCACTCACTCTCGCACGGAACCTCGGGACGGCGACCCCATGGTGCCCCCTCGTACGGCGTTTGTCCGGCGCTTGCCCGGTGTCTTGGCGTCTCTTGACGAGGTCAACACTCACCCCTACATTGCTTCCAGATAGTAGAAGTTGAATTCCACTATACGAAATCCGCGCTACGGAAGTGGGGCGGAGGTCGGACCTTCTGAACACCGTGCTCACCGCGGGGCGCGACGGGAGTACGCATCCGACACCGAGGCAGGAGTACTCGATGGCTCGTATGACCGCTGCCCGCGCGGCAGTTGAGATCCTCAAGCGCGAGGGCGTCACCGACGCCTTCGGTGTGCCGGGCGCCGCGATCAACCCGTTCTACAAGGCCCTCAAGGAGGGCGGCGGCATCCACCACACCCTCGCCCGCCACGTGGAGGGCGCCTCGCACATGGCCGAGGGCTACACCCGGGCCAGGCCGGGCAACATCGGCGTGTGCATCGGCACGTCGGGACCGGCCGGCACCGACATGATCACCGGCCTGTACTCGGCCGCCGGCGACTCGATCCCGATCCTGTGCATCACCGGCCAGGCGCCCACGCACGTGATCCACAAGGAGGACTTCCAGGCCGTCGACATCGCCGCCATCGCCGGCCCGGTGACGAAGATGGCGGTGACCGTGCTGGAGGCCGCGCAGGTGCCCGGCGTCTTCCAGCAGGCGTTCCACCTGATGCGCTCCGGCCGGCCGGGACCGGTCCTGATCGACCTGCCGATCGACGTCCAGCAGACCGAGATCGAGTTCGACCCGGACACGTACGAGCCGCTGCCGGTGTACAAGCCCGCCGCGACCCGCGCCCAGATCGAGAAGGCGATCTCCTACCTGCTCGCCTCCGAGCGCCCGGTGATCGTGGCCGGCGGCGGTGTCATCGGCGCCGACGCCTGCGACCTGCTCACGGAGTTCGCCGAGCTGACCCGGACCCCGGTCATCCCGACCCTGATGGGCTGGGGCGCGCTGCCCGACGACCACGAGCTGAACGCGGGCATGGTCGGCGTGCAGACCTCGCACCGGTACGGCAACGCCACCTTCCTGGAGTCGGACTTCGTCCTCGGCATCGGCAACCGGTGGGCCAACCGGCACACCGGCTACAAGCTGGACGTCTACCGGCGGGGCCGCACCTTCGCGCACGTCGACATCGAGCCCACCCAGATCGGCAGGATCTTCCCGCCGGACTACGGGGTCGTCTCCGACGCCAAGGCGGCGCTGGAGCTGTTCGTGCGGGTGGCCCGGGAACTGAAGGCGGCGGGCCGGCTCCCCGACCGCACGGAGTGGATCGCCGCCACCCGGGAGCGCAAGGCCACGCTGCTGCGCCGCACCCACTTCGACGACGTGCCGATGAAGCCGCAGCGCGTCTACGAGGAGATGAACAGGGCCTTCGGCCCCGAGACGCGGTACGTCACCACGATCGGCCTCTCCCAGATCGCCGGCGCCCAGATGCTGCACGTCTACAAGCCCCGGCACTGGATCAACTGCGGCCAGGCGGGACCGCTCGGCTGGACGATCCCGGCCGCGATCGGCGTCGCCAAGGCGGACCCCCAGGCGCCGGTGGTCGCCCTGTCCGGCGACTACGACTTCCAGTTCCTGATCGAGGAACTGGCGGCCGCCGCCCAGCACCGCATCCCCTATGTGCACGTCCTGGTGAACAACGCCTACCTCGGCCTCATCCGCCAGGCGCAGCTCGGCCTGGACATCGATTTCCAGGTCAACCTGGAGTTCGAGAACATCAACACGCCCGAGATCGGCGTCTACGGCGTGGACCACGTCAAGGTCGCCGAGGGCCTCGGCTGCAAGGCGATCCGGGTCACCGAGCCGGACCGGCTGGGCGAGGCGTTCGAAGAGGCGAAGAAGCTGGCCGCGGAGTACCGCGTGCCGGTGGTGGTGGAGGCGATCCTGGAGCGGGTCACCAACATCTCGATGAGCCGCACCATGGACATCAGCGACATCACCGAGTTCGAACCCCTGGCCACGGAGCGCTCCCACGCCCCGACGGCCATCAGCCCGCTGAAGGTCTGACGCTCCCGGCACCGGAAAAGGGGCGGCCCCGCCACAGGGGGCCGCCCCTTCTTCCCGTCCACCGCTACACCTCGTGCTCCGACAGCCCGGGCCAGTCCTCGGGCCCGCCGCCCTGCCACTCGATCAGGTCGTCCTCCTCGACCTCGATCCGGTCCAGGTCGGCCAGCCGCAGGATCTCCACCACGTCGTCCAGGTGCGACGCCAGCCCCAGTGTCACCTCTCCCTCGGTGACCCGCCGGGAACCGTCCAGGGCGGGCGGGTGGACCACGATGTGCGGGTGCTGCGCCGGATGTCCCATGCCTTCAGCGTGCGTCGCCCCGCCCAAGAACGCACATCGGAACCCCGCCGCTGTCAGTGGGGGCCGCCACACTTCCCGCCATGGGCGTGCGAAGCGACATGACACTGGAGTGGCAGCTGCGCGAGGTGTGCAAGGAGGCCGCCGACGACACCGTGCACTCGGCACTGGCGGCGGTCCTCGCGTACATGCACAGCGGCAGCGCGGGCAGACGCAGGGAGGGCAAGGAGCTGGTACGGCTCCTGGAGGCGGCCCGGGGAGCCGCGGCGGCCGCGGGGGAGTGGCAGGTCGTCCGCCTGCTCCAGGACTCGCTCGACTACGCGCAGGGCCGCATCCTCCGGCCGGACTTCGCCGAGCGCCACCGGCTCTTCCAGGACGGGGTGCGCAGCGAGCGCAACCGCGACTTCGTGGCGTCCTCCCTGCGCGCCATGCACGAGTGGCTGGTCGCGGCGAGCGAGGCGTATCTGAGGGACCACCCCGGCGCGAGCGCGGAAGAGGTGCTCGGCCACTTCAGGGCCCAACGCGCCGACACCGCCTTCCTCCAGGCCCCGGACGACCGGCCGGGGCGCTACGTCGTCCCGCGCGGCATGGCGGAGACCTCCCTGTGGCTGGAGCGCCTGCTCGGCGGCGACCGGATCGACGTCGAGGACCCCGCGGAGCAGGCCCGCCGCATCGCCACCTCGCCGCGGGCGCTCGCGCTGCTCGCCGCCGACCGCGACGGGCGGCTGATCCTCCGGGCCGCCGAACTCCAGCGCCGTACCGCCGGCCTGGGGACGCTACGGGCGGTCGTGGAGGACCCGACGGCCACGGAAGCCGACCTCCAGCGTGCCCTGCGGGGGAACCACTGGATCTTCGGCGGCCGCTACGTCGGTGAGGCCGCCCGGCGCCGGCTGGTGCCCGGTGACGAGGTGGACCTCCCGCTGATACGCGCCGACGGCGCCCTGCACATCGTCGAGCTGAAGCGGGCCATGGGGCTCAAGCGGCCCCTGATCCGGCGGCACCGCAACGCCTGGGTGCCGGCCGACGCGGTGCACGAGGCCGTGGGGCAGGCCGTCAACTACCTGGTCGGGCTGGACGAGCACCGCGCGCGCATCCGCGCGGAGTTCGGCATCGAGACCCGCAGGGCCGGCGCGCTCGTGCTCCTCGGCCACCCCGGTCTGCACCCGGACGTGCCCGAGGAGGAGGTCGGCGAGACGCTGCGGACGTACAACGCCCATGTCACCCGCGTCGAGGTCCTCACCTACAAGGAACTGCTCGACAACGCCGAACGCTCCCTCGCCGCGGGTGGGGAACCGGCGTAGGGAGCGGGGGTGGTGGTGCCGTCCGACGGCGCGAGACCGGGCGCGACAGGGCTTTCGCGCCGCCGGACGGGGTCGGTCGGGCGAGTGGGACCGCGGGGGTGCGACGGAGACGGGAGACCCTTCCCTCAGGTCGAGACGGGTGCCCCGCTCCTTGACCACCGCACTGGCTCGCACACCACCGCGGTCCTCGCCCTGCCCGCGCCCGCGCCGTACGGCGACCCCTCATCCGGGCCGTACGGCGCCGCGCGGGCCGCGTGCGGAGGACTGACGCCAGTCGGTCTCCGTACGCCGCTTGCGGATCGCCTGCCGCTCAGTCCTCGCGCAGGGCGTGGACCGCCTCCTCCACGCGCCTGCCGTACTCGGGGTCGGCGGCGTGGAAGTGCGCCAGGTTCTTCTCGATCACGTCGTCGCGGGAGACCTGTGCGAGGCCGCCGGCGATGTTCGCGACCAGCCGGGACCTCTCCTCCTCGGACATCAGCCGGTACAGCTCGCCCGCCTGGAAGAAGTCGTCGTCCTTGGTGTGCAGCGGCGCCTCGTGGGTGCCCGTGTGGCCGAAGACCGCGAGCGGCGCCGACAGCGGGCGGCCGGTCTCCACCGGGCCGTCGTAGGAGTTCGGCTCGTAGTTCTTGGCGTAGCGGCCCTGGGCGTTGGACGCCATGAAGCCGTCGCGGCCGTAGTTGCGGGCGCCGCCCACAACCGCCTTGGGCGAGTTGACCGGCAGCAGCGTGTGGTTGACGCCGAGCCGGTAGCGGTGGGCGTCCGCGTAGGCGAACAGCCGGCCCTGGAGCATCTTGTCCGGCGAGGGCCCGATGCCCGGCACGAAGTTGTTCGGCGAGAACGCGGCCTGCTCGACCTCGGCGAACACGTTGTCCGGGTTGCGGTCCAGGACCAGCCGGCCCACCCGCCGCAGCGGGTAGTCCCGGTGCGGCCACACCTTGGTCAGGTCGAACGGGTTGAAGCGGTAGTCCGCCGCCTCGGCCGCCGGCATGATCTGGACGTAGAGGGTCCAGGACGGGTGCACGCCCCGCTCGATCGCCTGGAGCAGGTCCGTCTGGTGCGAGTTGGGGTCCTTGCCCGCCAGCTCCTGCGCCTGCTCGGTGGACAGGGACCGGATGCCCTGGTTGGTCTTGAAGTGGTACTTGACGAAGAAGGCCTCGCCCTCGGCGTTCGTCCACTGGTAGGTGTGCGAGCCGTAGCCGTTCATGTGCCGGTACGACGCCGGGATGCCGCGGTCGCCCATCAGCCAGGTCACCTGGTGCGTGGCCTCCGGGGCGTGCGCCCAGAAGTCCCAGACGTTGTCCGGCTCCTGCTTGCCGGTGAACGGGTCCCGCTTCTGCGAGTGGATGAAGTCGGGGAACTTCAGCGGGTCCTTGATGAAGAACACCGGGGTGTTGTTGCCGACGAGGTCGTAGTTGCCCTCCTCGGTGTAGAACTTCACCGCGAACCCGCGCGGGTCGCGCACCGCGTCCGCGCCGCCGAGGTTGTCGGCGACCGTGGAGAACCGCACGAACACCTCGGTGCGCTTGCCGACCTCACCCAGGAAGTCGGCGTGGGTGTAGCCGGTGACGTCGTCGGTCACCTCGAAGTGGCCGTAGGCGCCGGAGCCACGGGCGTGCACCACCCGCTCCGGGATCCGCTCCCGGTTGAAGCGCGCGAGCTTCTCCAGGAGGTGCTGGTCCTGGAGCAGGAGCGGGCCGCCGACGCCGGCGGTGGCGGAGTTCTGGTTGTCGGCGACCGGGGCGCCGGACTCTGTCGTGAGCACGCGCTGCGACATCGTGGACCTTCCATGCGGGTGGGCGGCGGAAAAGGTATTCCGCGTTGTGGAGCCTAGAAGTCTGCGTGGAGCCTAGGAGTGGGGTGATCAGGGCGTCAACAGTTTGTTGAGTTTGGATCCGGGCCGCGGCACCGCGTGGGCGCGACGGGACAGGTGTCGACGGCGCCGCGGCCCGGACGTCTTGGGGGCCGGCCCTCGAAGGGCCGTCAGACCTGAGCGCCGGAGAGCCGCTCCACGGCCCGCAGCAACGCCGAGTGGTCCAGACCGCCGTCGCCCTGGGCGCGCAGCGACGCGACCAGCTGGGCGACCACCGCGCCGACCGGCAGGGCCGCGCCCACGTTGCGGGCCGCGTCGGTGACGATGCCCATGTCCTTGTGGTGCAGGTCGATCCGGAAGCCCGGCGTGAAGTCGCGGTCGAGGAAGTTGGCCTTCTTCCGCGTGAGCACGGTGGAACCCGCGAGGCCGCCGTTGAGCACGTCGAGCGCGGCCTTGAGGTCCACGCCGGACTTCTCCAGGAAGACCACGGCCTCGGCGCACGCCTGGATGTTCACGGCGACGATCAGCTGGTTGGCGGCCTTCACGGTCTGCCCCGAGCCGTGCGGGCCGCACAGCACGATGGTCTTGCCCAGTGCCTCGAAGACGGGCCGCGCCTGCTCGAAGTCGGCCTGCTCGCCGCCGACCATGATGGACAGCACGGCCTCGACGGCCCCGGCCTCGCCGCCGGACACCGGGGCGTCCAGCACCCGGATGCCCTTGTCCTTCGCGGCGGCGGCCAGGTCGATGGAGGTCTGGGGGGTGATCGAGGACATGTCGATCAGCAGCGAACCGGGCCGCGCGTTCTCCAGGATGCCGTCCGGGCCGTAGGCGATGGCCTCGACCTGGGGCGACGCGGGCACCATCGTGATCACCACATCGGCGTCGCGCACGGCCTCGGCGATCGAGCCGGCGGCCCGGCCGCCGGCGGCGGCCAGCCGGTCCAGCTTCGCCTGCTCCAGGGTGTAGCCGGTGACGTCGTAACCCGCCTTGATCAGGTTCTCGGACATGGGGGAGCCCATGATGCCGAGGCCGATCCAGGCGATCGCCGGACGGGCGGGGCGGGCGGAATCCGCAACAGTGCTCATGCTCAAAAGGCCTTTCTCAACTGCCGTGCCAAGTCGGGGAGTTCAGCGCGCCGCGCGCGCCTCGCGGGGGAGCCAGTCGAAGGCCTCGGTACTCGGCCGGTCGCCCGGCTTGTACTCCAGGCCCACCCAGCCGTCGTAACCGGCCTTCCGCAGCCGGCCGAGCAGCTCCGCGAGCGGCAGCGAGCCGGTGCCCGGGGCGCCGCGGCCGGGGTTGTCGGCGATCTGCACATGGCCGGTGTGCGCCGTGTACCGGTCGATCACCGCCGGCAGGTCCTCGCCGTTCATGGCCAGGTGGTACAGGTCCATCAGGAACCGCGCGTTGCCGAGGCCGGTCGCCGCGTTGACCTTCTCGACGACCTCCACCGCGGCCGGCGCCGACACCAGCGGGTACGCCGGCGACTCCGGCTCGTTCAGCGCCTCGATCAGCAAGGTGGCGCCGATCCGGTCGGCGGCGCGGGCCGCGAGGACCAGGTTCTCCAGCGCCAGCGCGTCCTGCTCGGCCGGGTCCACGCCCTCGATCCGGTTGCCGTACAGCGCGTTCAGCGCCGTACAGCCCAGGGAGTGCGCGAAGCCGGCGGCCACCTCGATGTTGGCGCGGAAGCGCCCGGACTCCTCGCCGGGGACCGACAGGGCGCCGCGGTCCGGGCCCGGCAGCCGGCCCGCGTAGAAGTTCAGTCCGGTCAGGTGGACGCCCGCGTCCTCGATCGCCCGCTTCAGGGCGTCCAGTTCGGCGCGTTCCGGGGTGGGGGTGTCGACCCAGGGCCACCACAGCTCGACCGCGGTGAAGCCGGCCGCGGCGGCGGCCGCGGGGCGCTCCAGGAGCGGGAGTTCCGTGAAGAGGATCGACAGGTTGACGTCGAAGCGCTGGTCTGCGGCGGTGCTCAAGTCGAAACCTGGCATTCGGGACGCGCTCCCTTCCGTGGTCATATTCCGTATTACGGAAGTTCGTTTCTGCGTAATGGAAGACTGCCGTCGGGTGCCGCTGCTTGTCAAGGGGGTCCGCGGGACGGCCGCCGACGGGGGATCCCGGTGTCCGTGCCGCGCGCTACCTTGTGCGCGTGCGATTGAAAGTTGAGTTCACGACCGAACCCTTCGACCTGGAGGAGGCCCCCGCCCACGCCCTGGCGGCGCGGGAGGTCATAGAGACGGCAGGGCTGGACGCGGTGGACGTCGGCCCGTTCGGCAACACCGCCGAAGGCGCCGCCGAGCGGGTGCTCGCCTCGGTGGACGCGCTGCTGCGTAAGAGCCTGGAGGCCGGAGCCACCCGGATCTCGCTCCAGGTCAACGTGCTGGCCGACGACGGCGGGGAGGGTGATGGATGACCGGGGACGAGTCGTTCATCGCGGCCGTGAAACCGCTGGTCGACGCCATGGGCGGGGTCATGGTCCCGCCCGACGAGGCCGGCCCGGAGGACGTCGTGCTGGCCTGGGAGGGCGTCGACGCCGTCGCCGTACGCCTGCCCCAGCTCGCCGACTCCCTCGACCACATCCTCGCCGCGATGGAGCGCAAGGAGGGCCGGCCGCTGTCCGAACTGGACCGCAAGGCCAAACAGGAGGTCGTGCGGATACTGGAGGCGCGGGGCGCCTTCTCCGTGCGCCACGGCGTGGAGATCGTGGCGGGGGCGCTGGGCGTCAGCCGCTTCACCGTCTACAACTACCTCAACCGGGAGAAGGGCGCCTGAGGACCCCGGGGGCCCACCCGGCTTGTTACGCGGATTTTTCAACAAAGTGTTGACGCGGAGTTTTCGGGAGCGTTAGCTATCGGCAGCCCGTTCAGCACGAAGGCCGAAACTGGCCACGGAGGCTCCCGTGACGTCGACTTTCACGCCCCCGGGTCTGGCCCGGTTCAACGATCTGGAGGAGCGGGCGGCCTCCGCCGTCCTCCACGAGGCGTGCGCCGCCGGCGCATGGGTGCGGCGGCTGACCGCCGCCCGCCCCTACGCCACCGCCGACGAGCTCTACGCCGAAAGTGACGCCGCCACGGCCGAGCTGACCGCCGCCGACCTCGACGAGGCGATGGCCGGGCACCCGCCGATCGGGCGGCCCCGGCCGGGCGATCCGGCCTCCGCCCGCGAACAGCGCGGCATGGCCGGCGCCTCGGACCGGCTCAAGGCCGAGATGCTCGAACTCAACCTGGCCTACCAGGAGAAGTTCGGCCATGTCTTCCTCATCTGCGCCACCGGCCGCACCGGCGAGCAGATGCGGGACGCGGTCAGGGAGCGGATCGGTAACACACCCGAGCGGGAGCGGGAGATCGTCCGCACCGAGCTGGGGAAGATCAACCGCATCCGACTGGCCCGACTCGTCGAAGAGGACGCCTGACCCATGAGCACCAGCACCACCGCCTCCGTGTCCACGCACATCCTGGACACCTCGATCGGCCGTCCCGCGGCCGGCGTCGCCGTCCACCTCAGCGCCCGCTCCGGGCGCGCGGCGGACTGGCGGGCGCTCGGCGGCTCCGCGACCGATGCCGACGGCCGGTGCAAGGACCTGCCGGCCCTGCCGGAGGGGACCACTCACGTACGGCTCGACTTCGCCGTCGAGCCGTACTTCGAAGAGCAAGCCGCGAACCAGCAAGCCGATGCGCAGCAGGACGCCCCCGCGACTCGGGACAGCGGACCGGCCGTGTTCTTCCCGGAAGTGGCGATCACCTTCGCCGTCGTACCGGGCGAGCACTACCACGTACCGCTGCTGCTCAACCCGTTCGGCTACTCCGTTTACCGAGGGAGCTAGCTACATGACCGTCAATTCCCGCCCTGCCGGCCCTGTGATGCTGGGACAGAACCAGTACGGCAAGGCCGAGAACCGAGTCGTCAAGATCACGCGGGACGGCGCCACCCACCACATCAAGGACCTCAACGTCTCGGTGTCGCTGAGCGGCGACATGGAGGAGGTCCACTACTCCGGCTCCAACGCCAATGTGCTGCCGACCGACACCACCAAGAACACGGTGTTCGCGTTCGCCAAGGAGTACGGCATCGAGTCCGCCGAGCAGTTCGGCATCCACCTCGCCCGCCACTTCGTCACCTCGCAGGAGCCGATCCACCGCGCCCGGATCCGGATCGAGGAGTACGCCTGGGAGCGGATCGAGACCTCCGACGCCAACTCCAGGTTCATCGGCGCCGACGAGGTCAAGCACTCCTTCGTCCGCAAGGGCCAGGAGACCCGGCTGACGCAGATCACCTACGACGGCTCGACCTGGGAGGTCATCTCCGGCCTCAAGGACCTGACCGTCATGAACTCCACCAACTCGGAGTTCTGGGGCTACGTCAAGGACAAGTACACCACCCTCCAGGAGGCCCACGACCGCATCCTGGCCACCTCGGTCGCCGGCCGCTGGCGGTTCAACTGGATCGACGACGAGCAGAAGATGCCCAACTGGGAGAAGTCCTACGAGCAGGTCAAGAAGCACATGCTGCACGCCTTCGCCGAGACCTACTCCCTCTCCCTCCAGCAGACGATGTTCCAGATGGGCTCGCGCATCATCAACAACCGCAGCGAGATCGACGAGGTCCGCTTCTCGCTGCCCAACAAGCACCACTTCCTGGTCGACCTGCAGCCGTTCGGCCTGAAGAACGACAACGAGGTCTACTTCGCCGCCGACCGGCCCTACGGGCTGATCGAGGCGACCATCCTCCGGGACGGCTGCGAGCCGAGGATCCCGGTGGACCTCACCAACCTCTGATCCACCTCCTTTTCGGCACCCGCGGCCGGGGTACCACCCCACCGGGCTCCGGCCGCGGCACTCAAATCTCCCAGGGTCCTGCCGTGCCCTCCCCACAGAAGTCCGCTGAGCGAAAAGGACGAAACATGGCAGCAGCCCAGCGCACCGTCATCGAGAACTGTTCGATCGCGACCGTCGACGCCGACGACACCGAGTACGCCTCCGGGTACCTGGTCCTCGCCGGCAACCGCATCGAGGCGCTCGGCGCGGGCACGGCACCCGAGGGCCTGGAGAACGTCGTCCGCCGGATCGACGCCACCGGGCACCTCGCCACCCCCGGCCTGGTCAACACCCACCACCACTTCTACCAGTGGATCACCCGGGGCCTGGCCACCGACCACAACCTGTTCGACTGGCTCGTCGCGCTCTACCCCGTCTGGGCGCGCATCGACGAGCCGATGGCCTACGCGGCGGCCCAGGGCTCGCTAGCGATGATGGCCCGCGGCGGCGTCACCACCGCCATGGACCACCACTACGTCTACCCCAGGGGCGCCGGCGACCTGTCGGGCGCGATCATCCGCGCCGCCCGGGAGACGGGCGTCCGCTTCACCCTCGCCCGCGGCTCCATGGACCGCGGCGAGAAGGACGGCGGCCTGCCCCCGGACTTCGCCGTCGAGACCCTGGAGGACGCGCTCGCCGCGACCGAGGCCACCGTGCGCGAGCACCACGACGCGTCCCCCGACGCCATGACCCAGGTCGCCGTCGCACCCTGCTCCCCCTTCTCCGTCTCCACCGAACTCATGCGTGAGGCGGCCGAGTCGGCGCGCCGGCTCGGCGTACGGCTGCACACCCACGGCTCGGAGACCGTGGAGGAGGAGAAGTTCTGCCACGAGCTGTTCGGCATGGGCCCCACCGACTACTTCGAGTCCACCGGCTGGCTCGGCGAGGACGTGTGGATGGCGCACTGCGTCCACATGAACGACTCCGACATCGCCGCCTTCGCCCGCACGAAGACCGGTGTCGCCCACTGCCCCTCGTCCAACGCCCGGCTGGCCGCGGGCATCGCGCGGGTCCCCGACATGCTCGCCGCCGGCGTCCCGGTCGGCCTCGGCGTCGACGGCACCGCCTCCAACGAGTCCGGCGAGCTGCACACCGAGCTGCGCAACGCCCTGCTCATCAACCGGCTCGGCGCGCACAAGGAGGCCGCGCTGACCGCCCGGCAGGCCCTGCGGCTCGGCACCCACGGCGGCGCCCGGGTGCTCGGCCGCGCCGCCGAGACCGGCTCGCTGGAGGCCGGGAAGCTGGCCGACCTGGTGCTGTGGCGGATGGACACCCTCGCCCACTCCTCCATCGCCGACCCGGTGACCGCGCTGGTCTTCGGCGCGGCCGCCCCGGTCACCGCCTCCTTCGTGAACGGCCGGCAGATCGTCGAGGACGGACGGCTGCTGACGGTCGACGAGGACGCCATCGCCCACACCACCCGTGACCAGGCGCGCCGGCTGGCGCGGATCGCCGCCCAGCGCTGACCCCCCGACTCCGGCCGGGAGGGACGGCTCCCGGCCGGCAGCCGTGGACCCGAGCGGGGTCCATGGCGGCCGGCTCCGGGGCGCGCGTGGAAGCGCGCGCCCCGGAACGGTCTCCGTTCGCGACCCGCCTGGGTCCTACCGGTCCCGCACGACCGCGCACCACCTCCCTGAAACCCACGTCCACAGCCGACGTGTCTTAACCGACCGGAGGAGCCGCCGTGTCCGCCCCAACCGTCGACGTGCCAGCAGTCCACCCGGTGGACGAGAAACTCCCCGCCCTGAAGATGGCGACCAGCGGCCTCCAGCACGTGGCCGCCATGTACGCGGGGGTCGTCGCCCCGCCCCTGATCGTCGGCGCCGCCGCGGGCCTGTCCGGCACCGACCTCACCTTCCTCACCGGCGCCTGTCTGTTCACGGCCGGCCTCGCCACCTTCCTCCAGACCCTCGGCTTCTGGAAGATCGGCGCCCGGCTGCCCTTCGTCAACGGCGTCACCTTCGCCGGCGTCGCCCCCATGACGGCGATCATCGCCTCCGCCAAGGACAAGTCCGACGCCCTGCCGATGATCTTCGGGGCGGTCATGGTCGCCGGTGTCCTCGGCTTCCTCGCCGCCCCGGTGTTCTGCAAGGCCGTGCGCTTCTTCCCACCGGTCGTCACCGGCTCGGTCATCACCCTCATCGGTGTCTCGCTGCTGCCGGTCGCCTTCGGCTGGGCCCAGGGCCCCGACGCGTCGGCCCACGACTACGGCTCGGCGACGAACCTCACCCTGGCCGGCCTCACCCTGCTGATCGTCCTGCTGCTGCGCCGCTTCACCCGCGGCTTCGTCAAGCAGATCGCGGTGCTGCTGGGGCTGCTCACCGGCACCCTGATCGCGATCCCGTTCGGCGTCACCGACTTCTCCCCGGTCGCCAAGGCCGCCGTGGTCGGCTTCCCGACGCCCTTCCACTTCGGCGCCCCGCAGTTCCACATCGCCGCGATCCTGTCGATGTGCGTGGTGATGGTGGTCTCGATGACCGAGTCCACCGCCGACATGCTGGCCCTCGGCGAGATCGTCGAACGGCCCTCCGACGAGCGGACCATCGCGGCCGGGCTGCGCGCCGACACCCTGGGCTCCGCCCTCAGCCCCGTGTTCAACGGCTTCATGTGCAGCGCCTTCGCGCAGAACATCGGCCTGGTGGCCATGACCCGGATCCGCAGCCGCTTCGTGGTGGCGGCCGGCGGCGGCTTCCTGGTCCTGATGGGCCTGTGCCCGGCGGCCGCCTCGCTGATCGCCGTCGTGCCGCGCCCGGTCCTCGGCGGCGCCGGCGTCGTCCTCTTCGGCTCGGTCGCCGCGAGCGGCATCCAGACCCTGGTCCGGGCCGGCCTGGACAAGGACAACAACGTGCTGATCGTCGCCGTCTCCCTCGCCGTCGGCATCATCCCGATCACGACGCCCGGTTTCTACCACGCCTTCCCGGACACCGTGCGGATCGTCCTCGACTCGGGCATCTCCACGGGCTGCGTCGCGGCCGTCGTGCTCAACCTGGTCTTCAACCACCTGGGCCGGGGACGGGACGCGCAGGACGTCACGCATCCGATGGAGGCGGGGGAGGAGCTGGCGTCGGCGCACTGAGGGGGTGTCACCGGCACGGGGTGCGGCGGGGCGCCGTGCCCCGTGCCGCGTGCCCCCCCGCTCACAGGCCGAACAGCGAAGGGTCCGTGGCCAGTTCCTCGAAGACCTTGGCGGGGTCGGCGATCAGCCTGCGCTCCTTGAGGTCCAACAGGCCCCCAACGCCGGTGAGTTCGGCGCACAGGGTGCCGTCCGGCTTGCGCATCTCCTGGCGGATGGTGAAGGTCTTGCCGGTGGACCAGTGGAACGCGCAGGTCACCTCGACCTCGTCGCCGGCGAGGAGCTCGCGCAGATAGCGGATCGTCGTTTCCAGGACCACGGGTCCCACCCCGGTGCCCACCAGACCGGTCTGCGACACCCCGGCGGCCTGGAGCAGCGACCAGCGGGCGTGCTCCGCGTAGTTGAGGTACACGGCCTGGTTGAGGTGGCCCTGCACATCGGTCTCGTAACCGCGGACGGTGACGCGGACGGAAAACGGTTCGCTCACGGCATTCCCCTCTTGCTCCGGCACGGCGCACTGCCCCGGGACAGCGCACCGGTGATCTTCGCACGCGGGGCGGCGGCTCACACCCGGCGGGGCGAGGCCAGCAGATAACGCCTGCGGGTGCGCGGCTCGGTGTACTCGCCCGGCTGCCAGCCCGCCCGCTCCAGCGTTTCCGCGCACGCCGCGAGGGCCGCCGCGTCCGGCGCGTACACGGCGACCGCGTCGGGCTGCGGGGTGGCCCGGACCCGGTACCCGTCCGTGTCCGTCGTCGCCGGCCGGTGCCCGGCCGCCTCCAGGGCGAGGGCCGCGGCCCGCACCAGATGGCCGCGCTCCCAGCCGCACGGCCGGTCCACCGCCCCGTCGGGATTGGTCATCCGGCGCAGTTCCAGCAGCCCCTGCCAGGCTCCGCGCACCTCGCGCAGCCGGGCGGCCGCGGAGGGCGGGACCGGCTCGTGCGCCCCGCCGGCGCGCGCGGCGAACACCTCGTTCGCGGGGGCCGGGTCCTGCCGTGCGGGCGCCTCGGGCTGCGCCTCCCGTATCCGCTGCCCGGCCGGGGTGAGGAAGTGGTCGTGCGGCGGGCGCGGGTGGCGGAAGGCGAGCCCCTGCCGCACCAGCGCGGTGAGCTGGGCGTCCGTGCCGCGCAGCCGTCCGGTGACCGGGTCGGCGGCGTCGATCAGCCGGCGCTGGGCGGCGGTCGGCGGTCGGCTCACGATGCGCTCCTTCCCGGAACCGCCGGGGTCGTACGGCGGCTTCCTCGAAGCGTACGGCCGGGGTCCGACAACGAGCCCGGGCCGCTCAGCCGGGCAGCAGGTTCCAGCCCGCCACCACCGGCCGGTCGTGCTCGGTGCCGAGGCGGCACAGCGTGCCGGTGGCGAGTTGGAAGAGCGCGCCGTGCTCGGCCGCCAGACCCAGCCGGCGGGCGGTCAGCACGCGCAGGAAGTGGCCGTGGGCGATCAGTACGACGGCGCCCTCGGTGCCGGCCAGGGCGTCGTCGACCTTGGCCAGCATCCGGTCGGCGCGCTCTCCGACCTGCCGCGGGCTCTCGCCCGGATGCTCCGGCGGCCCGGGCGCGACCCCGTCGGTGAACAGGAACCAGCCGGGCCGGGTGCGCTGGATGTCCGCGGTGGTGACGCCCTCGTAGCCGCCGTAGTCCCACTCGCACAGATCGGCGTCCACCCGGGCGTCGTGCACGCCGATCAGCTCGGCGGTCTCCCGGGCCCGCCGCAGGGGGCTGACGAACGCCGCGCCGATGCGGTACGAGCGGAGCAGCGGCACCAGCCGGCGCGCCTCCTCGCGGCCGTGCTCGGTGAGGGGCACGTCGGTGCGGCCGGTGTGCCGGCCGGACCGCGACCACTCGGTCTCACCGTGCCGGACGAGAAGGAGGTCACCCATGCGGGCACCGTGCCACAGGGCAGGGCGGCCCGCAGGACGGACTGCGCCAGTCGGCCGTTCTCGGTGCCCGCGCCCGCCCGGCGGGGAGCCGTGCGCAGGCCTGGGCGGTGGCGTGTCCGGGGCGGTCCATCGCGCACCGCGGTGCCGCCCGGGACGGGCGGTTAATCGCGGGCGCGACGGGGACCGGGCCCGTACGGTGGCGCGGATGGTGACGGTACGAACGATGACGGCGGCCGATGTCACGGCCGTGGCGGAGATACGGGTGGCCGGCTGGCGGGCCGCCTACGCCGGGCTGCTGCCCGCGTCCTTCCTGGACCGGATGTCGGTCGAGGAGGACGCCGGACGGCTGCGGGGGCGCCTGGAGCGGCCCGGCGGAAGCGGGGCCGACCTGGTCGCCGTCGACGCCCGCGGCACGGTGTCGGGCTGGGCCTGCGTGGGCCCCGCCCACCGGGAGGGAGGCGAGCTGTACGCCCTCTACGTGCGGCCCTCCCGCATAGGAACCGGCGTCGGCCGCGCCCTGCTCGACGCGGCGCACGCCCATGCGCACGCCCACGGCCTGGACCCGCTCGCGCTGTGGGTCCTGGACGGGAACACGCGGGCCCGGCGCTTCTACGAGCGCGCCGGGTACACCGCCGACGGCGCGGTGCGCGCCGAGGACTACGACGGGGTGGCCGTGCGGGAGGTCCGCTACTGCCGGTAGCTCCCGAGGAAGCGCCCGATCCGGCCGATCGCCGCCTCCAGGTCGTCGGCCTGAGGAAGGGTGAGGATGCGGAAGTGGTCGGGCGAGGGCCAGTTGAAGCCGGTGCCCTGGACGACCTGGATCTTCTCGCGCAGCAGCAGGTCCAGGACGAACTTCTCGTCGTCGTGGATGCGGTGCACCTTGGGGTCGAGGCGGGGGAACGCGTACAGGGCGCCCTTGGGCTTGACGCAGGACACCCCGGGGATCTCGTTGAGCTTCTCCCAGGCGACGGTGCGCTGCTCGTACAACCGCCCACCGGGCGCGGCGAGTTCGCGGATGGACTGGCGGCCGCCGAGCGCGGCCTGGATGGCGTACTGCGCGGGCGCGTTGGCGCACAGCCGCATGGAGGCCAGCATGGTCAGGCCCTCCAGGTAGTCCTTCGCGTGCTGCCGGGGTCCGGTGACGACCAGCCAGCCGGAGCGGAAGCCCGCGACCCGGTAGGTCTTGGACAGCCCGCAGAAGGTGAGGACGACCAGGTCGGGGGCGAGCGCGGCGGCCGAGTGGTGCACGGCGTCGTCGTAGAGGATCTGGTCGTAGATCTCGTCGGCGAACACCATGAGGCCGTGGCGGCGGGCGAGGTCGAGGATGCCCTCGACGACCTCCTTCGGATACACCGCGCCCGTCGGGTTGTTGGGGTTGATGATGACGACGGCCTTGGTGCGGTCGGTGATCTTCGACGCCATGTCGGCGAGATCGGGGTTCCATTCCGCCTGCTCGTCGCAGAGGTAGTGCACCGCCTTGCCGCCGGCCAGGGTGGTGACGGCGGTCCACAGCGGGAAGTCCGGTGCGGGGATGAGGATCTCGTCGCCGTCCTCCACCAGGGCCTGCACCGCCATGGAGACCAGCTCCGAGACGCCGTTGCCCAGGTAGACGTCGTCGACGTCGACGTCGAGACCGAGGTTCTGGTAGCGCTGGGCGACCGCGCGGCGGGCGGAGAGGATGCCGCGGGAGTCCGTGTAGCCGTGCGCCTGCGGCAGCATCCGGATCATGTCCTGGAGGATCTCGTCCGGCGCCTCGAAGCCGAAGGCCGCGGGGTTGCCGGTGTTCAGGCGCAGCACGCTGTGCCCCGCCTCCTCCAGCGCGTTGGCGTGCTCGATCACCGGGCCGCGGATCTCGTAACAGACCTCGCTGAGCTTGTTCGACTGCCGGAACTCCATGCGTCCCTCCGGGAACTCGTGTTACTTGGTTTTACCAAGCGGGAGCTTGGAAAGTCCAACAACGCGTCTAGACTGCGTCGCATGCCACCTCGCCGAAGCTACGACCAGTACTGCTCCGCAGCCCGCGCGCTCGACCTCGTCGGCGACCGCTGGACCCTGCTGATCGTCCGGGAGTTGCTCGCCGGCCCCCGCCGCTACACGGATCTGCACGCGGACCTGCCCGGCGTGAGCACGGACGTCCTCGCCTCCCGCCTCAAGGACATGGAGCGCGACGGCCTCGCCACGCGCCGCCGCCTGCCCCCGCCCGGCGCGGCCACGGTCTACGAACTCACCGCGCGGGGAAGCGCGTTGCTCCCCGTCCTCCAGGCCCTCGGCGCCTGGGGCGAACCCGAACTCGACGCCCGCCGCCCCACCGACGCGGTGCGCGCCCACTGGTTCGCCCTGCCCCTGCTCCGCGCGCTGGAGGGCGACGGTCTGGTCGAAGTCCACCTGGAGGCGGGCGACTTCCATGTGCGGGCGGGCGCCAAGGCCGGGGAGGACGGCCCGGTGTACGGCGACGGCCCCGCCCCCCGCGATCCGGACGCCCGCCTCGCCTTCGACACGGCGACCTGCGAGGCCGTCGCGCAGGGACGTCTGTCGCTCGCGGACGCGGTGCGCACGGGGCGGGTCACGGTGACGGGGGAGGGGGCCATCGCCAAGGCGCTGCGGGAGGCGTGAAGCGGGGCGAGCGAGCCGGGCGGGCCGGAAGCGCGCCGGCAAAAGCGAGAAGGCCCGCCACGGTGACGTGGCGGGCCTTCTCGACGGTGTGTCACAGGTTGCGCGGTCGTCCCGAGCCCCGCGTCAGCGCGTACCCGCCGACGCCGGCCAGCGCGGCGAGCACACCGCCGATCGCCGTCCAGACCCAGCGGTCGGACCACCAGCCCGAGGACCAGCCGTCCCTGGAGCCGAAGCTGGACAGCACCGGGTGCCGCGAACCGTCGTCCTCGGCATCGGACTTGGCGGCGATGCCGGGCACGAGCGGCTTGCCGAGGGAGCCGTCGACCGCCGCCGCGCCCCCGATGTCCTTGGAGTCGACGCGCACCTCGGCGTTCACCGGCTGCCCGAGATCCGCCGCCCCGAGGTCCACGACCGTCAGCCGGACGTAGTACGTGCCCGGCAGCGGGTCGTTGGCCCACGGCTCGGACCAGCCGCGCACGGTGCGCATCACACAGGCCAACTCGACCGACGAGGCGCCCTGTTCGGCGGTCCGCAAGGACGCGCCGTACTGGCAGGACTGCCGGCGCCGCAGCCCGTCGTACACATCGAGCTGCCAGGTCTCGGACCCGTGCGACTGCGGCAGCTTCACGCTCGCCCTGACCGTCGGCCGCTGCCCGGTGTCGGCCGGGAACGACCAGTACAGGTAGTCACCGGTGGATCCGGACGCCGTGGCCTGCTGTCCCTGCTGGATCTCCGTCGCCGTACGGAACGACGTGCCCGCCTGCGTGGGCGCGCCGCCGGAGCCGTCGGAGGCGCCGGGGGAGGGCGAGGAGTCCGCGGCGGCCGGCCCCGCGGCCAGCCCGAGCGCCAGCAGCGCGGCGCCCAGCACATGTCTGCATCGCATCAGTTCGTCCTCCAGATCGCGACCCGCCAGCGCGACAGCCAGCCCCACAGCAGACCCGCGACGAAGCCGATCACCACGAGCGTGCCCAGCAGCCACCAGCCGCGCCCGAGACCGAACGCGGCCACGTCATGGGCCTTGGCCGGGCCGTCCACCACGTCCACGGTCAGCTCCAGCGGCAGACCCGGCGTGCTCTTCACGCCCGCGGGCGCCGAGAAGGAGTGGGTCACCTCCAGGCACACCGTCTCCGCGGGCGCGTTGTCGTCGTCGCTCGCGGCCTTCGGGTAGCGCAGACCGGTGGAGATCGCGTCGGTGCGCCCGGTACCGGCCGCCTCACCGCGGACGATCTCGCGGCCCTTCAGGGTCACCGCCCGCAGCAGCACCCCGTAGGAGGGGTTCACGGCCCGGTCGTCCGCCACGCTCACCGAGGCGCGCAGCTCCTTGCCCGGGTCGACGTCGACCCGGTACCAGCGCTGCTGCCCGAACTCCACGCGGTCCGTGTACAGACCGGACTTCAGCGTCGGCGCCTTCTCGCACCGCTCCGCGCCCGAGGTGGCCACCGGCGTCACCACCGGATCGGCCGCCCGGTGCACCAACTGCCCGACGCGGTCGGTCAGTTCCTCCTTGTGCTGCACGGAGGTGTACGTGCCGCCGGTCGCGTCGGCGATGCAGCTGAGCTGGTCCCGGGTCTTGGCGTCCGGCACCAGGCCGAGGGTGTCGATGGTCAGGCCGATGCCCTTGGCGGCTATCTCCCGGGCCACCTCGCACGGGTCCAGCGGCTGACAGGTGTCCTCGCCATCGCTGATCAGCACGATACGGCGGGTGCCGTCGCCCCCGTCGAGGTCGTCCGCCGCCTTCAGCAGCGCGGGCCCGATCGGTGTCCAGCCGGTCGGCACCAGCGTCGCCACCGCCGTCTTGGCGTCGGTCCGGTTCAGCGGGCCGACCGGGTACAGCTGCGCGGTGTCCTTGCAGCCCTCCTGGCGGTCGTTTCCGTGGTAGTTGGCGCCGAGCGTGCGGATGCCGAGTTCGACGTCCTGCGGGGTCGCGTCGAGGACGTCGTCGAACGCCTGCTTCGCCGCCGCCATCCGGGTACCGCCGTCGATGTCCCGGGTCCGCATGGATCCGCTGACGTCCAACACCAGTTCGACCTTCGGAGCGGCCTGCTCCGTCTCGTCGGCGGCCGCCGCGGTCGGGAACGCGAGCCCGGCCGTCAGGGCGGCGAGCAGAGCGCACACTCCCGCCGCCAGCCGTTGTCTTCTGATCATCGACGGATCCTATTGATCAACCGTGCCGGGCTCCAAAACGAGCGGGTGGGGCAGGGCGGTCCACTGGTCGCCGGGCGTCTGCGGGGACAGCCGCATCAGCGTCAACGCCTTGGCCGGGACCGGTCCGTGGCGCAGGAACGCGAGGTCGGGCGTGTCCGGAAGGTCCGGTACGGCGGCCGCCAGCGCCGCCCCGAGCGCCGGGCCCGAACCCGCCACGGCCGCCAGCGAGCCCGCCACCAGTGAGCCGAACAGCTTGCGCCGCAGGGCGGTTTCGTCGTCGTCGATCAGCCGGCCGGAGAGGGCGGGCGGCGCGACGCCGTGCCGGGCCAGCCGGGCGGGGCTGATCCGGATGTCGGCCAGATCGCGGTAGACCAGCCGCCGCGGGCTGCCGTCGGCCGCCAGCACCACCAGCAGGTTCTGGCCGTGCGCCTCCAGGGCCACCCCGAGGTCCAGCAGGCCCAGTCCGACGGTGAGCGCCAGCCGGACGAACCCGGCCAGCCAGGAGGGGTCCCGCGGCAGCGCGGTGGTGGCCAGCGCGGCCACCGGCAGCACCCGCTCCCCGGGCCGCGCGTACCGCTCGGGCGGCTCCCGCAGCAGCGCGGCCAGTTCGGCGGACCCGGCGGCGACGGCACCCAGGGTGCGGGTGATGTGCAGCAACCCGCCGGTGCGGCCCGCCAGTTCCTCCGCGAACGCGGACAGCGTGGCCGCCGCCTCGACCGAGTACGGCGAGATGTCCCGCACCGAGGACGTCAGCCGGGCGCTCAACGCCGTCTTCACATGCGGGCCGTCGGCGAGGGCCAGCGTCCGCAGGGACATCAGCGGATGCGCGGGCCGCCACTCCTCGTACGGCCGCTCCAGCACATGCGCCGCCTGCCACGGGTGCACCGGCACCAACAGCCGCCGCCCGTCGCGCAGTTCGTCCGGCCACCGGCCGGTCAGGAGAGTCTCGTCGGCGGGCACGGACACCGTGCCGAGCCGCACCACCGGGCGGTGCTCCGGGCCGTACGCCAGCTGCTCCGCCACCGAGAACCCGGGCCGGGAACGGCAGTTGGGATGGAACGGGTGCCCGTCGACCACCCGTTGCTCCCACTCCCACTCCCGCTCGGGACCCTGGGCCGGGAAGCCCCCCACCGGCCACTCCTTCGGGTGATCCGCACCGGCCCGGGACAGCGCCAGCGAGGCCACGCTGTGCCCCAGCTCCACGGCGAAACCGGCGGCCCCCGGCCCCCAGCCGCCACCGGCCGCGAGGGCGGACATGAGGCGCGCCGGGTCGTCGTACCGCTGCGTGCCCAGCCGTACGGCGGTGACGTGGGTGCCGGTGGCGTACGGGTCCGCGTGCGGCCCGTGCAGCAGCCGGCCGTCGGCCAGCCGCAGGGCCAGGCCGTGCCTCCCACGCGTCCGGCCCGTGATCCACGGCAGCGGTTCGTGCGCGAACCCCCGCCACAGCCGGGTCAGCACGGCCGCACGGGCACCCGGCAGCTCCGCCTCGTACCGGGGCAGCAGCCCGGGCCGCAGGGCGGCCAGCTCCGCCGCGACCTCGGCCTCGGCGGTGGGGGAGTGGGACACGGTCGGCTCCTCGATCGCGGCGGCACAGGGCACCATGGTCGGTACGGACAACGGCACCGACACCATGGTCGGGGACGAAGCCATACTGATCGCTCCCGGCCCACCGCAAACGCCCCGGCACCCGCCCGGGACGCCGGAGACCTCCCCCCACCGAAGAACGAATGGACCGCGTGGACCTCAATCCCCCCGCAGCCGCCGTCGGCCGGCGCGCCGACGCGCATGCGGCCGCCCCCCTGCTCAACTGCCTGATCCGCGAAGTGGCCGAGCCACTGCCCGGCCGCCCCGGCGAGCCGCCGGAGTACCGGCTGCCCGGCACCGGGCGGCTGCTGCGCGTGCGCCCCGGCCGGCGCCCCGCCGACCCCGAGGTGCGTACGGCCGGCGGCTGGCACCCCGTCGGCCATCCCGAACTGGTGAAGCTTGTCGCCGAGGAACTGCGCCGGCACACCGGGTCCGCGGGCGGCGACCTGCCGGCCGAGATGATCGACAGCCGCGAGGCGGTCGCGGCCCTGCTCGCCGCCCGCGCCGGCGCGACCCCGCCGGCGGACCCCTATCTGCGCTCCGAGCAGTCCCTCGTCACCGGCCACCCCTACCACCCGGCGCCCAAGGCGCGCGGCGGCGGCCCGGTCACGTCCTGGCTGCCGTACGCCCCCGAGGCACACGCCCGGTTCCCGCTGGTGCTGCTGGCCGTCCGCGAGGACCAGGTCGCCGAGGAGGGCGACACCCGCGCCCTGGACGCCCTGGGCGCCGCCCCGCCCGGCTACCGGCTGCTGCCCGCCCATCCCTGGCAGCTCGACCTGGTCGCCGACACCCTCGCCCCCGCCTTCGCCGACGGCCGGCTGCTCCGGCTCGGCCCCACCGCCTTCACCGCCTGGCCGACGGCGGCGGTCCGCACGGTCTACGAACCCCGGCGCGACCTGTTCCTGAAGTTCAGCCTGGACGTCCGCATCACCAACGACATCCGCCGCCTGTGGCGCCACGACCTGCGCCGGCTGCGCCGTACCGACACCGCCGCCGGGCACGCCTTCGCCGCGATGGGCCCTCCCGCCGCATGGCTCGCCGACCGCGGTCACCGCACGGCGTCGTTCGCCTACGAGGAACTGGCCGTGGTGGTCCGCGACGGGCTGCGCGGCCACCTGCTGCCGGGCGCCGTGCCGTTGCTCGCCGCGGGGCTGGCCGAGGGCTTCGACGGCAGCCCGCTCGCGGCCGCGGCAGACCCGGCGGCCTGGTGGGAGGCGTATCTGCGGCAGGTCGTGCCGCCCGCCCTGACCGCGTTCGGCGAGCACGGGGTCGTCCTGGAGGCGCACCTGCAGAACACCCTCGTCGCCGTGGACGCCTCCGGTACGCCCGTGCAGGCGCTGTTCCGCGACGCGGAGGGGGTCAAGCTGCTCCCGGACGTGACCCGCGCCGCCGGCTGGCAGCGGCTGGTCTACTGCCTGGTCGTCAACCACCTCATGGAGATCGCCGGCGCCCTGGCCGAGCACCGGCCCGGCTACGATCCCTGGCCCGCCGTCCGCCGCGAACTCGCCCGGCACGACCTGCCCGAGATCCCCGCCCTGCTCGCCTCGCCCACCCTGCCCGGCAAGACCAACCTGCTGCTGCGGTGGACCGGCGCGGACGGCGCGGACGCCCGGTACCTGCCGCTGCCGAACCCGCTGGCCGGCGGCGGCTGAGCACCGGGCGCCGCCGGCACTCAGCGGCCGGTGCCGAAGTCCTGGGTCCAGTAGCTGCCGGGCTGCGCGAGCCCGACGCCGATCTCCCGGAAGCCGCAGTTGAGGATGTTGGCCCGGTGGCCGGGGCTGTTCATCCAGCCCGCCATCACCTCGTCGGCGGTGGCGTAGCCGTAGGCGACGTTCTCGCCGTACGCGCTCCAGGTGTAACCGGCCCGCGTGATGCGGGTGCCCGGGTCGGAGCCGTCGGAGCCGGTGTGCGACATGTTCTGGTGGGCGGCCATGTCCGCGCTGTGCTGCTGCGCGGCCTCGGTCAGCTGCGGGTTGAGCGTCAGGGGCTGGCAACCCGCCTGGGCGCGTTCGGAGTTGACCAGCTGCACGATGCGCGCGGTCACGCCGGACGCGGTGCCGGCGGCAGTCGAAGGGGCGGTCGCGGAGGCGGTGGGGGCGGTGGGCGCCGGGGTGGCCGGGGCGGGGTCGGCGGGCGTCGGGGCGACCGCGGCGGCGACGGCCGTCTTCACCGGCTGGACGGCCGCGGTCCGGTGCGCGGACCCGGGGTGCGGGGCGGTGGTGCGGGCCGACGCGTGCGCCGCGGCGGTGCCGCTCCGGTGGTGGGCGTGGTGTGCCCGCTGCCGGGGTATGCCCGCCCCCTCGGGCGTGCCCGCCGGTGCGGGCGTGGCCGTCGACGTGGGGGTGCCCGTTTGCACGGGCGTGTTCGCCAGGGCCGCGGGGGCTCCGGCGGTGGCGGCGGTGGTGGCCGGGTCCGCCGTGCCGGACGGCCAGTCGGAACAGGCCAGCGCGACGGACGGCACGCCCACCGCGCCGACCGCGACGGCGCCGATGACCATCCGCCGGAAGTACTGCGTCTTACGGTGCTTGCCCATAGAAGAACCTCGCTCGGTGATCGCCGAGCGCCCAGTCTCGGCACGGCCTCACAAGGACCGCAAAGGGGGCCGCTACTACCTCGGGTCGTAGCGGCGTGCGGCTCTTGCCAGGCGGCCCTGGAAGTGCTGACTTCGCGAACGCGACGTTCACGCGATATCCGGCGCTCCGTCAGAACAGCCGTTGCGCACGCGAGGAGAAGGCGGCGCCGGGCCCGGGGAGATCCACACTCCGGGAGGCACTCCGTCCCATGGTCAAGACGGACAAATCCCATATGTCATCGGCGGGCCGTCTACTAACCGACCCGCTTAGTGGCCGTGGCGGCAGTGACGGATGTCACTGTGAGACCCTCTCCGCGCGTTCGGCGGCCACGCGGTCCGGACTCGGACGACCCTGCTCGAAATCTTTCGGTGCAGCGCTCGAAATTCTGCCTGGCGGGCGCCCGGAAATGAGCCCGCCTCTGCCGGAGCGGCGCAAGGAAGTCCCCTCGGCTGTGAAGTCGGCGTGCTCTGTTGACGGCCCTCGTCATCACCCTTAGCTTGGCCGCGTTGTTCGGTAACAAGACTGAAACTTTCGAACCTCCGCGGTCCCGCCCTTCGGGCCCTACGGAAGGCCCCCCACTCGAAAAGGTTGGTCACATGACGGTCGGACGGAAACTGAGAACCCTCTTACTGGCGCTGTTCGGCGGTGTGGTCCCGCTGCTGGCCGCCTACCTCCTGGCGGCTCCGGGCGCGCAGGCCGCCTCCCTCACCGAGGTGACCAACTTCGGGAACAACCCGGGCAATCTGCGCATGTACGAGTACGTGCCGGCCAGCGCCGGGGCGCATCCGCCGGTGCTGGTGGCGGTCCACTACTGCACCGGCACCGGGCCGGGTTTCTATGCGGGCACCGAGTTCGCCTCGCTGGCCGACCGGTACGGGTTCATCGTCGTCTACCCGGACGCCAACGTCAGCGGCCAGTGCTTCGACGTGTCGTCCCCGCAGGCGCTGACCCACAACGGCGGCAGCGACCCGACGAGCATCGTCTCCATGGTGAGCTACGTCGAGCAGCACAACGGGGCCGACGCCGGCCGGGTCTACGTCGTCGGCGCCTCGTCCGGGGCGATGATGACCGATGTGCTCCTCGGCGACTACCCGGACGTCTTCAAGGCCGGCACGGCGTTCATGGGCGTGCCCTTCGGGTGCTTCGCCACCACCGACGGCTCGGGCTGGAACAGCGCCTGCGCCAACGGGCAGATCAGCAAGACCGCCGCGCAGTGGGGCGACCTGGTCCGCGCCGCGTACCCGGGCTACACCGGCCCCCGGCCGCGGGTGCAGCTGTGGCACGGCACCGCGGACACCACGCTGAGCTACAACAACTTCGGTGAAGAGATCAAGCAGTGGACCAATGTGCTGGGCGTCAGCCAGACCCCGGTGCTCACCGACAGCCCGCAGTCCGGCTGGACCCGCACCCGCTACGGCGCGGACGGCGCCCAGGCCCCGGTCGAGGCGATCAGCCTCGCGGGCGTCGGCCACACCCTGCCGACCTCCGGGATGGCGGCCAGGGCCATCGCCTTCATGGGCCTCGACCAGAGCACGCCGCCGACCTCGCCGCCGCCCACGACACCCCCGCCCACCACGCCCCCGACGGGTGCCGCCTGCCGGGTGACCAGCACCATCAGTGCCTGGAACGACGGCCTCACCGACAACATCGGCATCACCAACACCGGTTCCACCACGCTCAACGGCTGGACGCTGACCTTCACCCTCCCCTCCGGACAGACCATCACCTCGGGCTGGAACGCGACCTTCTCCCCGGCCAGTGGGGCGGTCACCGCCAAGAACGCCGGCTACAACGGGACGCTCGCCGCGGGCGCCACCACCTCCATCGGCTTCCAGGCCACCCACACGGGCAACACCGCGAGCCCGACGGACTTCAAGCTCGACGGGGCCATCTGCCAGACCGGCTGAACCGGCCCACCCCGCCGGGCCGTCCGGGCCGTCCGAGGGGCGGCCCGGCGACCGGCCGGGGCCCGTGGCGCTCCACGGCGGCCCGGGAGTGCGGCGAAGCCGCCCTGGTTACTATGCTCACTTGGTTGCCCTGGATTGCAGCCCGTGGGAGCGAGCCGTGGAAGATAAAGCAAACAAGCCGTGGGGCCTTGGAAAATGCTGAGAGAGGTCACCGCGACCCGCTATATCGAGCCTCTGCATTCCGGTGGTTCGGTCCCCGGGATCGTCGAGGGAGACGATCTGGGGACGTACGTCGTGAAGTTCACCGCGTCCGCGCAGGGACACAAGGCGCTGGTCGCGGAAGTGATCGTCGGGGAGCTCGCGCGGGCGCTCGGGCTGCGCTTCCCCGAGCTGGTGCTCGTGCACTTCGACCCGGCCGTCGCCGACTCCGAGCCGCACCAGGAGGTGCGCGATCTGCACAGCGCGAGCGCGGGCGTCAACCTCGGCATGGACTACCTGCCCGGCGCCCGCGACTTCACCCCGGAGGTCGCCCGCACCTTCCCGGTGGACCCGCTGGAGGCCGGCCGCATTGTGTGGCTGGACGCGCTGACCGTCAACGTCGACCGCACCGTGCACAGCTCCAACCTGATGGTCTGGCCCACGCTCGGCACCGTACCGCCGCGCCTGTGGCTCATCGACCACGGCGCCGCCCTGGTCTTCCACCACCGCTGGGACACCACGACCCCGGGCAAGCGGTACGACTTCCGCCACCACGCCCTCGGCCACTACGGCCCCGACGTCCGGGCCGCCGACGCCGAACTCGCCCCGCGCGTCACCGGGGAACTGCTGCGGTCGATCGTCGCGCAGGTGCCGGACGCCTGGCTGGCCGAGGACGCCGGGTTCGCCGGGCCCGACGACGTCCGGGACGCCTACGTCGACTACCTCCTGGCCCGCGTCCGGCTGTCGGCCGAGTGGCTGCCCACCGACTTCCCGAGCCGGGAGCAGCTGGCGGCCGAGGAGGCGGCCCGCGCGGCGCGGACCCAGGCGGGCCGCCCGGACTGGCTGAAGCAGGTCCCCGATCTGCACGGGAAACCGGCCGTGGAACACGACGGCGCGGTCCACCTGCGCTGAGGGAAGCCCCTGAGGGAGACGGGCGGATGTCCGGGGACGTAGGGGCACCCCCGGAAAGATCCCGGGGGAGAAGACGGACGGGGTGCCCCCGGGCCATCCCCGAGGACACCCCTACGGGTCAGCCCTTGAGCTGCTCGTACGCCGGCAGCGTGAGGAAGTCGGCGTAGTCCTCGTCCAGGGACACCTTCAGCAGCAGGTCGTGCGCCTCCTGCCAGTGCCCGGCGCGGAAGGCCTCCTCGCCGATCTCCTCGCGGATGTGGTCGAGTTCCTCGGCGGCGACCTTGCGGGCCAGCTCGGGCGTCGCCTTGTCGCCGTTCTCGAACTCGACGCCCGCGTTGATCCACTGCCAGATCTGGGAGCGGGAGATCTCGGCGGTGGCGGCGTCCTCCATCAGGTTGAAGATGGCGACCGCGCCCAGCCCGCGCAGCCAGGCCTCGATGTAACGGATGCCCACCTGCACGGCGTTGACCAGCCCCGCGTACGTCGGCTTCGCGTCCAGCGAGTCGATGGCGATCAGGTCCGCGGCCTCGACGTGCACGTCCTCGCGCAACCGGTCCTTCTGGTTGGGCTTGTCACCGAGGACCCGGTCGAAGGACTCCATGGCGATCGGCACCAGGTCGGGGTGGGCCACCCAGGAGCCGTCGAAACCGTCGTTCGCCTCGCGGTCCTTGTCGGCGCGGACCTTCTCGAAGGCCACCTTGTTGACCTCCGCGTCCCGGCGGGAGGGGATGAAGGCCGCCATGCCGCCGATCGCGTGCGCGCCGCGCTTGTGGCAGGTGCGCACGAGGAGTTCGGTGTAGGCCCGCATGAACGGGGCCGTCATCGTGACGGCGTTGCGGTCCGGCAGCACGAACCTGGCGCCGCCGTCACGGAAGTTCTTCACGATGGAGAACAGGTAGTCCCAGCGGCCCGCGTTCAACCCGGAGGCGTGGTCGCGCAGTTCGTAGAGGATCTCCTCCATCTCGTACGCGGCCGTGATGGTCTCGATCAGCACGGTGGCGCGGACGGTGCCCTGCGGGACGCCCACGTAGTCCTGCGCGAACACGAACACGTCGTTCCACAGCCGCGCTTCGAGGTGCGACTCCGTCTTCGGCAGGTAGAAGTACGGGCCCTTGCCGAGCTCCAGTAGCCGCTGCGCGTTGTGGAAGAAGTACAGGCCGAAGTCCACCAGGGCGCCGGGGACCTTGCGGCCGTCGGCGTCGGCGAGGTGCCGCTCGTCCAGGTGCCAGCCGCGGGGACGCATGACGACGGTCGCCAGCTCCTCGGCGGGCCGCAGCGCGTACGACTTCCCGGACCGGGGGTCGGTGAAGTCGATGGAGCGGGTGTAGGCGTCGATCAGGTTCAGCTGGCCGAGGACGACGTTCTCCCAGGTGGGCGCGGAGGCGTCCTCGAAGTCGGCGAGCCAGACCCGCGCGCCCGAGTTCAGCGCGTTGATCGTCATCTTGCGGTCGGTGGGGCCGGTGATCTCGACGCGCCGGTCGTTCAGCGCGGCCGGGGCCGGGGCGACCCGCCAGGAGTCGTCCGCGCGGATCGCGGCGGTCTCCGGGAGGAAGTCGAGGGTGGAGGTGCGGGCGATCTCGGCGCGGCGCTCGGCCCGGCGGGCCAGGAGTTCGTCACGGCGCGGGGTGAACCGCCGGTGCAGCTCCGCCACGAAGGCGAGCGCCGCGTCGGTGAGGACCTCCTCCTGCCGGGGCAGGGGCTCGGCGTCGACGATGGCCAGCGGGGACGGCGCTGGTGCGGACATGAGCTGTCACTTCCTTCAGCGGTGGCACCACGTGCCCAAGGGCACGAACAGGACGAATCGCACCCGTTGTGCGGCCGAGTGCTTCTGAGCAGTGGATACTAGTTTCCTCATTGTGGAACTTCAATGGTCTGTTGATGTCGAGAATCTCAGGGTCGAGGCAAGGTGGCGCTCGGTGCCACCCCGTTCACTCAAGGTGGCTCAGATCGGCCTCGGTGTCGATGTCGTACGGCTCCGCCACGTCCGCGCACTCCACCAGCCGGACGGCGTCCGCGCGGGCCTTCAGATAGGCGCGGGCCCCCTGGTCCCCGGTGGCGGCCGCGGTGATCCCCGCCCAGTGCGCCGCGCCGAACAGCACCGGATGCCCGCGCACCCCGTCGTACGCGGCCGAGACCAGCGAATCCCCGTCCTCGTACGCTTGCAGCACCCGCGCCACCGCCGCCGGGGTGATGCCCGGCTGGTCGACCAGGCAGACCAGCGCCGCCCGTGCGTCCGTCCGGGCGAGCGAGGCCAGACCCGCGCGCAGCGAGGAGCCCATGCCCTCGGCCCAGTCCGGGTTGTCCACCAGCACACAGCCGTCCAGCGCGGCCCGCTCGCGGACCTCCGGCGCCCGCGCGCCCAGCACGATGTGGATCCGCCCCAGCCCGGCCGCCCGCAGCACCCCCGCCGCGTGCTCGACCAGCGGGCGCCCCCGGTGCTCCAGCAGCGCCTTCGGCCGCCCCCCGAGCCGCCGGCCGCCGCCCGCGGCCAGCAGCAGCCCGGCGACCTCCCCGCCCCGCTCCCTGTGGTCCTGGATGTCCGTCATGGGTCCTGCATACCCGACGGCGGACCGGCCGGCCGGTGTCCTTGGGCTGAATTTCGGTACGCCCTGTGGCGCTCGCCAGGTCCGGTGGCGTTTACTGGCCCGCGCACGACGGCGTGGCATGCCTGGGGAGGGCTGCTTTGCGGAGCTTGGGGCAGAGGCCGGTGACCGGCAGCGACGAGGACCCGAGGGTGACGGAACTGCGGGGGGCGGTGGCCCGCCTGCGCCGCGAACTGGCCGCGCTGCGCGCGGACTTCCCCGACCGGGCGATAGCCGAGGAGGAGCTGGCCGCGCTCGCCGCGATGGCCGCCGAGGGCTCCCCGGAGATACCCCGCCTGCGCGGCTGCCTGCTGCTCGTCGCCGGCGCCATCGGGTCGATGAGCGCCCTGGCCCGTCCCTTACGGGAGGTCAGGGACGCGGTGGATCTGTTCGGGCAGACGGCGCACCGGGCACAGGGGTCCCCGTCCGGGGGTCCGGCGAGCCGCCCGGGCGACCGCCACGGGCCCGCGGCCGCCGGCCGGTCGTCCGACGCCCCCCGCTAGCGCCCCCGGAACCGCGGGCGTCACGCGCCAGAACTCGCCAGGGCCTGGGACAGCTCCACGGCCACCTGCTGCAGCACCGGCACGATCTTCTCGGTCGCCGCGTCGGTGACCCGCCCGGCCGGGCCGGAGATGGAGATCGCCGCGGCCGTCGGGGACTCCGGCACGCAGACCGCGAGGCACCGCACGCCGATCTCCTGCTCGTTGTCGTCCACGGCGTATCCCTGCCGGCGCACCTCGGCCAGCGCGACGAGGTACTCCTCCGGCGTGGTGATGGTCTTGTCCGTCGCCGCGGGCATCCCCGTCCGGGTCAGCAGCGCCCGCACCTCGTCGTCCGGCACCGCGGACAGCAGCGCCTTGCCCACTCCCGTCGAGTGCGGCAGCACCCGCCGGCCGACCTCGGTGAACATCCGCATCGAGTGCTTGGAGGGCACCTGGGCCACGTACACGACCTCGTCGCCGTCCAGCAGCGCCATGTTCGCCGTCTCGCCGGTCTCCTCCACCAGGCGGGCCAGGTACGGCCGGGCCCAGGTGCCGAGCAGCCGGGAGGCGGACTCGCCCAGGCGGATCAGCCGGGGGCCGAGCGCATAGCGCCGGTTGGGCTGCTGGCGCACATAGCCGCAGGCCACCAGCGTGCGCATCAGCCGGTGGATGGTGGGCAGCGGCAGCCCGCTGGTCGCGGACAGTTCGCTCAGGCCGACCTCGCCACCCGCGTCCGCCATCCGTTCCAGCAGGTCGAAGGCGCGCTCGAGGGACTGGACCCCGCCACCGCCGGCGGACTTGGCGGAGTCGGGGGTGCTGGCGCTGGACGTCGGCACGGCGCGTTCCTTTCGGGGCGGACGGAGGGCAGCAGCCTACCCGGCGGACGGTTGACTCCCCGCTTGTGCGTAGCTACATTCTGCTTACTGGAATTGTAATTCCGCTTTGTGGAAACGTCCAGTACGACCTGCCCCCGTCCGCTGCGGCGCAGCTGCCTCTTGACGGCGCGGGAGGGGGAGTGAAGACTCCTTCAACAGAACGTTGAAATCCGTTTCATGGCTGTACGTCCTGTTTCCCTGGTGTGAGACGGCGGTACGTACAGAGAGGGGTTCGGGTGTCCGACGCTGAACTGGTGCTGCGCTCGACGCGCGTCATCACCCCCGAAGGGACGCGGGCCGCCACGGTCGCCGTCTCCGCCGGGACGATCACGGCCGTACTGCCGTACGACGCCGAGGTCCCGGCCGGCGCGCGCGTCGAGGACGTCGGCGACCATGTGCTGCTGCCCGGCCTGATCGACACCCACATGCACGTCAACGACCCGGGCCGCACCGAGTGGGAGGGGTTCTGGACCGCCACCCGGGCCGCGGCGGCCGGCGGCATCACCACCCTCGTCGACATGCCGCTCAACTCCCTCCCGCCGACCACCACCGTCCAACACCTGCGGATCAAACGGGACGTGGCCCGGGACAAGGCGCACATCGACGTCGGTTTCTGGGGCGGCGCCCTGCCGGACAACGTCAAGGATCTGCGGCCCCTGCACGAGGCCGGCGTGTTCGGCTTCAAGGCCTTCCTCTCCCCGTCCGGCGTGGACGAGTTCCCGCACCTCGACCAGGAGCGACTCGCCGTCTCCCTCGCGGAGATCGCCGGCTTCGACGGCCTGCTCATCGTGCACGCCGAGGACCCGCACCACCTCGCCGCCGCCCCGCAGCACGGCGGCCCGCGCTACGCCGACTTCCTTGCCTCCCGCCCGCGCGACGCCGAGGACACCGCCATCGCCGCCCTGATCGCGCAGGCCCGCCGGCTCGGCGCCCGGGTGCACGTGCTGCACCTGTCCTCCGGCGACGCCCTGCCGCTGATCCGCGCCGCGCGCGCCGAGGGCGTCCGGCTGACCGTGGAGACCTGCCCGCACTACCTCACCCTCACCGCAGAGGAAGTCCCCGACGGCGCCAGCGAGTTCAAGTGCTGCCCGCCCATCCGCGAGGCCGCCAACCAGGACCTGCTGTGGGAGGCGCTGGCCGACGGCACCATCGACTGCGTCGTCACCGACCACTCGCCCTCCACCGCCGACCTGAAGACCACCGACTTCGCCACCGCGTGGGGCGGCATCTCCGGACTCCAGCTCAGCCTCTCCGCCGTCTGGACCGAGGCGCGCAGGCGCGGCCACACCCTCGAGGACGTGGTCACCTGGATGTCCGCGCGCACCGCCGCCCTCGCCGGCCTCGACGGCCGCAAGGGCGCCATCGCCCCGGGCCGCGACGCCGACTTCGCGGTCCTCGCGCCCGACGAGACCTTCACCGTCGACCCGGCCGGCCTCCAGCACCGCAACCGGGTCACCGCCTACGCCGGCAGGACCCTGCACGGCGTCGTCAAATCCACCTGGCTGCGCGGACGGCGCGTCTACGCCGACGGCGAGTTCACCCCGCCGCGGGGCATGCTGCTCGACCGCCCCCGGTGAGCACCACCGCATCCGCCCGGCCGACTCCCGAAAGGAACCACTGATCACCGTGACGGCGACTTCAGGCTTCACCGGCGACGCGAACCCCTACGGAGGCGGTGACCCGTACGCGGACTACCGCACCGCCGACTTCCCCTTCACCCGGCACGCCAACCTCGCCGACCGGCGCCTCGGCGCCGGTGTCGTCGCCGCCAACGACGAGTTCTTCGCCCAGCGCGAGAACCTGCTGGTACCCGAGCGCGCCGAGTTCGACCCCGAGCACTTCGGCCACAAGGGCAAGATCATGGACGGCTGGGAGACCCGCCGCCGGCGCGGCACCGGCCCGCAGGACCCCTGGCCCACCGACGAGGACCACGACTGGGCCCTCGTCCGCCTCGGCGCCCCCGGAGTGATCCGCGGGGTCGTCGTGGACACCGCCCACTTCCGCGGCAACTACCCGCAGGCCGTCTCCGTCCAGGCCGCCTCGGTCCCGGGCTCGCCCGCGCCCGAGGAACTCCTCTCCGGCGACGTCAAGTGGACGACCCTGGTGCCGCGCACGCCCGTCGGCGGCCACGCCGCGAACGGCTTCGCCGTCTCCGTGGAACAGCGCTTCACTCACGTCCGCGTCAACCAGCACCCCGACGGCGGCATCGCCCGCCTGCGGGTCTACGGCGAAGTCGCCCCGGATCCCGCGTGGCTGGCGGCGCTCGGCACCTTCGACGTCGTCGCGCTGGAGAACGGCGGCCGGGTCGAGGACGCCTCCGACCTCTTCTACTCCCCGGCCACCAACACCATCCAGCCCGGCCGCTCCCGCAAGATGGACGACGGCTGGGAGACCCGCCGCCGCCGCGACCGGGGCAACGACTGGATCCGCTACCGGCTCGTCACCCAGTCCCAGATCCGCGCCCTGGAGATCGACACCGCGTACCTCAAGGGCAACAGCGCCGGCTGGGCGTCGGTCTCGGTGCGCGACGGCGAGGACGGCGAGTGGCGCGAGATCCTGCCCCGCACCCGCCTCCAGCCCGACACCAACCACCGGTTCGTCCTCGCGGACCCGGCGGTGGGCACCCACGCCCGCATCGACATCTACCCCGACGGCGGCATCTCCCGGCTGCGCCTGTACGGCTCGCCGACGGAGTCCGGCGCGGCCCGGCTGGCCGCGCGCCACCAGGAACTGGGTGGCTGAGCGATCGTCACCCGGATCGAGGGGCGGGCACCGCGGGGAGGCGGAGGCCCGCCCCTCGCGCTGTCCACGGTGCGTGCCGTACCCCGTAGAAAACCAGCTGGTGGCGGGGGTGAACAGGGCCGAACGGCCCTGTCGGCCAGGGCCGGACGGCACCCGGCCCGCGGTGCAATACTGGCGCGTCTTCCGGCCGGACCACCGGCGTCGTGGGACACGGTCCACCGCCATCGGCTCCGGCCGGCGGCGGACTCGCCCGCGCCGACGGGACGGCGCACGGGCGACCGTGACCGCGGCCGCCCGTGCGGTCCACGCGAAGACGGCGCCGAAAGAGCGCGCCGACGACCGCCGGGCGACGGGGGCCGGGAACGGGACGGCGGCGCGCGACGTACCGCAGGGAGAGAGCCAGCCCGTGAACAGCACCAGAAGCGACGCGCACGACGAGTACCACGCGCTCCTCGCCCGGCGGGACGCGATGCGCCTGCGCCGGCGGCTCCTGTCCTCGACCGGCCGGCCCGACCCGGGCCCGGGACACCCGCGGGCCGGGCACCGGGAGTTCGCGCGGTCGTACGACGGCGCGGCCGACCAGCGGATCATCACCCGCCACCTGCCGCTGGTCACCCCGTTCGCCGACCTCATCGGGCACCTCTACGACGCCATGTTCGAGCGGCACCCGTATCTGCGGTCGCTCTTCCCGGACTCCATGGAGTTCCAGCGGGTCCATCTGGAGCGGGCCTTCTGGTACCTGATCGAACACCTCGACCGGCCGGCGGAAGTGACCGACTTCTGCGCCCGGTTGGGCCGCGACCACCGTAAACTGGGCGTCCAACCGGTGCACTTCGAGGTGTTCGAGCACGCGCTCGCCGAGGGCCTGCGGCGCAACGCGGGCGAGCGCTGGACGGAGGAGATGGAGCAGGCGTGGCTGCGCATGCTCCGCTTCGCGGTCGCGGCCATGGTCGACGGCGCGGCCGGGGCGCTGGCCGAACCGCCGTACTGGAACGGCACGGTGACCGCCCACGAGCTGCGCCGCCCCGACCTCGCGGTGCTCCGCGTACACACCGCGGAACCGTTTCCCTATCAGGCCGGGCAGTACACCCGCATCCAGAGCCCGCTGCTGCCCCTCACCTGGCGGCCGTACTCCATCGCCTGCGCGCCCCGCCAGGACGGCGAACTGGAGTTCCACATCCGCCGCACCGGGCCCGGCGGGGTCAGCGACGCGCTGGTGGGCCGCACCCGCGTCGGCGACCCGCTCCGCCTCGGGCCCGCCCAGGGCACCATGACCCTGGACAACGACCCCTCGCGCGACGTCCTCATCGTGGCCGGCGGCACCGGCTGGGCCACCGCCCGCGCGCTGGTCGAAGAGCTGTCCCGGCGCTCCCTGCGCCGCGGCGCCCACCTGTTCGTCGGCGCCCGCAGCCTGGACGACCTCTACGACACGGCCACCCTGTCCCGGCTGGAGAAGAACTGCCCCTGGCTGCGCGTCGTCCCGGTGATCGGCGAGGGCCCCGGCGCCGCCGCCGACGCCTCGGTGGCCGACGCGGTCGCCCGGCACGGCGACTGGTCCGGCCACATCGCCTATCTGAGCGGCCCGCCCATGATGGTCACCGCCACGGCTTACAACCTGACCGCCCTGAACCTCCCCCCGGAGCGGATCCACCACGACCCGGTCGACGGCACCCTGGCCCCGCCGTCCCGCGCGCCCCGGCTGGGCGCCCCGGAGGCGATCACGCAGGGGTGAGGGGGTGGTGGTCGGCGGTCAGCCGTCCCCCGGAGGCGGGCCGACGCACCCCGACCGGACCTCCGCCAGCAGCCGCGGGTAGTGCTCGCCGTAGGTGTGCACCGCGTGCCACACCGCGTCCAGTGCCGCCCTGAGCGGGGCCGGGTCCGCGGCGGCGAGCACGGCGGGCAGGGCGAAGTGCGGCTGTGAGATCGGCCCCCGCCCGCTCGGCCCGGTGGTGCCGTGCACGAACACCGGTGTGTCGTACTCGCCCCCGCCCGGTGACCGGTAGGGCGGACGCTCGGGCGGTACCGCCCCGAGCACCGAACGGTCCGGCACCCGCGGGTCGCGGCGCAGGGTTTCGCGCATCAGGGCGGGGTCGTCGAAGGGCGGCGGCAGCGGCCGGCCCAGTGACACCGCGGTGAGCGCCCGGGCGACCCACGGCACGTCGGTCAGACCCGCCGCCTCACAGGCCCGGTGGGCGGCCAGCACCGCCGTCGTGCGCTGGACGTCGGGGCCCGCCGCGTCCAGCGCGTGCACCAGGTCGCTGTCGAACCGGAGCAGACCCCGGACGTTGCCGCCGACGGCGCGCAGCCGTCCGCTCGGCAGCCGCCCGCCCCACTCCCACCGCTCGTGGTGCAGTCGCCGTTCCTCCGCGGCCCGTTCCTCCGCCTCGCGGGCCAGGCGTTCGCGCTCGGCGCGCTCCTCGGGGACGGGCGGCGGCGGGAGTTCGCGCGCGAAGCGGTGCCGGCAGGCGGCGATCCGGGAGGTCTGGCGGACCACCTGGTCCGGGCGCGGCGGCCCGGGCCAGAACTGGAGGAGATAGCTGTCCGCGCGCGGCTCCTTGTCCCCTCTGGCGTCCAGCCTGCTCCCCTTGTCCATGCCCCGGGCGCAGTACCGCACCCGGTAGTCGGCCGGGGCGAGACCCAGGTCCCACGCGGACTCGCCCGCCCGCAGCACCAGCCTGGTGCGTCGCGACACCGGGCGGAAGGACACCTCCACCACGTCCTCCCAGGAGGGGTCCACCGGCGGGGCCTCGTCGTGCACCTCCACATCGAGGCCGACGCCTCCCGTGTGCAGCCCCGTGGTCAGCCAGAGCGCACCCGGGACCGCGGCCCCGCACAGCCCCCGCGCTGGCCCGCGAACGCCTCGTGCAGGTCCGGGCCCACGGCGTCCGGATCGCTCTCCACGTACATCCGGCCGTGGTGGACGTACACCTCTCCTGTGACCGGCCTGCGCACGGCACCCCTCCTCACCCCGTCGACGGCCTCCGGAGCCCATGCCGGACGACGGGCCGTCACCTGCCCCGCATCATGACGCAGGGCACTGACAACGGCCCCGGCGACGGTGGCGCCGCGCCCCTGTCGTCCCGTCCGCTCCCCGTCCGCCGACGGCGAACGCGCGGCCCGGTCGGCCCCGGCCGGAACTCTTCGCCCCCTCTCCCGCGTTCTTCCGGGCGTGACCCTTCAGCAAGAGATCGTCGGCAACGCCATGCAGATGGCGGTCGTCAACCTGCACCCCGGGCAGACCGTGTACTGCGAGGCGGGGAAGTTCCTGTTCAAGACCACGAACGTGACCATGGAGACCCGGCTGTCCGGGCCGTCCGGGAGCGGTGGGCAGCAGCAGGGCGGCTCGGGCGGCGGCATGGGCGGGCTGCTGCGCCAGGCCATGGGCACCGCGATGCAGGTGGGGCAGCGGATGCTGGCCGGCGAATCGCTGGCGTTCCAGTACTTCACCGCCCAGGGCGGTCAGGGCACAGTCGGCTTCGCCGGGGTGCTCCCGGGGGAGATGCGCGCGCTGGAACTCGACGGCAACCGTGCCTGGTTCGCCGAGAAGGACGCCTTCGTGGCCGCGGAGTCCACGGTCGAGTTCGGCATCGCCTTCGCGGGCGGCCGTACCGGCATGAGCGGCGGCGAGGGCTTCGTCCTGGAGAAGTTCACCGGGTACGGCACGGTGATCATCGCGGGCGCGGGCAACTTCATCGACCTCAACCCGGCGGACTTCGGCGGCCGCATCGAGGTGGACACCGGCTGTGTGGTCGCCTTCGAGGAGGGCATCCAGTACGGCGTGCAGCGGGTGGGCGGCCTCAACCGGCAGGGGCTGATGAACGCCGTCTTCGGCGGCGAGGGCCTGTCCCTGGCCACCCTGGAGGGCAACGGCCGGGTGATCCTCCAGTCCCTGACCATCGAGAGTCTGGCCAACGCCCTGAAGAAGGCCCAGGGCGGCGACAAGCAGGGCCCGACCGGCGGTCTGTTCTCCACCCACGCCGGCTGAGCCGCACCGCCCCCGCCCGGCGTCCTTCGAACGTGCCTCCCGTGACCGCCCTGTGCGCCTCGTGTGGCCGTCCGGAGGAGGAAGGTGAACTCGCTGAAAAACAGGGTTGACCGACGGCGGAATCTTCGACGGTGTCGTTGACATGTCCTTGTCTACGCGCGTCATCATGACGGCATGCGAATCCCCCCACGCGCCGCTCGGATCGGCGCCGCAGCCGCAGTCCTGTCCGCCCTCCTCGTGGGCGGCACCGTCTCCGCCGGCCCGGCGGGCGCGGTGCCCGTCTCCACCGCGACGGCCCACGCCGTACCCGCGTCCGCCGCCTCCGTCGGCAGCATCTGCCACAGCGCCCTGCCGCCGGAGGCCGACGACACCCTCGGCCTCATCGCCCAGGGCGGTCCCTACCCGTACTCGCAGGACGGCACGGTCTTCTCCAACCGCGAGGGCGTCCTGCCCGACCAGCCGTCCGGGTACTACCACGAGTACACCGTCAAGACCCCCGGCTCCTCCACCCGCGGTGCCCGCCGCATCGTCACCGGCGAGCAGAACCAGGAGGACTACTACACCTCCGACCACTACGCCACGTTCGACCTGATCGACTTCGGCTGCTGACCGACACAGAGCCTCGCCCCGCGGCCACCCACCCCCACCCATCGGCCGCGGGGCGAGTCGTGTCCGGGCCGGCACGGAATTCTCCGGGGAACGGGCACCGATCCGGTCGCGCGCGCGTTCCCTCTGTACCGGGACGTGCCCGGCGGGCCTCGGGGGAGTCCGGAAGGGGAGCCATGGACAGGCGGCAGACCGTCGATCTGGGGGAGTACGGGGAGGCGTTCCGCCGGAACCCGCATCCGGTGTACGCGCGGCTGCGCGAGGCCGGACCCGTGCACCGCGTCCGGCCGCCGGGCGCGGACGCGGGCTACGAGACCTGGCTGGTCGTGGGGTACGAGGAGGCGCGCGCCGCCCTGGCCGACCCCCGGCTCGCCAAGGACGGCGCGAAGATCGGCGTCACCTTCGTCGACCAGCACCTGATCGGCAGGCACCTGCTGAGCACCGACCCGCCGCAGCACACCCGGCTGCGCGGCCTCGTCACCCGCGCCTTCACCATGCGCCGCATCGAGCAACTGCGCCCGCGCGTCCAGCGGATCACCGACGACCTGCTGGACGAGATGCTGGCGCACGACAGGGCCGACCTCATCGCCTCCCTCGCCTACCCGCTGCCCCTCACCGTCATCTGCGAACTGCTCGGCGTCCCCGAGATGGACCGCACCGAGTTCCGCGAGATCTCCTCGCAGGTGGTCGCCCCGACCGACCCGGAGGCGGAGCACGAGGCGGTCGTCCGCCTCGGCGAGTACCTCACCGAACTGATCGAGGACAAACGCTGTGCCGGACCCACCGGCGACCTGCTCGGCGACCTGGTCCGCACCACCGCCGAGGACGGCGACCGGCTCTCGCCCGAGGAACTGCGCGGCATGGCCTTCCTGTTGCTCATCGCCGGACACGAGACCACGGTCAACCTCATCGGCAACGGCGTCCTCGCGCTGCTCACCCACCCCGATCAACTCGCCGCCCTGCGCGCCGACACGAGCCTGATCGACGGCGTGGTGGAGGAGGCGCTGCGCTGGGAGGGCCCGGTGGAGAACGCCACGTTCCGGTACGCGGCCGAGCCGCTGGAGCTCGGGGGCGTGCGGATCGAACAGGGCGACCACGTGATGATCGGGCTCACCGCGGCCCAGCGCGACGGCGCCCGGTTCCCCGCCCCCGACCGCTTCGACATCCGCCGCGACACCCGCGGCCACCTCGCCTTCGGCCACGGCATCCACTACTGCCTCGGCGCGCCCCTGGCCCGCCTGGAGGGCCGCACCGCCATCGCCACCCTGCTGGAACGCGCCCCGGGACTCGCCCTGGACGGCCCCCACGGCGAGTGGCTGCCGGGCATGCTCATGCGCGGCCTGCGCACCCTGCCGGTGCGCTGGTAGCGAGGCCCCCTGGAGGCACCGCCGCCGTGCGGCGGCCCCGCACGCCGGCCCTACGCCCCCGGAATCTCCCCGAGCGCCACCGCCCGCCGCTCCCGGCGCGAGATCTCGCAGGCCTCGGCGATCCGCAGCGCCTCCAGGGCCTGCCGCCCGTCACAGGGATTGGGCCGCTCGCCGCGCAGCACGTCCACGAAGGCGCACAGTTCGGCCTCGTAGGCGGGGGCGAACCGCTCCAGGAAGCCGGTCCAGGGCTTGTCCGCGGGCGGCGGCCCGCTCGGTTCGGTGGAGGCGAGCGGCGTACGGTCGTCCAGACCGACCACGGCCGTGTCGTGCTCGCCGGCCAGCTCCATGCGGACGTCGTAGCCGGCGCCGTTCACCCGGGTCGCGCTCGCGGTGGCCAGGGTGCCGTCGTCCAGGGTGAGCAGCGCCGCCCCCGTGCCGACGTCGCCGGCCTCCCGGAACATCGCGGGGCCGGCGTCCGAGCCGGTGGCGTAGACGTCGGTCACCTCGCGGCCGGTCACCCAGCGCAGGACGTCGAAGTCATGGATGAGCGTGTCCCGGAACAGGCCGCCGGACAGCGGCAGCCAGTCGGCCGGGGGAGGGGACTGGTCGCAGGTCAGGGCGCGGACGGTGTGCAGCCGGCCGAGCCGCCCGGAGCGTACCGCCTCGCGGGCGCCCGCGTATCCGGCGTCGAACCGCCGCTGGAAGCCCATCTGGAGCACCGTCTGGGCCGCCGCCACCTCGGCGAGCGCCTGGAGCGTGCCCGGGACGTCCAGGGCGATCGGCTTCTCGCAGAAGACCGGCAGGCCCGAGCGGGCCGCCCGGCCGATCAGCTCGGCGTGCGCCGCGGTCGCCGTCGTGATCACCACCGCGTCCACGCCCCACCTGAAGATCTCGTCCACCCCCGGCGCCGCCGTCTCGCCCAGCCGCTGCGCCAGCCGCTGGGCCCGCGCCGGATCGGCGTCCGTGAGGATCAGCGATCCGACCTCGCGATGACGGCTGAGCGTGTTCGCGTGGAGGGTCCCGATGCGGCCCGTACCGATGACGCCGATGCGCATGGGAACAAAGTGGGGGCGGAGCCGGTGCCCTGTCAATTCGCATGTCAGGACAACCGGACTTCACGACTTCCCGTCAACCCGTCACGCGGCTACGCTCGGGCCCGTGCCGAAACCTGTTGTGGACCCGACCGTCGCGCTCGACCTCCGTGTGGACCGTAGCTCGCCGGTGCCGTTGTACTTCCAGCTCTCCCAGCAGCTGGAGGCCGCCATCGAGCGCGGTGGCCTGACTCCCGGCAGCCTCCTGGGCAACGAGATCGAACTGGCCGCACGGCTCGGACTGTCCCGGCCCACCGTCCGCCAGGCCATCCAGTCCCTCGTGGACAAGGGCCTCCTCGTGCGCCGCCGGGGCGTCGGCACCCAGGTCGTGCACAGCCAGGTCAAGCGCCCCCTGGAGCTGAGCAGCCTCTACGACGACCTGGAGGCGGCCGGGCAGCGCCCGGCGACCAAGGTCCTGGTCAACACGGTCGTCCCGGCCTCCGCGGAGATCGCCGCGGCGCTCGGTGTCGCCGAGGGCGGCGACGTGCACCGCGTCGAACGGCTCCGGCTCGCGCACGACGAGCCGATGGCCTATCTGGTCAACCACCTGCCGCCCGGCCTGTTCGACCTGGACACGGCCCAGCTGGAGGCGACCGGCCTGTACCGGCTGATGCGCGCCGCCGGGATCACCCTGCACAGCGCCCGCCAGTCGATCGGCGCCCGGGGCGCCACCGCCATGGAGGCCGACCGGCTCGGCGAGGCCGAGGGCGCGCCGCTGCTCACCATGCGGCGGACCACCTTCGACGACACCGGCCGCGCGGTCGAGTTCGGCGACCACACCTACCGCCCGGCCCGCTACTCCTTCGAGTTCCAGCTGCTCGTGCGCCCCTGACGACGGCCCAGGGTTCGTCGCATTGTCCGGACAAGGTGACCGGGATCTCCTCCCCGGCCGCACTCCCGACCCGGCCGATGACCGATACTGAAGTGTTTGGGGCTGGTGAGGTCGCCGCCGGGACACGCCGACGGTGAGGTCGCCCGCCCCTTACGCACGTCGGAGCAAGGACAGCCGGCCACAGCCGGCGACAGGGAGAAGGGCACGGCCTCGTGGCACGGTTTCGTACCTGGGCAGTCATGGCAGTCGCGGGGGCACTCTCGGTGTCCCTGGCGGGTTGCAGCAGCACCGGCGGGAAGCGGGCCGAGGACGCCCGCAAGGCCGCCGTGGCCCAGGGCAGGGCGGCGGTGAACACGCCCCGCTGGACCTTCGCGATGATCACGCACTCGGGGGACGGCGACACCTTCTGGGACATCGTGCAGAGCGGTGCCAAGCAGGCCGCCGTCAAGGACAACATCAACTTCCTCTACTCGCACGACGACGACGCGCAGCAGCAGGCCCAGCTGGTGGACGCGGCGGTCGACAAGAAGGTCGACGGGATCATCGTCACCCTCGCCAAGCCGGACGCCATGAAGGCGTCGGTCGAGCGCGCCGAGAGGGCCGGCATCCCGGTGATCACGGTCAACTCCGGCTCCGAGCAGTCCAAGGCCTTCGGCGCGCTGACCCACATCGGCCAGGACGAGACCATCGCCGGCGAGGCGGTGGGCGACGAGCTGAACAAGCGGGGCAAGAAGAAGGCCCTGTGCGTGCTGCACGAGCAGGGCAACGTCGGTCACGAGCAGCGCTGCGACGGCGTCGCCAAGACCTTCCACGGCACCACGCAGAAGCTCTACGTCAACGGCACCAACATGCCGGACGTGCAGTCCGCCATCGAGGCCAAGCTCCAGGCCGACAAGTCCGTGGACGCGGTCGTCACCCTCGGCGCGCCGTACGCGGACACCGCGGTGAAGGCCAAGGGCGACGCGGGCAGCAAGGCCGAGGTGGACACCTTCGACCTCAACGCCCAGGTCGCGGCCTCCCTGAAGAACGGCACGCTGGGCTTCGCCGTGGACCAGCAGCCGTACCTCCAGGGCTACGAGGCGGTCGACCTGCTGTGGGCCTACAAGTACAACGGCGACGTCCTCGGCGGCGGCAAGCCGGTGCTGACCGGCCCGCAGATCATCACCAAGGACCAGGCGGCCACGCTGGCGGCGTACACCGAGCGGGGCACCCGATGAGCGCGACCGCCGAACGCAAGACCGATGAACAAGTGGCCGACGAAAGGATCCTTCGGACCTCTCCGCTGAAGAAGCTCCTCGCCCGCCCCGAACTGGGCTCGGTCGTCGGCGCCCTCGCCGTCTTCGTGTTCTTCGCCTTCGTCGCCGACGGCTTCCTGCGCGCCTCCAGCCTCAGCACCGTCCTGTACGCCTCCTCGACCATCGGGATCATGGCCGTACCGGTGGCCCTCCTGATGATCGGCGGCGAGTTCGACCTGTCGGCGGGCGTCATGGTGACCTCCGCGGCGCTGATCTCCTCGATGTTCAGCTACCAGATGACGGCGAACACCTGGGTCGGCGTCGGCGTGTCGCTCCTCGTCACACTGGCCGTCGGCGCCTTCAACGGCTTCATGCTCACCCGCACCAAGCTGCCCAGCTTCATCATCACCCTGGGCACCTTCCTGATGCTGTGCGGCATGAACCTGGGCTTCACCAAGCTGATCGACGGCACGGTCTCCACCAAGACCATCGCCGACATGGAGGGCTTCTCCAGCGCCCGCGCCGTCTTCGCCTCCACGGTCACCGTCGGCGGGGTCGACTTCAAGATCACCATCCTGTGGTGGCTCGCCCTGGTCGCCCTCGGCTCCTGGATCCTGCTGCGCACCCGCGTCGGCAACTGGATCTTCGCGGTCGGCGGCAACGAGGACGCGGCCCGCGCGGTCGGCGTCCCGGTGGCCAAGACCAAGATCGGCCTCTACATGGGCGTCGCGTTCGGCGCCTGGATCTCCGGCCAGCACCTGCTCTTCTCCTTCGACGCCGTCCAGTCCGGCGAGGGCGTCGGCAACGAGCTGATCTACATCATCGCGGCCGTCATCGGCGGCTGCCTGATCACCGGCGGCTACGGCAGCGCGATCGGCTCCGCCGTGGGCGCCCTGCTGTTCGGCATGACCAGCAAGGGCATCGTCTTCGCCGAGTGGAACCCCGACTGGTTCAAGTTCTTCCTCGGAGCGATGCTGCTCCTCGCGACCCTGCTCAACGCCTGGGTCCGCAAGCGCGCGGAGGCGACGGCATGACGCAGACCAAGACACCCGCGGCCCTGGTCGAGCTGACCGACGTCAGCAAGCACTACGGCAACGTCCGCGCCCTGGAGGGCGTGTCCCTCCAGGTGCACGCGGGCGAGATCACCTGCGTCCTCGGCGACAACGGCGCGGGCAAGTCCACCCTGATCAAGGTGATCGCCGGACTGCACCAGCACGACGGCGGCACGCTGACCGTCGACGGCGAGGAGACCCGCCTCGCCTCCCCGCGCGACGCGCTGGACCGGGGCATCGCCACCGTCTACCAGGACCTGGCCGTGGTGCCCCTGATGCCGGTCTGGCGCAACTTCTTCCTCGGCTCCGAGCCCCGCAAGGGCAGCGGCCCCTTCAAGCGCCTCGACACCGGCCTGATGCGCCGCACCACCCGCGAGGCGCTGCTGCGCATGGGCATCGACCTGCGGGACGTCGACCAGCCCATCGGCACCCTCTCGGGCGGCGAACGCCAGTGCGTGGCCATCGCCCGCGCCGTCCACTTCGGCGCCAAGGTCCTCGTCCTGGACGAGCCGACCGCGGCCCTGGGCGTGAAGCAGTCCGGCGTCGTCCTCAAGTACGTCGCCGCGGCCCGGGACGAGGGCCTGGGCGTGGTCCTGATCACCCACAACCCGCACCACGCGTACCTGGTCGGGGACCGGTTCGTGCTGCTGCGCCGGGGCACCATGGTGGGCAATCACACACGCGACGAGATCACCCTCGACGAACTGACGCGGCAGATGGCGGGCGGCTCCGACCTGGAGGCCCTCCGCCACGAACTGCAACGCAGTTGACGCCCCCGAGGGGCGCCGCGGTCAACCGGGAGACCCCCGGGATCGCCCGCCCCTCGGCCCGGCCCTGTACCGCACCCTTACCGCGGGTGAGGCAGAATCGACCAACGATGAGCACCTACCGCGACCTCACCGCCCCCATCGGCTCCCGCCGGGCCCCTGTGCTCCGCACGGTCGGGACCAGGGAACGCCGATCCCACCTGACCGCACCCCGGGTGCCCACCGTCGGCATCGACATCGGCGGCACCAAGGTCATGGCGGGCGTCGTGGACGCCGACGGCAACATCCTGGAGAAGCTCCGCACGGAGACCCCGGACAAGTCCAAGAGCCCCAAGGTCGTCGAGGACACCATCGTCGAGCTGGTCCTCGACCTCTCCGACCGGCACGACGTGCACGCGGTGGGCATCGGCGCCGCCGGCTGGGTCGACGCCGACCGCAACCGCGTCCTGTTCGCCCCCCACCTGTCCTGGCGCAACGAACCGCTGCGCGACCGCCTCAGCGGCCGTCTGTCCGTCCCGGTCCTCGTGGACAACGACGCCAACACGGCCGCCTGGGCCGAGTGGCGCTTCGGCGCCGGGCGCGGCGAGGACCACCTGGTGATGATCACGCTGGGCACCGGCATCGGCGGCGCCATCCTGGAGGACGGCCAGGTCAAGCGCGGCAAGTTCGGCGTGGCCGGCGAGTTCGGCCATATGCAGGTCGTGCCCGGCGGCCACCGCTGCCCGTGCGGCAACCGCGGCTGCTGGGAGCAGTACAGCTCCGGCAACGCGCTGGTCCGCGAGGCGCGCGAGCTGGCCGCCGCCGACTCGCCGGTCGCCTACGGGATCATCGAGCACGTCAAGGGCAACATCGGTGACATCACCGGCCCGATGATCACCGAGCTGGCCCGCGAGGGCGACGCGATGTGCGTGGAACTGCTCCAGGACATCGGCCAGTGGCTCGGCGTCGGCATCGCCAACCTGGCCGCCGCCCTCGACCCCTCCTGCTTCGTCATCGGCGGCGGCGTCTCGGCCGCCGACGAACTGCTCATCGGCCCCGCCCGGGAGGCGTTCAAGCGCCAGCTCACCGGCCGCGGCTACCGCCCCGAGGCCCGCATCACCCGCGCCCAGCTCGGCCCCGAGGCCGGCATGGTGGGCGCCGCCGACCTGGCCCGCCTGGTCGCCCGCCGCTTCCGCCGCGCCAAGCGGCGCCGGGTGGAACGGTACGAGCGCTACGAGCGCTACGCCCAGGCCCGTCGAGAACGGGACACCGCATGACCACCTCCCTGCCCCGCCAGGCCGCGCCGCCCGGCCCCGCCCGGCGGCCCCCGGAGAACCCCCGCCACAAGGCGAAACGCCGGGCGCTCACCCTGCTGATCATCGTGCTGCTGATCGGGGTGCCGGCCGGCTATCTGGTGATCTCGGCCAACCAGAGCCGCAACAGCGGCAAGGACAAGGAGGCCAAGTACTCCGCGACCGGCCTCACCGAGGGCTGGCCGTCGAAGGTGCAGCGCCGCCTCTACCAGGTGAACGTCCCGCACCCCGCCGACCGCGTCGCCTCCTACGAGACGAACAACTGGAAGACCAGCCGCCTCTACGTGCAGTTCCGCACCAACCAGGCCGGTCTCGACAGCTTCCTGCAGTCCATCGGCTCCCGCAGGGACGAGCTGGAGAAGGGCGACATCGCCGTCGGCGCCCGCGACCGCAAGGTCAGCGGCTGGGACTTCACCGGCCCCGGCTCCTGGTGGGGCCTCACCCGCACCCAGAAGAACCCGGCCCCCACCCAGGACGTGGTCGTGAACCTGGCCGACCCGACCTATCCGATGGTGTACGTGGTCTCCCGGACGGTCCCGTAGCCGGGCCGCGGACCGGGCGGCCGGGGCCGATTGTCAGACCCCGCCCGTAGAGTCGGAGACGTCTGATCCGACGTACGGACGGGAGGTGGCGGTACGTATGAGCGGCACGGCTGCGGTGGCCGAGCCCGCCGAGGGTTCCCGGGACACGGTCCCGGCGCGCCTCGCCTGCGTCTACCTGCCCGCGCCCCTCCCGCGCGAGGGCCGCCTCGCCTTCTGGGACCCCGCGGGCGACCCGCTGCCCGCCACGGCCGGCGACTCCGGCGAGCTGACGGTCGTACGTCCCCACGGAGCCGGGGTGCGCCGCAGGCGGGTACCCGCGCTGACCCTCCCGCTCGACCGCGCCCTGCCCCTGCTGGTCCACGCCCGCCGCGACCGCGCCGCCCACCCGGCCACCGCCTGCTGGGGCGCCGCCGCCCTGCACGCACTGCGGCTGGTCGCCCGCGGCCGCCTGCTGCCCGGCCTCACCCCGAGCGGCCACGACGCCTGGCGCGCCGGCCCGCTCGAACCCGACGACATCGCCCATCTGCGCGCCATCGCCGCCGCCCTGCCCCCGGAGGGCCACGCCGTGCCCCTGCCCGGCTCCGGGCCGCTGCGGCTGCCCGAGCCGGAGGCCCTGGTCCGCTCCTTCCTGGACGCGGTCGCCGACACCCTGCCCCGCACCCCGGCGGCCCCGCACGCCGCCGGCCGTCCCTTCGCCGCCCGCGCACCCCAGGCACTGCCGCACGCGCACGAGTGGGCGGCCGAGGTCGCCGCCGGCATGGACGCGGGCGTACGGATCTCGCTGCGCCTCGACCTGTCCGCGTACGACACCTTCGACACCGGCGCGAGCGCGGGCGCCCGCGCCGCCGGAGCGGCGATCGTCCAGGTCCACAGCCTCGCCGACCCCACCCTGGTGGCCGACGCCGCCGCACTGTGGGCGGGCGAGGCCGACGCGGCCTTCGGACCCCGGGCCCGGGTGGACGCGGCCCTCGCCGTGCGCCGCGCCGCCCGGGTGTGGCCGCCCCTGGACCGGCTGGCCGAGCAGGACGTGCCCGACGTACTGGCCCTCTCCGAGGAGGAGCTGGGCGATCTGCTCGGCGTCGCGGCCGGCCGGCTCGGCGCCGCCGGGGTCGCCGTGCACTGGCCCCGGGACCTCGCCCGCGACCTCACCGCCACCGCGGTGGTGCGGCCCGCCCCCGGCTCCGCGACCGACGGCACCGGCTTCTTCGAGAGCGAGGACCTGCTGCGCTTCCGGTGGCAGCTCGCGCTCGGCGGCGACCCGCTGGACGAGGCCGAGATGGACGCCCTCGCCGAGGCGCACCGCCCGGTCGTACGACTCCGCGACCGCTGGGTCCTGGTCGACCCGGCCCTCGTCCGCAAGGCCCGCAAGCGCGAGCTCGGCCTGCTCGACCCGGTCGACGCGCTGTCCGTGGCGCTCACCGGCACCGCCGAGGTCGACGGCGAGACCGTGCCGGCCGTCCCCGCCGGCGCCCTCGCAACCCTGCGCGACCGCCTCACCGCGGGCCTCGCCCCGGCCACGCCGCCCGCCGAGCTGGCCGCCACCCTGCGCGACTACCAGCTGCGCGGCCTGGCCTGGCTCGACCTGATGACCTCCCTCGGCCTCGGCGGCTGCCTCGCCGACGACATGGGCCTCGGCAAGACCGTCACCCTCATCGCGCTGCACCTGAAACGGGCCCGCCCCGAACCCACCCTGGTGGTCTGCCCCGCCTCGCTGCTCGGCAACTGGCAGCGGGAGATCAACCGCTTCGCCCCCGGCGTCCCCGTCCGCCGCTTCCACGGCGCGGACCGCACCCTGGACGGACTCGACGGCGGCTTCGTCCTCACCACCTACGGCACCATGCGCTCCGCCGCCGCCCAACTCGCCGACCGGGCCTGGGGAATGGTCGTCGCCGACGAGGCCCAGCACGTCAAGAACCCCTTCTCGGCCACCGCCAAGGCGCTGCGCACCATCCCGGCCCCCGCGCGCGTGGCGCTCACCGGCACCCCGGTCGAGAACAACCTCTCCGAGCTGTGGGCTCTGCTCGACTGGACCACCCCCGGACTGCTCGGCCCCCTGAAGTCCTTCCGCGCCCGGCACGCCCGCGCGGTGGAGAACGGCGAGGACCCGGAGGCCGTGGACCGGCTCGCCCGCCTGGTCCGCCCCTTTCTGCTGCGCCGCAAGAAGTCCGACCCCGGCATCGTCCCCGAACTGCCGCCCAAGACCGAGACCGACCACCCGGTCCCGCTCACCCGCGAACAGGCCGCGCTGTACGAGGCGGTGGTGCGCGAGTCGATGCTGGCCATCGAGACCGCCGAGGGGATCGCCCGCCGGGGGCTGGTCCTCAAGCTGCTGGGCGCCCTGAAGCAGATCTGCGACCATCCGGCGCTCTACCTCAAGGAGGAGCCGGGCACCGACCGCCTGCACCACCGCTCGGGCAAACTCGCCCTGCTGGACGAGCTGTTGGACACGGTCCTCGCCGAGGACGGCTCCGCGCTGGTCTTCACCCAGTACGTGGGCATGGCCCGCCTCATCACCCGTCATCTGTCCGCCCGCGCGATCCCCGTCGACCTGCTGCACGGCGGCACCCCGGTGCCGGAGCGCGAGCGCATGGTCGACCGCTTCCAGAGCGGCGAGACCCCGGTCCTCGTCCTCTCCCTGAAGGCCGCGGGCACCGGCCTCAACCTCACCCGCGCCGGTCATGTCGTGCACTTCGACCGCTGGTGGAACCCGGCCGTCGAGGAACAGGCCACCGACCGCGCCTACCGGATCGGCCAGACCCAGCCCGTCCAGGTCCACCGCCTGGTCACCGAGGGCACGGTCGAGGACCGCATCGCCGAGATGCTCGCCGCGAAGCGGGCGCTGGCCGACGCCGTCCTCGGCTCCGGCGAGAGTGCCCTCACCGAACTGACCGACCGCGAGCTGTCCGACCTCGTCTCCCTGCGGAGCACCCCATGACCCCCACCGGCGCCCATCCGGCCGACCTCGCCCGCCAGGCCCTCCGCGAGGCGCGGCGACGGGCGCGGACGGGCCCCGACGAGCGGGCCGGCGGGGGCGCGGGGGACCGCCCCGCGCCCGGCGCGGAGCCGTACGAGCCTGACGAGCGGGACCCGGAAAGCCGTGGTGAGGGCCCCGGCGCGGAGCCGAGCCCCGCGGGTGACCCGGCACACGACGGCGGCGCGGGTCCGTGGGACACGGCGGGCCGTGCCGGTGAGCCGGACGGCGACGACCGCGCGGACCTCGGCGACGCCGGTCCCGGTGGCGTGACCGGAACCGAGGAGGCCGTGCGCCCCGGGGACGGCATCCGTCCGGACGGCGCGGGCTCCGGTGCGGTTCCTGCGGCGAGGCCCGCCGATGCCGCACGGGCGGCCCTGCGCGCGGCCACCGACAACGGCATGGAGCGCCCGGAGCCGAGGGACGAGGACCGCGCGCCGGAACCCGGCCCCCGTCCCGCGGCTCCGGGCCCTGCCGCCGGTCCCCGCCCCCGCCCCGGCGACATCGCCCGGGAGGCGCTGCGGGCCGCGCGCCGCGAGGCGTCGCGTGCGGAGGCGGAGGCCGGGTCCGGGCGCGCGGGGCAGCGGGGCGCCCGGCGTCCGCCGGGTGCCGCCGCGGCCCGTACCGCCTCCCCTTCCCCGGCTCCTTCCGACGCCGCCGAGTCCGCCCGGGCCGCCCGCCTCAAGGCCGCGGGCGAGATGCGGCACTTCCTGCGGAACGCCTTCCGGATGCCCCCGGAGGCCGATGCCGCACCGGAGGAGGACGCCCCCGCCGAAGCCGCCCCCGCCGAGCCGGTTCCCGCCCCGCCCGAGCCCGGTGCGCCGGCCGCGGGTGCCGTCCCGCACGTGCCGCCGACCATGGGAACCCCCCACCGGGACGGTGAACTGCGGCGCACCTTCCCGGCGTTCGCGCCCCGGACGGCCGGGGGGGAGGACGCGGCGTTCGCGGCGACATGGTGGGGCAACGCATGGACGGCGGCGCTGGAGCGGGGCGCGCTGGACGCCAAGCGGGTGGCGCGCGGCCGCGGATACGCCGACCAGGGGCACGTGGACGCGATCACCGTGACCCCGGGGCTGGTCCTCGCCTATGTGCGCGGCAGCAGGCCCCGCCCGTACCGGGTCCAGGTGCGGGTGCGCCCGCTGGCGGAGGAGGAGTGGGAGCGCTTCCTGGACGCGGCCGCCGACCGGCCGGGCCATATCGCCGCCCTGCTGGACAAGGAGCTGCCCCAGTCGCTCGCGGACTGCGGTGTCCCGCTGCTGCCCGGCCCGGGCGACCTCGTCCCGCGGTGCAGCTGCCCCGACTCGGGCCACCCCTGCAAGCATGCGGCCGCCCTGTGCTACCAGACGGCGCGGCTGCTCGACGCCGACCCCTTCGTCCTGCTCCTGCTCCGCGGCCGGGGCGAGCGGGAGCTGCTGGACGCGCTGTCCCGGCGCAACGCGGCCCGCGCGGCCCGCGCCGCCCGGGAGCGGCAGCCCGCGTCGCTGCCCGGCATACGGGCGAGCGAGGCCCTGGCCGCGCGGGCGCTTCCGCCGCTGCCGCCGCCCCTGCCGGCGCCGGCGCACCCCGAGCAGCCCCCGGCGTACCCCGCGGCGCCCGGCGGCCCCGATCCGTTCGCGCTGGACCAGCTGGCGACCGACGCCGCCGCCCGTGCGCACGCGCTGCTCGCCACCGGGCGCGATCCGGTCGGCGAGCTGAGCCCCTGGCAGGACGCGGTCCGGCTCGCCGCGGCCCGTCCCGGTTCGGGCCTGACCGTCACCACGCGCGCGCTGTACGCGACGCTGGCGGCGGCGACCGGCCGTACCCCCGGCGATCTCGCGCGGGCCGTCGCCGCCTGGCGGCAGGGCGGGGCGGAGGGGCTGGCCGTGCTGGAGGAGCCGTGGGACCCGCCGGCCGGCCGGTTCGACCGGGCGCGCCCGCTGCTGCTCGCCGCCGACCTGCCCGCGTTCCGGCCCTGGCACAACCGGCTCACGCACCCGCGCGGCCACGTCCAGCTCCGTCTCGGCCGGGACGGCCTGTGGTACGGCTACGAGTCCGAGCCCGGCCAGGACGACTGGTGGCCGCGGGGCACCCCCGACCTCGATCCGGTCGGCGCGCTCACCGGGCTCGGGACGGCGGACGATTCGTGACCGACGTCGCATCCGCGCAAGGACGTCGAAAAGGCCGGTGCCGGCAGCGTGGAGCTGCCGGCACCGGCCTTCGGTGCGGGGGCCGCGACGGATCAGTACGCGGAGTTCACCTTGTCGATCGAACCGTAGCGGTGGGCGGCGTAGTTGGCGGCCGCGGTGATGTTGGCCACCGGGTCGGTGACGCTGTGGGCGGTGCCGGCCACGTGGTAGGTGTTGAACGTCGGGTCGATCACCTGGAGCAGGCCCTTGGACGGGGTGCCCTTCTTGGCGTTGACGTCCCAGTTGTTCTGGGCGTTCGGGTTGCCGCCGGACTCGCGCATGATGTTGCGCTTCAGGCCCTCGTAGCTGCCGGGGATGCCCTTGGCCTTCATGATGGCCAGCGACTGCTTGATCCAGCCGTCGAGGTTGCCGGAACCGGACTTGGCCGCGCTGCCGTTCGAGGCCTTGGCCACGGCGGCGGCGTGCACCTGGGGCATCTCGGCGGCCTGGGCGTTCGTCGGCATCAGGGTCAGTGCCGCGGCCGCGGCGCCGGTGGTGGCGATACCGGTGATGGCGAGGGTGCGCAGGCGGGCGATGCGGGTGCGGATGGCCATGGTCATACGAAAGGAACTCTTTCCCTGGGGGTCATGGTCGTGCCGGCCGCGATGGTCGCGGTGGCGGTGGGGCGTGAGCCCCGCGCTCCGGGTGGACCGGGCGGTTCCGGCGGAGTTCCGCTCGGTCCGGCCCGTTGCTTCCCGGCAACGACAGCAATGGTTAGCCGCGCTCGGCACGGCTGGCAAGGATGTGACGTACTACCCAACTTCGGAGTAATGTCCGAAATAGACCTATATGGAGTCTTCGGTGCAGCTCAGGCCGGTCCCGTGCTACGGCCCCGCTTAGGACGTGATCTGGCTCCTATGGGTGGCGTCACAGGAAAGGGCCCCGAAACGGGCCGAAAACCGCCCGTTCCGAGCGAGGGGGAACCGGCTGCCGGGGCTCGGTGCGCGCCTCGCCGGCTCAGCAGTTCGCGCTGTAGCGGACGCACCCCGGCGGGGTGTGGCTGTGGTCCCACTCCTGCTGCGCCGCCATGAGCGAGCCGCCCGCCAGGAGGGCCACCAGCAGATGCGCGACCACGGTCCAGCGGGCACGGGAGACCGCCGCGAGCACCGCCAGGACGAGAGCGGTGATCAGCAGCACCCGCAGCCGCCCGATGTGCGCGAGGGCGGCCGCGTCGATCTCCGCCCGGTCGCCCTGGGCCGCCCATAGGTCCAGGCCGTAGCCGTAGATCCAGTCCAGGACGAGCCACGCGGTCTCCAGCAGGAACAGCGGGATCGCGAGGGCGAGGTCCGCGCCCGGGCGGGTCCGGCGCGACCAGGGACGCCGGCGCCTCGGCGCCGGAGGGGTGTCGGTCATGGGCGCAGCGTGTCGTGGCCCGGCGGCGCCGCACATGAGTAGCGGTACTCAATAGGGGACCCGGGGGCTGTGGGGTCACTCTGTGCGCACGCTCGCGCTCGGGCGGTGCAGACGGTTCCGATGAGCCCGGCGGAGCCCGACGCGGATGTGCGGTGCACGTCCGGCGCGTCCCACCGTGTCAGTGCCGGGCCGGCCGGACGGCCGGGTGTTCGCTGATCCAGCGGGCGGCGAGCAGGCCGGACCCCGCGGTGAGCACGGCGGCGGCCACCACGGTGGTGTCCAGGCCGAAGGCGTCGGCGAGGACACCGGCCGCCAGGGCACCGGCGGCGTAGCCGATGTCGCGCCAGAAGCGGTAGGCGCCGAGTGCGTTGGCCCGCCAGGCGGGGTGGGCGTGGTCGGAGACCGAGGCGATGAGGGCCGGGTAGACCAGGGCGGTGCCGATGCCGAGCGCCACCGCGGACAGGACGCCCGCGAGCAGGGGGGTGTCCAGCAGGACCAGGGCGAGGACGAAACCGGCGGCCTGGACGAACATGCCGGTGACGACGAGGGGTTTGCGGCCGATCCGGTCGGCGAGCCGCCCGGTGGGTATCTGCCCGAGGCCCCACAGGACCGGGTAGAGGCCCTTGACGAGGCCGACGGCGGCGAGGCCGAGGCCGTGGTCGGTGAAGAGCAGTGGGAAGACGCCCCAGGTGAGGCCGTCGTTGAGGTTGTTGACCAGACCTGCCTGACTCGCCCCGCGCAGGGAGCGGTGCCGCCAGGAGGTGCGGACGAACGTCGCGGCCGCACCGGTGTCCTCGCCGCTGGGCAACGGCTCGGCGTGCCCGGCCAGTTCGAGGGCGACATGTGCGGCGGTGTCGCGTACGGCCAGGGCGAGGGCGAGGCCCGCGACGACGAAGACGACGCCGATCAGCTCGGGGACGGGGCGCAGCCCGTGGCCGGTGGCGAGGTAGCCGGTGAGCAGGGCGGTGACCCCGACGGCGGTGTAACCGGCCGCCTCGTTCAGACCGGTGGCGAGGCCCCGGTGGGCGGGACCGACCAGGTCGATTTTCATGTTGACGGTCATGGACCAGGCCAGGCCCTGGTTGAGGCCGAGCAGCACGTTGGCGGCGACGATCCATCCCCAGGACGGCGCCCATGCGAGGAGGAAGGGGACGGGGACGCCGAGGAGCCAGCCGGCCAGCAGAAGTCGTCTGCGGCGGAAGCGGGCCGTGAGGGCGCCGGCGGCGAGGTTGGTGAGGGCCTTGGTGAGGCCGAAGGCGATGATAAAGGAGAAGACGGACAGGTCGTCGACGAGACCGAAGGTCCGGGTGCCGATGAGCGGGACGGTGGTGCGTTCCAGGCCGACCAGACCGCCCACGCAGACGTTGACGACGACGAGCAGCGTGAACTGCGGCCAGTTCTCCCGCAGTCCGAGCCGGACGGGGGCGGCGGCGCGCCGTGCGCGCGGGTCCCGGCCGGTGGCGGCAGGCGTGAGGGGGTCGTCGGCGAAGCCCACGGTGGTCCTCCGGAAGTGGGTGCGGGGCTGGTGCGGGGGAGGGGCCCGGCGCGCGTGAGTGCCGGGCCGGGTGCCGCACGGCGGGCCGGGGCGCCGCGGGCACCCGCGCTGAGGCCGGTGCCGTCGCGGTGGTGGACGGCACCGGCCTCGGGCGGGCGGTGCGCGGCGGGCTCAGCGGCGGCCGAAGGGCCACCAGGAACGCTTGGGCGCGGGCGGGCAGTCGCACCGCCGTGCTGCCGGCACTCCGGCGAGGACTTGGTCCACGTGGTTCCCGCAGCCCGCGTACGTGGCCTTGCCACACTTCGGACAGGTGACTCGTCGGCACATGGCGGAGTCGGCTCCTCTCCCGGCTCAGGCGGCCGATTCCCAGGCGCCGTAGCCGCCGAGCAGGTCGTAGACCTCGGTGCGGCCACGGTGCCGGATCAGGCTGGCGGCGATGGAGGAGCGGTGGCCGCCGGCGCAGTGGACCACCAGACGGCCCTCGGCGGGGACCTCGTCGAGCCGCTTGGCCAGTTCGGCCAGGGGGATGTGCAGGGCGCCCTCGATGGAGCGGCCGCCGTCGCGTTCGCCGCAGTTGCGCACGTCCAGCACCAGCGGGGGTTCGGGGGAGGCGAGTTCCTCGCGCAGGTCCTCGGCGGTCAGCCGGCCGGCCTGGCGCTTGTGGTCGGAGAGGGCGGCGAAGACCTGTGCGGGATCGGCGGCGTAGCCGCGGACGCGGTCGAAGCCGATGCGCGCGAGGCGGGTGACGGTCTCCTCGGCACGGTCCTCGGGGGCGACGATGAGGATCTCGTCCCGCGGGGTGAGGACGCTGCCCGCCTGTTCGGCGAAGCGGCCGTCGAGCGGGACGTTGACCGAGCCGGCCAGGTGTCCGGCGGCGAAGGCGAACTGGTCGCGGGTGTCGAGGACCACGGCACCGGCGGCGCGCAGCCGGGCGAACTCGGCCGCGTCCAGCGCGGGAGCGCCCTCGACGGTCTGGAACAGGTCGCGGTTGCGGCGGTTGAGGTCGGCGTCGTACGAGAAGTAGCCCGGTGCGGCGGACTGGCCGGCGGTGACGAGGCGGACGAAGGTGTCCTGGTCCATCGGCCGGCAGGCGTAGTTGGTCAGGCGCTGTGTGCCGATGGTCGACTGGAGCTCGGTGGACAGGTTCTTGCCGCAGGCGGAGCCGGCGCCGTGGGCGGGGAAGACGCGGACCTCGTCGGGCAGGGCCATCAGCTTGTGGTGGACGCTGTCGTAGAGCATCGCGCCCAGTTCCTCGGCGGTGACGCCGGCGGAGGCGAGCAGGTCGGGGCGGCCGACGTCGCCGACGAACAGGGCGTCGCCGGTGAGTACCCCGTAGGGGACGGTGTCCTCGGGCTTCTCGAAGACGAGGATGCTGATCGACTCGGGGGTGTGGCCCGGCGTCTCCAGGATCCGGAGGGTGACCTCGCCCAGGGAGATCCGCTCCCCGTCGGCGAGCTTGCGGATCGGGTACTCGGTCACGGCGCGCTGTCCGTAGCCGATCCACGCGCCGGTGCGCTGGGCCAGTTCCAGGTGGCCGGCGAGGAAGTCGGCGTGGAAGTGGGTGTTGATCACCGCCTCGACGGTGAACCCGTGCGCCTCCGCGTCCGCGACGTACTCGTCCACGTCCCGGCGGGGGTCGACGACGACCGCCTTGCCGCTGGTCGGGTCGCCGATGACGTATGCGGCCTGGGACAGGCAGTCGAGGTAGTGCTGCGCGAAGTACATGAGGTGCCTCCTGGCGCGGGTAGTGCGGGGGCTGGAGCCCTGGAATACCCGGCGGGGTATGCGTGAACGATACCCGTGGGGGTATTGATGACAGGCACTGTATACCCACGGGGGTATACGGCGGCAAGTCGGCCGGACCTCGGCGGGCGGGCCCGGTGGTGAGGGCCGGATGGTTCGGGGGTGAGGGTGGCGGGGGGTGTCTCCGGTCGGTCCGGACCGTCGCGCAGTCACCCCTCTGACCTGGCCTTCTCGTGCGCGTGCGGATGTCGCGCCCGCTCGGGCGGGAGCGGGGTGGTGCGGATCGGCCGGGACCGAGGCGGGTGCAGAATACCCCCAGGGGTACTCGTGTTATCGTGCTTATATACCCCCGGGGGTAACCCTGGACCGGTCTCGCAGTCGCCCGCCTCGGGTGGGGCGCGACGGCCGTGGACGACGGCTGCCGCAGTGCCGCCGCGAGGGGCGGCCGTCGTGACCGGCCGAACGCCCCTCCCGTCCGCCCTTCCCTAGTTCCGAGAGGTTGTGTGATGTCCCTCTTCCCCGCCGGCGAGGGCCGGGTCACCGTCGACGAGGCCGCCCGGCACACCCGGGGCGCCGACGCCCCGGCCGTTCTGCTCGATGTGCGTGAGCAGCGCGAGTGGGACGCCGGCCACGCGCCCGGCGCCGTGTACGCGCCGCTGTCCGGCCTGGTGGCCGGGGCGGCGCTGCCGGAGGCGGCACAGGCCCGGCCGCTGGTGGTGATCTGCCGCAGCGGGCAGCGCTCGCAGCAGGCCGCCGAGCTGCTGGCCGCGCGGGGCGCGCCGCGGGTGGTGGACGTCATGGGTGGCATGCGGGCCTGGGCCACCGCCGGCTACCCGGTCGTGGACGGGCACGGGAACAGCGGCTCGATAGCATGACGACCCTGGTTCTCGCGCTCGTCGCCGGTGCCGTCATCGGCCTGGCCCTGGGCGGCCTCGGCGGGGGCGGCAGCGTTCTCGCCGTACCGGCCCTCATCTACCTCCTCGGCTTCACCCCGGCCGAGGCGACGACGGCCAGCCTGGTCATCGTCACCCTCACCTCGGTCACCGCGCTGACCGGGCACGCCCGGGACGGCAACGTCGTCTGGCGGACCGGGCTGCTGTTCGCCGCGGCCGGCATCGTGCCCGCGATGCTCGCCGGTGCCGCCGCCGGGCATCTGCCCCAGGCGGTGCTGACCGTCGCCTTCTCGGTCATCGCCGCGCTCGCCGCCGTGCGCATGCTGCGCCCGGCCCGCACCGGGTCCACCGGCCCGGTGAGCCCGGGCAGGGCGGGGGCCGCGGGCGCCGGTCTGGGCGCCGTGACCGGGTTCCTGGGCGTGGGCGGCGGCTTCCTCGCCGTACCCGCGCTGGTGGGCGTGCTCAAACTGCCCATGCGCCGGGCGGTCGGGACCAGCCTGCTGGTCATCACGGTTAACTCGCTGGCCGCGCTCGGCGCCCGCGCCGGCACCGGGACACACCTGGACTGGGCGGTCATCGCGCCGTTCACCGCGGCGGCCGTCCTCGGCGCCTGGGACGGCAAACGCCTGTCGAAGAAGCTCAAGGGCGGAACGCTGCAACGCGTCTTCGCGTACGTCCTGCTCGCGGTCGCCGTGTTCATGCTCGTCGACGCGCTCCTCTGACCGCCCCGCCGCGTCCGGTCCCCCTCACCGGCACCGCGCGCGGGGCACCCACCCCCCGCTCCGGACAACACCGACACGCAAGGATCACCTCTGCCATGACCATCACCGCCATCGAGCCCCGCCAGGCCAAGAGCCGTCTGCACGAGCTCACCGTCATCGACGTGCGCACCCCCGGCGAGTACGCCGGCGGCCACGTCCCCGGCGCCCTGAACATCCCGCTGGACCAGCTCGACCGCGCGCTGCCCGACATCCGCGGCGCCGCCGAGCGCGGCGAGGTCCTCGTGGTCTGCGCCTCCGGCGCCCGCTCGGAGAAGGCCTGCGCGCAGCTCGCCGCGCAGGGCGTCCGCGCGGCGACCCTCGCGGGCGGCACCGGCGCCTGGGCCGCCCAGGGCAACGAGCTGGACCGCCCCCTGGCCTGCGACGTCAAGACCCCCTGGAGCATGGACCGCCAGGTCCGCCTCACCGCCGGATCGATCGTCCTGCTCGGCCTGGCGCTCGGCGAGTTCGTCCACCCGGCCTTCCGGCTGCTGTCCGCCGGTGTCGCGGGCGGCCTGGTGTTCTCCGCCGTGACCAACACCTGCGGCATGGCCGCCATGCTCGGCAAGCTGCCCTACAACCGGCCCGGCAAGGCCGACCTGGACGCCACGCTGGCCCGCCTGCGCAGCCTCTGACCCCTACGGTGTCCCGTGTGCCCCGGCGCACGGGACACCCGTCGCCGCTGCGAAGCCACCGCCGCGCACGGCGACGACCGTACCCCCCGGGGTATTTTCCGAGGAGTGACACGTGGAACTCGAACTCGACGGCGCGCCCTTGAAGGCCGTGCTGAACCGGCTGCGGCGGGCCCAGGGCCAGATCTCCGGCGTGATCCGGATGATCGAGGAGGGCCGGGACTGCGAGGACGTCGTCACCCAGCTCACCGCCGCCTCACGGGCCCTGGACCGCGCCGGGTTCGCGATCATCGCCACCGGCCTCCAGAAGTGCGTGGTCGAGATCGAGGACGGCCGGCGCGGCGGCGAGGACGCCGAGCAGATGCGCGCACGCCTGGAGAAGCTCTTCCTGTCGCTGGCGTGAGCGCGCCCGGCCGGCCCGGCCTCCGCGCGGTGCGGCTCACCGGGCGTCGCCGGGAGGCCCGGGGCGCACCCTGCGCACCACGACCCGGCCCGCGCCTGAAGGGCCGCGCCTTTCCCGCCGTGCTCGCCACCGCGCCGCTCCTCCTTGGTGGCGAGCCGCCGTCCGACCGGTGGTGACGACGCGGTGGGACCGGCCCCGCACGCCCGGGTGCAACTGCCCGCCAGAACCCCCCGGTTCACGGGTCCGTACCGTGTGCCCGCACCCAACGCGCCGTCATGCGGCGCAGGTCACAGCGTTCTGACTGCGCGGCAGATGCATCCGGCACGCCGTTCTGTGCGTCTTGCCTTGTGCGGGGGACGGACAGGGAACGAGAGGGTCGGAGCATGATGGGGCGCGGTACGAGGCGGGGTGGGGCGGGCTGGGCGGCGGTCGCGGCGGCCGTCGCCACCGTGGTGGGGGCCTCCGTGCTGGGTCCCCTCGCCGGTACCAGCGCGGGCGGCGCGACCGCGAGCCGCCCCGGCGGCCGTACGCCGGTGACCGCCCCGTCCACGGCGCCGGCCCACCCCGGCTCACCGACGCCGATCCCGGGGCAGACCTCCGTGCCCGACCCCGGGCTGCCCGCCCCGGTGGTCAACATGGACATCGCCCACGCCTCGGACAAGGGGCCGCACGCCGTCGACATCACCATCGACGACGGCCCTGATCCGGTGTGGACCCCGCGCGTCCTGAAGGTGCTCAAGGACAACGGGGTCAAGGCCGTGTTCTGCATGATCGGGTCGAAGGCGGCCGAACACCCGGACGTGGTGCGGCAGGTCGTCGCGGCGGGACACCGGCTGTGCGACCACAGCGTCCACCACGACACGACGATGGACCACAAGTCCCACTCCTTCCAGTACACCGAGGTCACCCAGGCGGCACGGATGATCGAACAGGCCTCCGGTGGTGTGAAGCCGCAGTACTACCGGGCGCCGGGCGGTGCCTTCACCCCCTACAGCCGGCAGATAGCCGCCGCGGCGGGGATGCGCCCGCTCGGCTGGAACGTCGACTCGGACGACTACAAGCGCCCCGGCACCCAGGCGATCCTGAACACGGTCGAGCGCGAACTGCCGGGCGGCCCCACCATCCTCTTCCACGACGGCGGCGGTGACCGCTCCGAGACCGTGTCGGCGCTCGCCGCGCTGCTGCCCCGGCTCAAGGCCCAGGGCTACGCCTTCGGGTTCCCCGTGCGCTGAGCCCGAAGGCGCGCTCCTCCCCGGCCGGAGCCGGTCACCGCCGGCGGCGCGGCCGAGGTGCGGGGGAGCGGGGCCGGGCCGACGATGGTCAGCGGGGGTGTGCCCGTGAAGCGTTTCTCCGCGAAGAGGGCGGCGACCGTCCTTGCCGCGCAACTGGAGCCGGCTCTTCTCGTCGTCACCGCGGCGGCCCTGACGGCGGGCGGCTCGGCCTGGCTCGCCGGTGCGGGCGGCCTCGCCGACCTGCTGTGGGGACTGGGCGCCGCGTCCGCCCTGCTGCCGGCGGCCGGCTGGGTCGTGGTCGCGTTGCGGCGCGGCCAGGCGGGCGTGGACCTCATCGCGGTCCTCGCCCTCGTCGGCACCCTGGCCGTGCGCGAGTACCTGGCCGGTGCGCTGATCGCGCTGATGCTGGCCACCGGGCGCACCCTCGAAGCCGCCGCCCAGTGGCGGGCCTCCCACGATGTGCGGGCCCTCGTGGAACGCACTCCGCGCACCGCCCGGCGCCGCACCGGGGCGGGGGTGAGCACCGTGCCGCTCGCCGAGGTGCGCGCCGGTGATCTGCTCGTGGTCGGGCCCGGGGAAGTGGTCCCGGTCGACGGCCGCGTGGAGAGCGCCCTCGCCGTGTTCGACGAGTCGGTGCTCACCGGTGAGCCCCTCCAGGTCGAGCGGGCGAAGGACGAGGCCGTACGCAGCGGGGTGATCAACGCCGGCGGCGCCTTCGAGCTGAGGGCCACCGCCACCGAACAGGACAGCACCTACGCCGAGATCGTCAGGCTGGCCCGGCAGGCGAGCGCGGAGTCCGCGCCGGTGGTCCGTCTGGCCGACCGGTACGCGGCCTGGTTCCTGCCCCTGTCCCTCGCGGTGGCCGGCCTCGCCTGGCTGCTCAGCGGCTCCGCCGTGCGCGCGGTCGCGGTCCTGGTGGTCGCCACCCCGTGCCCGCTGCTGCTGGCCGCGCCGGTCGCGATCGTCTCCGGCCTGTCCCGCGCCTCACGGCTGGGGGTGGTGGTCCGTGGCGGCGGCGCGCTGGAGAACCTCGGCCGGGCCCGCACCCTGCTGCTGGACAAGACCGGCACCCTCACCGGCGGCCGCCCCCGGGTCCTGGACATCGCCGCCGCGCCGGCCTGGAAACCCGCCCAGGTGCTGGGTCTGGCCGCCGCGCTCGACCAGTACTCCCCGCACGTGCTGGCCCACGCCATCGTGGACGCCGCCCGGGAACGCGGCGTGGAGTTGCCCGTGGTGTCGGACGTCACGGAGGATCCCGGCCGGGGGGCCTTCGGCACCGTGGACGGGCAGCGGGCGTCCATCGGCCGGACGGCCGCCGCGGACGAGGTGCCGTCCTGGGCCCGGGCGGTGGACAACCGGGCACTGCTCGACGGGGCGGCCGTCGCCTGGCTGACCGTCGGCGGGCAGGTGGTCGGCGCCGTCCTGCTGCGCGATCCGCCGCGCCCCGACGCCCCCCGGACCCTGCGCCACCTGCGGACGGCGGGCATCGAGCGGATCATGATGCTCACGGGTGACCGTGCCGAGCCCGCGCAGGAGGTCGCCGCCGTCCTCGGGCTCGACGGCGTGCGGGCCGAACTGAGCCCCGCGGACAAGGTGGCCGCGGTCCGCGAGGAACGCGAGCGGGCCGTGACCGTCATGGTCGGCGACGGCGTCAATGACGCGCCCGCGCTCGCCGCGGCGGACATCGGGGTGGCCATGGGTGCCCGCGGTTCCACCGCGTCCTCCGAGGCCGCGGACATCGTCCTGACCACCGACCGCGTCGACCGCCTCGCCGACGCCGTGGCCATCGCCGGGCGCGCGCGGCGTATCGCCGTGCAGAGCGCGCTCGGCGGCATGCTGATGTCGCTCGCCGCCATGGCCGCCGCGGCGGCCGGTCTGCTCCCGCCCGCCGCCGGTGCGCTGCTCCAGGAGGGCATCGACGTGGCGGTCATCCTCAACGCCCTGCGCGCCCTGCGCGTCGGCCAGGGCGCCCGACCGCCCCTCACCCCGGCCGCCGAGGTGCTCATCCACCGGTTCGCGGCCGAACACAACGACCTCCAGGACGTCGTCGAGGCGGTGCGGGCCGCCGCCGACCGCCTCTCCGACAGCTCCGGCGCCCAGGCCCTGGCGGCCGTCGAGGAGACGCACCGGCTGCTGACCGAGCGGCTGCTTCCGCACGAGCGCGCCGAGGAGCACCTGCTCTATCCGAAGCTCGCGCCCACGCTCGGCGGCCCCGAGGCCACCGCCACGATGAGCCGCGCCCACACCGAGATCGAACGCCTGTCCAGGCGTATCGCCACCCATCTGCACCTGGCGCACGCCCACGGCGGTCTGGACCCGGACCAGCTCGACGATCTGCGTTCGTGCCTCTACGGGCTGCACACCGTCCTGCGGCTGCACTTCTCTCAAGAGGAGGAGAACTACTTCTCCCTGGCCCCGTGACCCCGAGGGCGCCGGTCGGGGTCAGCGCAGGGGGGCGGGCCCGTCGGCGGTCACGGGCTTGGTGGCGCGGACGATGGCGGAGTGCATGCCGTCGGCGACCTGGTGGGTCGGCGTGATCTCGATGCCGGTGAACCCGGCGGCCTCCAGTCCGGTTCGGTACTCGGCGAAGGACAGGGCGCCGGCGATGCAGCCGACGTAGTCGCCGCGCTCGGCGCGTCGGGCGGGGGAGAGGGCGTCGTCGGCGACCACGTCGGAGACGCCGATGCGGCCGCCCGGCCTGAGCACGCGGAACGTCTCGGCGAACACGGCGGCCTTGTCGGTGGACAGGTTGATCACACAGTTGGAGATCACGACGTCGACGGTGTTCGCGGGCAGCGGGATCGCCTCGATGGTGCCCTTGAGGAACTCCACGTTGGCGGCGCCGGCCTTGGCCGCGTTGGCGAGGGCCAGTGCGAGCATCTCCTCGGTCATGTCCAGCCCGTACGCCTTGCCGGTGGGGCCGACGCGGCGGGCGGAGAGCAGGACGTCGATGCCGCCGCCGGAGCCGAGGTCCAGGACGCGCTCGCCCTCGCGCAGCTCGGCGACGGCCGTGGGGTTGCCGCAGCCGAGGGAGGCGGCCACCGCGTCGGCGGGCAGCGCGTCGCGGTCGTCGGCGGCGTACAGGGCGGCCCCGAAGTCGTCGCCGACCTCGGCTGGCTGAGGGCCGCAGCAGGCGGCCCCGCCCTCGGTGACCTGTACGGCCGCCGCCGCGTAGCGCAGACGGACGGTTTCGCGCAGATCGCTGGACTGCTCGCTCATGACTGACTCCTGGGTGACGGGCATGACGATGCCCGGGAACAGTTTGCATTGACGTTCGTTGATGCAACCTTGCGCGTTGAATAGAAGAACGTCAAGATAGACGTATGTCGAAACAACAACTTCCGGTGATCGGCCAGGACGGCGGCGTCGCCGGTTGCTGCCCGGGACTGCTGACGGCTCCGCTCGACGAGGACCAGGCGGTGGAGCTGGCGAAGGTCTTCAAGGCGCTGGGAGACCCGGTGCGCTTGCGGCTGCTGTCGATGATCGCCTCCCGGGCGGGCGGCGAGATCTGCGTGTGCGACCTCACCCCGGCCTTCGACCTGTCCCAGCCGACGATCTCCCATCACCTCAAGCTGCTGCGCCAGGCCGGGCTGATCGACGGCGAACGCCGCGGGACGTGGGTGTACTACCGGCTGCTCCCGGAGACGACCGACCGGCTCGCCGCCGTCCTCGCCCGCCCCGCCGGTGAGCCGCTGCCCGCCTCCTCGGGCGCCGCCTCGTGAGCACCGCCCCCGGCACCGCGCCGGTCGCCGCCCGGCTGTCGTTCGTGGACCGCTACCTGGCCGCGTGGATCCTCGCCGCGATGGCCGTCGGGCTCGGCCTCGGCCGTCTGGTCCCGGGCCTGGGGGACGCGCTCGCGAAGGTCACCGTCACCGGGGTCTCGCTGCCGATCGCGCTCGGGCTGCTGGTGATGATGTACCCGGTGCTGGCCAAGGTCCGCTACGACCGCCTGGACACCGTCACCCGCGACCGCCGCCTGCTGATCCCCTCGCTGCTGCTGAACTGGGTCCTCGGACCGGCCGTGATGTTCGCCCTCGCCTGGCTCTTCCTGCCGGACCTGCCCGCCTACCGCACCGGCCTGATCATCGTCGGCCTGGCCCGCTGCATCGCCATGGTCGTCATCTGGAACGACCTGGCCTGCGGCGACCGTGAGGCGGCCGCCGTGCTGGTCGCCCTCAACTCGGTCTTCCAGGTCGCCGCGTTCGGCCTGCTGGGCTGGTTCTACCTCTCGGTGCTGCCCGGTCTGCTCGGCCTGGAGCAGACCACCCTGGACGTGTCCGTGTGGGAGATCGCACGCAGCGTGCTCGTCTTCCTCGGCATCCCGCTCGCCGCCGGCTACCTCACCCGCCGCATCGGCGAGAAGGCCAAGGGCCGCGCCTGGTACGAGGGGGAGCTGATCCCCCGCATCGGCCCCTTCGCCCTGTACGGGCTGCTGTTCACGATCGTCGTCCTCTTCGCCCTCCAGGGCGACGCCATCACCTCACGGCCCCTCGACGTGGCCCGGATCGCCCTGCCGCTGCTGGTGTACTTCGCGCTGATGTGGGCCGGGTCCATGGCGTTCGGCCGCGCCGTGGGCCTCGACCACCCGCGCACGACGACGCTCGCCTTCACCGCCGCGGGCAACAACTTCGAGCTGGCCATCGCCGTCTGCATCGCCACCTTCGGCGCCACCTCCGGCCAGGCCCTCGCCGGCGTCGTCGGCCCGCTCATCGAGGTCCCCGTCCTCATCGGCCTCGTGCACGTCGCCCTCGCCGTCCGCCGCCACTTCCCCGGGCCCGCCGCGACGGCCGCCGGGACCGCCCAGCCGAAGGAAGACGCCACCCGTGCCTGAGCCCCGCCCCTGCGTCCTGTTCGTGTGCGTCCACAACGCCGGCCGCTCCCAGATGGCCGCCGCCTTCCTCACCCACCTCGCCGCCGGCCGGGTCGAGGTGCGCTCCGCCGGGTCCGCCCCCGCCGACAGCGTCAACCCGGCCGTCGTGGCGGCGATGCGTGAGGCGGGGATCGACCTCTCCGCAGAGATCCCCAAGGTCCTCACCGAGGCGGCGGTGCGGGCCGCGGACGTGGTCGTCACCATGGGGTGCGGCGACACGTGCCCCGTCTTCCCCGGCAAGCGCTACCTCGACTGGCGGCTGGACGACCCGGCAGGGCAGGGCGTGGCGGCCGTCCGCCCGATCCGCGACGAGATCGAGCGGCGCGTCCGCGGCCTGCTCACCGACCTCGGGATCGACGCCGCCCCCTGACGGGCCGATCTGGCCAAACGAAAGACCCTAGGCGTCGGGGATCACATGCATCGCCGCCTCCTCCGCCGACGATCCGGCCCCGTCCAGTCCCACGTCGGACGCGAACAGGGCGGACCCGGTGATCTCGTGACTGCCTTCGTCCGGGGCGAGGAGGCGGCCCGCGCGTTCGGCGCCGACCTCGTCGTCGATCGGCTCGCCGTCCGTGTCCCAGGTGTCGCCGATCCCGTCGCCCTGCGGGACCCCGATGTCGGGGACCTCCTCCGCGAGGCGCTCGTCCAGGCTCTCCCCGCGCCACCGCTCCGACGCGGTGACACCGGTGTGCTCCACGCCCCACGGCCGGTCCGGGGGCGAGTAGCCCGCGTCCAGGGCCTCGTCGCCGCCCCGGTAGTCAAGGGTGTCCGACGCGTCCAGCAGACCGGCGTCGTCGCGCACCTCCGACCCATCCGGCTGGTACACCTCGTCACCCATCGTCTCGGCAGTCATCCGTGCCTCCGCCTTCCCTTCCGTATCCGCTTCCGAGTGCCGCACCGATCGCGGGATCAGGTGCCGTCGCCCGCTCTGAGGGGGCTCAGCCGGGGCACCGATGCCTTGCCCGTGTTCGAGACCTCGCCGCCGGTCCAGCGGACCGGGATCCAGGCCGTCTCGTCGGGCGGCGTGATGCGCAGGACCGCCGGTGTCACGGTGGTGACGCCGGTGAGCGCCGGGTTGGTGTACGTCATCGCCGACCAGGCCGCGGCTCCCGGGGCCAGCGTCACGGTCTGCCGTGTCTCGTCGGTGGCCCGTTCCGGATCCGGGGTGACCGCCTCGCCCGTGCCGTCGACGAACGCCACTCCCGGGAAGCCGCTGACCGTGCAGGTGCGGTCGGAAGCGTTGGTCAGGACGAGGACGAAGTTCGACTGACCGGCTCCGGGGTGGTCGGCCCCGACGGACGCCCTCAGCTCGGAGGTGTGGCAGCGCCGCCCCGTCGCCGGTACCGCGGGTTCGGGCGACGCCGTACCGGTGCCGGGGGAGGCCGTCGGGGACGGGGCGGAGGTGCCGTCGCCGGCCGGCCCCGTGGCGCTGGGGCCGTCGGTCGGCGAGGCGGAGCCGGTCACGGACGGCCCGCCCCCCGCGGTGTCGTCGGTGTGCCGGCTCGTGCAGCCGGTCAGCACGGCGCATCCGATGAGGAGGCCGGGCAGGAGGAGCCGGAGTGTCATGCCGCTTCCCAAGATCGCCGGTGCCGGTCCGACGGCACGCGTTCGCCGCGCTGGTCGCGCAGGGCCGCGGCGGGCGCGACCGTGAGGGCGCGGCCGGGCGCTCGGGGTGCGAACGCGACCGGCGCCGGGCCCGTGTCGGGCTGTGTCATCGAACTGTCCTTTCGTGGGGCCGGGTCAGCGACCGGGGTGAACGGAACGGACGGCCCTCAGGATCAGGTCGGTGACCGGGCCGGGGTCGGTCACCGACACGGCGTGCGGCGCGCGGACGGCGACGGTGCGGGCACGGGCGCGCTCGGCCATCCACCGCTCGGCGGCCGGCGGGATGTTGCGGTCCTCGCTCGCGACGAGGTACCAGCTGGGGATGGACCGCCACGCGGCGGCGGTGGCCGGCTCCTTGAGCGCGGCGAGGGTGATCGGGCGCTGTCCCGCGGCCATGACCTGCGCGGTTTTGACCGGCACACCGGCCGCGAACTGCTCGCGGAACAGGTCCTTCCTGATGACCAGTTCGGCCCCCTCCCCGCCGTCCGGCAGCGGGTAGTACTGGGTGACGGTGGCCTGGCCGAGGGTGCTGCCCGGGAACTTGTCGGTGAGCTGGAGCGCGCTCTCCCCGACCTCTGGCACGAAGGCGGCGACGTAGACCAGGGCCTCGACCTGTCGGGCGCCGGCCGCGGCCTGGCTGATGACCGCACCGCCGTAGGAGTGCCCGACCAGCACGATCGGGCCGGTGACGGCGTCCAGGACGCTGCGGATGTAGGCCGCGTCGCTCGCCAGCCCGCGCAGCGGCAGGGCAGGGGCCAGGACGCGGTGGCCCTGCCGCAGCAGGCGCTCGACGACACCGCTCCAGCTGGAGGCGTCGGCGAAGGCACCGTGGATCAGGACGACGGTGGGCGTGTCCGGGCGCGGGTGCGGTCGGTGCGGGCGGCCGGCCGCCGTCGCCGGCACGGAGAACGCGGTGCCCGCGGTGCCCAGCGCGGCGGCGCCGGCCAGGAGGGACGCGGTCACGGCGCGGCGCGAGACGGATGAGTTCATGGTTCGCTTCCTGCGGAGGGGGACGGCCGTTTCGGCACGGCCGGCGGTCGGGAGTGGGCGCGGCGGGCGCCTCAGGCGGAGGTGGCCCGGACGGCTTCCTCGATCAGCTCGACGACGCGCTCGGGGTGGGAGAGCATCACCAGGTGGGAGGAGTCGACCTCGACGGTGGTCATGCCGGCCCGCTGGTAGCCGTAGCGCTCCACGTCCGGGTTGATGGTGTGGTCCAGGGAGGCGACCAGGCCCCAGGAGGGCTTGGTCTTCCAGGCGGCGGCCGGGGCCGCGTCCGCGAACGCCTGGGCGGCGAGGGGACGCTGGGAGACGGCGAGGACCTCGGCGAGGCGGTGGTCGACGTCGGCGGCGAAGACGGCCGGGAACTTGTCGGGTTGTACCGACACGTCGGTGCCGGTCTCGGTCGAGCCCTCGACGGGGAACGGCGTGTAGACGAGCGCGGCGGCGAGGTCGGAGTCGGGGAAGCGGCCCTGGAGCTCGCCGAGGCTCTCGCCCTTCTCCAGGGCGTAACCGGCCAGGTACACGAGCGCCTTGACGTTGTCCTCGGTGCCCGCGACGGTGATGACGGCGCCGCCGTAGGAGTGGCCGACCAGGACGACGGGGCCGGGTATCCGGCGGACGATCGAGGCGATGTAGGCGGCGTCACCGATCAGGCTGCGGTTGGGGACGGCCGGGGCGACCACGTCCAGGCCGCGGGCGATCAGCCGGGGGATCACCTGCGCGTAGCTGGAGGCGTCGGCGAACGCGCCGTGCACGAGGACGACGGTCGGCTTGGGCGAAGGAGACATGGGAGGACTCGCTTTCGGGTGTCGTGGCCGGCGCCCGGAACGGCCTGCCGGCCGGGGCGTGAGGGTGCCGGGCGGGATGCCGCCGGCATGTGGGGAAACCTAGTGACGGGCGATGAGGGGTGTTTGTCCCTCAGTGCTCTGGTGCTGACCTGTCCGCGCTCACCATCGGCGTGCGCCGCCGGGCGGCCGCCCGCTCACGGCCTCGGGACGTTGCGGAGGTTCGCCCGGGCCAGGTCGATCATGCGTCCGACGCCGCCCGTGAGGACGGTGCGGCCGGCGGACAGCGCGAAGCCGGTGACCTGCTCGGTGGTGATCCTGGGCGGCAGCGCGAGGGCGTTCGGATCGGTGACCACGTCGACCAGCGCCGGCCCGTCGTGGGCGAACGCCTCCCGCAGGGCCTCGCGCACCTGCGCGGGCTTCTCGACCCGGATGCCGCGCGCGCCCGCGGCGGTGGCGATGGTCGCGAAGTCGGTGTGCGGGTAGCCGGTGCCGTGCGGCGGCAGACCGTCGACCATCATCTCCAGATCGACCATGCCCAGCGAGGAGTTGTTGAAGACGACCACCTTCACCGGCAGGCCGTACTGCACGAGCGTGAGGAAATCGCCCATCAGCATGGAGAATCCGCCGTCGCCCGAGAGGGAGACGACCTGCCGCGAGCGGTCGAGGAACTGGGCGCCGATGGCCTGGGGCAGCGCGTTGGCCATGGAGCCGTGCACGAAGGAGCCGAGCACGCGGCGCCGGCCGTTGGGTGTCAGGTAACGGGCCGCCCACACACAGCACATACCGGTGTCCACGGTGAACACCGCGTCGGCGGCGGCCTCCTCGTCGAGCACGGACGCCACGTACTCGGGGTGGATCGGGGTGTGCCCGCGGACGTCGTGGGTGTACGCCCCGACGGCGCCTTCGAGTTCGCGGACATGGCGGCGCAGCATCCGGTCGAGGAACCGGCGGGACGGCTTCTCCCGCACGGCCGGGGTCAGGCAGCGCAGCGTCTCGCGCACGTCCCCCCACACCGCGAAGTCCAACTGCGTGCGGCGGCCGAGCCGTTCGGGCTGGATGTCGACCTGGACGGTCCGCACGTGGCGGGGCAGGAAGTCCGTGTACGGGAAGTCCGTGCCGAGGAGCAGCAGCAGATCGCACTCGTGCATCGCCTCGTAGGCGGCGCCGTAGCCCAGCAGGCCGGACATGCCGACGTCGTACGGGTTGTCGTACTGGATGTGCTCCTTGCCGCGCAGGGCGTGGCCCACGGGGGCCTTCACCTTCCCGGCGAACGCCATCACCTCCGCGTGGGCGCCCTCGACGCCCCGGCCGCAGAACACCATCACCTTCTCGGCGGCGTCCACCAGTTCGGCCAGACGGGCCAGTTCGCCGTCCGCGGGCCGGACCGTCGGCCGGTCCAGCGGCAGGTGGAGTTCCGCCCCGCCCGCCGGGGCGTGCTCGGCGGCCACGTCTCCGGGCATCGACACCACCGACACACCGCGCCGGCCGACCGCGTGCTGGATCGCCGTCTGCACCACCCGGGGCATCTGCCGGGGCGAGGAGACCAGTTCCGAGTAGTGGCTGCACTCCTGGAACAGCCGGTCGGGATGGGTCTCCTGGAAGTAGCCGGTGCCGATCTCGCCGCTCGGGATCTGCGCCGCCAGCGCGAGGACGGGGGCCATCGAGCGGTGGGCGTCGAACAGGCCGTTGATCAGATGCAGGTTGCCCGGCCCGCACGACCCCGCGCACGCGGCGAGCCGTCCGGTCAACTGGGCTTCGGCACCGGCGGCGAAGGCCGCGACCTCCTCGTGCCGGACCTGGATCCACTCCAGGCGGTCGTGCCGCCTGACCGCGTCGACGACGGGGTTCAGGCTGTCCCCGACCACCCCGTACATCCGGCGCACGCCGGCACGGGCAAGGAGGTCGACGTACTGCTCGGCTACGGACTGTCGGGCCATGGTGCTCCTCGGGTGGGTCGCTCACGGGGCCGCGCCAGGCTAAGGAGGCGCCGAGGGGGCCGCTTGTTCCTCCGTGCACCGTTGGGCGACCGGCAGCGCACCACTCGGCCGCCGCCCGCGGGCGACCGCGCGCGAACCGGGTGCGCCCCGTTACCGGGGAGCATCCGGTACGCGACGGATCGCGGGCCTCGTGGCTCAGGCGACCACCCGCGGATCAGCCCTCGGCGGAGTCGTCCGCGGGCGCCAGGAGCACGGCGACCCGGCTGTGGTGGACGACGCTGTCGCTGACGCGGGGGTTGACGAGTGCTTCCAGCGAACCGCGGTGGTGGGGGCTGAGGATCAGCAGGTCGGCCTGCCACTCCACGGCGGCGGCGGAGATGGTGGTGGCGATCTGCGTCGTCAGCGCGTAGGCGACGGTGCCCTCCGCCTCGACGCCCGCGTCCCGCAGCGCGGCGAGCGCCTCGTCGAGGATGGCCTTGGCCTCGGCGTCGTCCTCCAGGGGCACCACGGCGGCGAGCGAGGCCGAGGACGGGGAGACGTGCAGAACGCTGACCTTGGCTCCGGTCAGCCGGGCCATGTCGCCGGCGAGGCGTATGACGGAGTGGCGGGCGGGGCTGGGGTCGACAGCGACAAGAATGCGCTGGAACATTGCTTATGTCCTTTTTCTGAGTATGTATCAAGTACCGCAGGCATCGAGCATCTGCTGAACAAACAAGGGGTACCGATGTGTTCCGCGGTCCCCCCGTCCGGCGTTTCTCATGGAACAGTGAATCCCCTACGGCGCCGCTTCCGTGCCGCTCGCCGGGCGGAAGTGCTTCCCCGGGCAAAACTCCGTGCGTCGTGCGACAAGACCCCCGGTCAGCGCCTTTTAGGGTCGCCGGAAGTAATCGCGTCAACGCCCTGAGAGGGCCGCGATTCCCGTGGCCGGCGGCGTCTCGTTCTCGGATCGCCGAATCCTGTGCCGCCCGGCTTTCTCCATGGTGAAAGGAATCCCCCATGCCCCCGGAAAACACAACGCCGAGCACACAATTCGGCGTCTTCACGGTCGGTGACGTCACGCCGGACCCGACCACGGGGCGTACGCCGTCCGAGCGTGAGCGGATCAAGGCGATGGTCGCGATCGCGCTGAAGGCGGAGGAGGTCGGTCTGGACGTGTTCGCGACGGGTGAGCACCACAACCCGCCGTTCGTGCCGTCGTCGCCGACCACGATGCTCGGCTACATAGCCGCGCGTACGGAGAACCTGGTCCTGTCGACGTCGACGACGCTGATCACGACGAACGACCCGGTGAAGATCGCGGAGGATTTCGCGATGCTCCAGCACCTGGCGGACGGGCGGGTGGACCTGATGATGGGCCGCGGGAACACGGGTCCGGTGTATCCGTGGTTCGGCAAGGACATCCGTGAGGGCATCAACCTGGCGGTGGAGAACTACGCGCTGCTGCGCCGGCTGTGGCGTGAGGACGTCGTGGACTGGGAGGGCCGGTTCCGCACGCCGTTGCAGGGCTTCACCTCGACCCCCAGGCCGCTGGACGGGGTCGCGCCGTTCGTGTGGCACGGATCGATCCGCTCGCCGGAGATCGCCGAGCAGGCGGCCTACTACGGCGACGGCTTCTTCCACAACAACATCTTCTGGCCCACCGGTCACACCAGGCGGATGATCGAGCTGTACCGCAACCGGTACGCGCACTACGGGCACGGCACGCCGGAGCAGGCGATCGTCGGGCTGGGCGGTCAGGTGTTCATGCGGAAGAACTCGCAGGACGCGGTGCGCGAGTTCCGTCCGTACTTCGACAACGCCCCGGTGTACGGGCACGGTCCGTCGCTGGAGGAGTTCACCGAGCAGACCCCGCTGACGGTGGGTTCCCCGCAGCAGGTGATCGAGCGGACCCTCTCCTTCCGGGAGTACGCCGGCGACTACCAGCGCCAGCTGTTCCTGATGGACCACGCGGGACTGCCGCTGAAGACCGTCCTGGAGCAGCTCGACATGCTCGGCGAGGAGGTCGTGCCGGTACTGCGGAAGGAGTTCGCGAAGAACCGCCCGGCGAACGTGCCGGACGCCCCGACCCACCGGTCGCTGCTCGCCGCGAAGGACGCGAAGGACGCGCAGGACGCGAAGGACGCGCAGGACACGAAGGAGGAGAGCACCGTATGAAGCTCGTCGTCGTATCGGCGGGACTGAGCGTCCCGTCCTCCACCCGGCTGCTCGCCGACCGGCTGGCCGCCGTCGCCGCCCCGGCGGCAACCGCCCCCGAACCCCAGCCGGCCGGTGTCCGGGTGATCGAGCTGCGCGACCTCGCCGTGGAGATCGCGCACAACCTCACCAACGGGTTCCCCGGGAAGCAACTGGCCGGTGCCTTCGACACGGTGGCCGAGGCCGACGGGCTGATCGTCGTCACACCGGTGTTCTCCGCGTCGTACAGCGGGCTGTTCAAGTCCTTCTTCGACGCGCTGAGCGCGCACGACGAGGGCGCCCTGGCCGGGAAGCCGGTGCTGATCGCCGCGACCGGCGGCACCGCTCGGCACTCCCTGGTCCTGGACCACGCCCTGCGCCCGCTCTTCGCCTACCTGAAGGCCGTCGTCGTCCCCACCGGGGTCTACGCCGCCTCAGAGGACTGGGGAGCCGAGGGCCTGGACCGCCGGATCGCGCGGGCCGCGGGCGAACTGGCCGCCCTGATGGGTGGGTTCACCACGGCCCCCAAGCCCGCCGGACAGAGCCTGGAACCGGTGCCGTTCGAGCAGCGGCTCGCCGCACTGGGCCGGCTCCCCGGCCGCACCCGGTCGCATCCCGCCACGGAGCTGTGACGCCTGAAGCCCACGGAAGGAGAGGACGATGAGGACTCGGACGAAGCCGCTGCTGCGGGTATGGGAATGGCAGGCCGAGGCGGCCTGCCGGGGGATGGACAGCGCGGTCTTCTTCTCGCCCGCCGGCGAACGCGGCCGGGCTCGCCGGCGCCGCGAGCAGGCGGCGCGGGAGATCTGCGGCGGCTGCCCGGTGAGCGGCCCCTGCGGTCGCTTCGCCCTGACGTCCCGGCAGACCTACGGCGTGTGGGGCGGGTACACCGAGGCCGAGCGCCGTGCCACGGTCCCCGTGCACCCGAAGTAGCCGAACGGGGCGGGCGCCCGGACGAGCCGTTGCGCCGCGCCCCGGCGAAGCCGGGCGGATTCCACCCGCCCGGCTTCCGCGCTTTCCCCGGCATGCCCCGGGATCAGGCCGGGGGACTGCTTCGACGCCCCGCCCAAGGGACCCCTGCCGCGCCCGCGTCCCGCCCCCCGGCGGCGACCACGGGCCCGGCCGTGACGTCGAAGGCATGGGTCACCTCGGGCGCGGTGCCCGCCACGAGCAGTGCGCGGGCCCGCTCCTCGAAGCGGCGGTCGTTGGCCGTGAGCCGGCTGTGGTGCTGGGCCAGGTGCTCGGACCAGGAGGCCACCAGATAGTTCTCGACGAACCGGTCCGGATCACGGCCGTCCTGGTAGAGGCCCCAGGACAGGGCGCCGGTGCGGCGCCGGGAGCGGGCCACGTGCCGCATGCGGTCGCTGAAGGCGGCCCGGTTCTCGCGGGCGATCCGGTACGTGACGGAGACGAGCACCGGGCCGTCGGCCGGTCCGGGTTCGAACACCAGGGGCGGCACGGGCCAGTGGTCGGAGGGGCTCGGATCGAGCCCGTCCACGCCGTGCAGCGGCCAGCGGCGCACACTCAGCGCACCGGCCACCAGCAGCCCGGCCCCGGTCAGCAGGGCGACGGTCAGGCCCAGCGCGTCGGCCAGCGCGCCCCAGGCGGGCGCGGTCAACGCCTGCCCGCCCTGGAACACCACGAGATAGATGGCGAGCCCCCGGCCCCTCACCCAGCCCGGCAACCGCTGCTGGACGGCGGCGTTGAGGGTGGACAGCACGCCGATCCAGGCCGTCCCGGCGGGCAGCAGGGCCGCCGCGGCGAGCCAGGGAAGACGGGTCGTGGCCAGCAGCACCAGCGTCGCGGCGAAGACCGCCGCCCCGGCGGCCAGCGTGCCGTTGGCACCCAGCCGGCGCCGGAACACCGGCAGCGCGAAGGCACCGCCGACCGCGCCCGCCCCGACGACCCCGAGCAGCAGCCCGTACCCGCCCGAGCCGAGCCCCAGCGAACGGCTCGCGACGAGGGGCAGCAGCGACCACAGGGCGGCCCCGCCCGGAATGAACAGGGCCGTGCGCAGCAGGACCCGGCGCACACCGGGAGCGTGCCAGACGTAACGGCGGCCGGCCTGCACGGCCGCGAGGAGCCCTTCGCCGTGCCCCGTGGGCTCGGGTGCCGCCGGCCGCCGCCACAGCAGCAGCACCCCCGCGATGCCCAGGTACGACAGCGTGTTGAAGGCGAAGACCCAGCCCGCGCCCGCGGCCGCGACCACCGCGCCGCCGAGGGCCGGGCCGACGGCACGGGCGAGGTTCATGTTCACGGCGCCCAGCGCGGCCGCCTGCCCCAGCTGCTCGCGCGCCACCAGTTCCGGCTGGATCGCCTGCCAGGCCGGACCCATCAGTGCCGTGCCGCAGCCCAGCAGGAAGGTGAGGGCGAGCAGCGGGCCGGGCGCGAGCGCGCCCCGGAAGGCGAGCACCGTGAGCACGGCGGAGACGGCGAGCATCGCGAACTGGGCCGCGAGCAGCAGCGTCCGGCGGTCGTGACGGTCGGCCAGCACACCGGACGGCAGCGCGAGCAGGACGACCGGCAGGCTGGACGCGGTCTGCACGAGCGTCACCAGGGCGGCACCGTGCCCGAGGAGCAGCCACTGGGCGCCGACCGTCTGCATCCAGCTGCCGGTGTTGGACACCAGCTGCGCGATCCACAGCGCGCGGAAGACGCGCGCCGCGAGCGGCGCCCAGGCCGAGTCCCGCGCCTGCTTCACGACTGCGGCCTCGTCCAGTCGGCGTCGGAGGACCAGTGGCGGCGGACGGCGACCAGTGCCGCCGCGAGCAGCACCAGGGCCAGGGCCACCACGAGGAGGAGCGAGGCGTGCCGCAGGAGCAGGGCGCCCGCCAGGGCCCCCAGGAACATGGCCAGGACGGAGAGGATCCGCCGGCCGGGCCGGGGGGCCGCCCCGCCGGCCGGGGCGGAGTCGGCGGCCAGCCCGGTCAGGGTCAGCGTCAGCACGGTCGTGGTCAGGTCCGGGACGCCCAGGCGCCGGGCGACGGCGTTCTGGAGCCCCATCGCGAGGCCCAGCAGCACGACCAGGGCGTACTTCACCGGGTCGGTGACCTCGTCGTGCCCGAGCGCGACGGTGAGCACCGCGCCGGCGACCAGGACCGTCTGGACCGCGGTGGCCGCGGTCAGCATCCGGCCGCGGTGTGCGGCGTAGCGGGTGGCGAAGCGCCCTCCGGTCAGCGCTCCGGCGAGGAACGACGCCATCGACACCAGGGACGCGGGCGCGGACAGGCCCGGCGCGCCCGCCAGGGCGAAGCCCAGGAAGACGACGTTGCCGGTCATGTTGGCGACGAAGACGTGCCCGAGCGCCAGGTAGGTGACGGCGTCGATCAGACCGGTCACCACGGTCAGTCCCAGCATCAGCGGCGGCAGCGGCCCGTGCCGGTCGCCCTTCGGCGGGACGAGGGTGCGGGCGGCGTCGGTCAGCAGCCTGCGCATGCCGTCACCTCCCGTCCGCGGGGGGACGGGGGCGGGCGCGTGCCCCAGCACGGCGCGGGTGATCAGCCCGCTGGCCGGGCCGACGACGATCGCCGCGAGGGAGGTCCACAGCGGCCAGGAAGCCGCCCCGAAGAGGTGGTCGAGCGACCAGCGGCCCGCCCCGGTGAGCGCGAGGGCCGCGGCGACGGTGACGAGGACCAGCGGATACTCGTAACCGTCGTTCTGCACCCACAGCCCCTTGTGCCACTTGACGGTGCCGGCCACCGTCATCACACCCATGGCGGCCATCGCCGCCAGGGGAGTGAGGAGTCCGGCCGCCAGGAACAGGCCGGCACCGATCTGGCTGCCGCCCGCCGCGAGGGCGGTGAGCCGCCCGCCGCGGAAGCCGTCGCGGCGGAACTCCTCGGTTCCCCCGGCCAGCCCGTTGCCGCCCAGCCGGAAACTGACCTTCTGCACCCCGTGTCCGGCGATGAGGATTCCCACCACCAGCCGGAGCACCAACAGTCCGCTGTCCATTGCCTTCTCTGCCTGTTCCTGACGTCCGTCGTCAACCGTGGGATGGGTGTCAGCCGGCGGCGTGCTCGCCGATGACGGCCTGCGCGTAGACGACGCCCAGGCCGTACGTGCCGCCGTGCTCCTTCACGACGTCCATGACCGGCAGGTACGTCTCCGCGCGTGCCCAGTCACGCTGGAGTTCGAGCAGCACCTGCACCCAGGTCACCGGCACCACGCCGGCCTGGACCATCCGCTGGATGGCGTGCTCGTGGGCCTGCGGGCTGACGCCGCCCGAGGCGTCGGTGACGACGTAGACCTCGTAGTCCTGGGCGAGCGCCGACAGGGCGGGCAGCACGACGCAGACCTCGGTCCACAGACCGGCGATGACCAGCTTCTTGCGGCCGGTCGCCTTGACGGCCTCCACGAACGCGGGGTCCTCCCAGGCGTTCATCGTGGTGCGGTCGATGATCTTCTGGTCGGGGTACACGTCCGCGAGCTGCGGCATGAGCGGACCGGAGAAGGACTCGGCGGCCACGGTGCTCAGGACGACCGGGACGTCGAAGACCTTGGCGGCCTTGGCCAGGCCCACGGTCGCGTTGATGATGGCGGTGCGGTCGCCGCTGCCGGTGCCGAAGAACATCTGCGGCTGGTGGTCCACGAACAGCACCGCGCAGTTGTCGGGGGTCAGCAGGTCCGGGCTGGGGGCGGCGGTGACATCGGCGATGTTGGTCATGAGTATGCCTTTCATTGCTGGGTTGCAGCGGTCGCGGACGGTCGTCCGGGACCAGGGGAGGGAAAGTCCTGGGGCCTGATCGCGGTGGGCGCGGCTGGCTCAGAGGGAGAAGCAGGGGTCGAAGACCGGGCTGTCCTGCTCGGGCGCGAGTCCGCGGCGGGCGCGCCACTGGCGGTGCAGCTCCGACTCGGCGGCGGCCTCGCCGAGCAGTTCGGCCTGGCGAACTCCCGACCTGCCCGCGGGCGGGGTGGCCTGGTAGCCGCCGAAGTGCGCCACCGGGCTCCACTCGGGTGTCACCGGAGGCATCTGCTCGTCCATGCCCTCGTACTCGCGGGCGCCGTAGACGACGCGGCCGCCGACGACCGTCAGCAGGGCTTCGATGTGCGCGATCTCCGGGTCGGCGACCGCGAAGTAGTCCTCCGAAAGCACGGCGAGGTCACCGAGGAAGCCGGGCCGCAGCACGCCCTTGCGGTCCTGTTCGCCGGTGAGCGCGGCACCGGCCGTGGTGAACATCTCCAGCGCGGTCTCCCGGTCGACCCGGTTGTGCGGCGGGTGGATGGTCAGGTCGCCGACCGTGCGGCCGGTGACCAGCCAGTGCAGCGCGATCCACGGGTTGTACGAGGAGACGCGGGTGGCGTCGGTGCCGGCGGCCACGGTCAGGCCCCGGCCGAGCATCGCGCGGATCGGCGGGGCGTCCGCGGCGGCCCCGATGCCGTACCGGCGGACGAACGCCTCGCCCTGGAACGACAGCCGGTTCTGCACCGACATGGCGCCGCCGAGGGCGACGATCCGGTCGAGGCTGTCGGCCGACACGGTCTCCGCGTGGTCGAACAGCCAGCGGTTCCCGCCGGGGAAGAGCCCCTCCGCGGCGAGCTTCTCGAACACGGCGAGGTCGCGGCGGATGGTCTCGTCGTAGGTGGCGTGCAGACGGAAGCCCCAGTCGTTCTCCATGAGGAGACGCACGGCCTTCTCGAACTCCACCTCGTAGTCCGGGGCGTGTTCGGGGCGCGGCTCGGCGAAGTTCTCGAAGTCCGCCGCCGCCCAGGTGAGGTTCTCGCCGGCGCCGTTGAGCCGGAGCCACTCGTCGCCGTCCTCGGGGCGGACCATGCCGATCCAGCGGGTGAGGTCGTCGATCTCCTGGCCCGCGGTCTGCGGGAACAGGTGGTAGGCGATGCGCAGCGACAGCTCGCCCGCACGGGCGAGTTCCGTGACCGTCTCGTAGTTCTCCGGGAAGTTCTGGAACCCGCCGGCCGCGTCGATCGCCGAGGTGAGCCCGAACCGGTTCAGCTCCCGCAGGAAGTGACGTGTCGACGCCTTGCGGTGCTCCTCGTCCAGCACCGGCGCCTTGGCCAGCGTCGAGTAGAGGATCAGGGCGCTGGGCGCCGCCAGCAGCATGCCCGTGGGCTCGCCGGTGCGGCCGCGCACGATCTGCCCGCCGGGCGGGTCGGGAGTGTCCTTGCCGTAGCCCACCGCCTGGAGGGCGGCGCGGTTGAGGATCGCGGCCTGGTACAGGTGCAGGACGAAGACCGGGGTGTCCGGTGCGGCGGCGTTCAGCTCGGCGACGGTGGGCAGCCGCCGTTCGGCGAACTGCTCGGCCGACCAGCCGCCGACCACGCGCACCCACTGGCCCTTGGGCGTGCGGGCCGCCTGCTCGCGCAGCATGGCCAGGCCCTGGCGCAGGGAGCGGACGCCGTCCCAGCGCAGCTCCAGCACGTAGTTGAGGCCGCCGCGGATCACGTGCAGGTGGGCGTCGTTGAGACCGGGGATCACCCTGCGCCCGAGCGCGTCGATCACCCTCGTGGCCGGACCGACCTGGTCGGCCACGTCCTTGTCGCCGCCGACGGTGGTGACGACACCGTCGCGGATGGCGATCGCCTCGGCCTGCGGGAGGCGGGGATCACCGGTATGGATCTTGGCGTTGCGGACGATCAGGTCCGCCGCGTCGTCGGTGGCGCGGGGTATCAGCCCGCCGACCGGCATCGTGGACACCTTTCGACAACCTCCTGCGGGGCGCACAGCGTGGGATGGGGACCGGGCCGCGTCCGAGTCCGCCTGAGAAGGGGCAAGGTGCACGAGGACCGTGCCGCGGCTGCTTCGCCGATCACGCTAGGACCGCCCGCACCGGCCCGGTTTCTGGTCAGCGCACCGGCGTTTGCCCCTGAGCGCACTGCGGGATCGCACCGTGCGCGGTGGGTCCAAGACCGGTGCGCGCAGGGGCAACGGCCGCCCGCTTCGCGGTCCTAGCGTGGGGGAGCACGGCCCGGCGGATCTGCGCATCGGGGCGGCCCGCGTCGCCGGAGACACCGGCGCGTACCTGAATCAGGAGTTCTCATGTCCCACGTCTACGAGCCGGTCCAGCCGGTCCTGGAGCCGGCCGCGGCCGCGTTCGCCGAGGCGACCGCCAACCCGCCCTACCTGTTCGACCTGGCTCCCGCCGAGGGACGCAAGGCCGTCGACGAGGTGCAGTCCGGCGACATCGCCAAGCCCGCGGTGGACGAGGAGTGGATCACCGTCGCGGGCGGCCCGACCGGCAGCGTCCGCGCCCGCATCGTCAAGCCGGCCGGCGCCGAGGGCACCCTCCCGGTGGTGCTGTACATCCACGGCGCCGGCTGGGTCTTCGGCAACGCCCACACCCACGACCGCCTGGTCCGGGAACTCGCCGTGGGCGCGAACGCGGCCGTCGTCTTCCCGGAGTACGACCTGTCTCCCGAGGCCCGCTACCCCGTCGCCATCGAGCAGAACTACGCGGTCGCCCAGTGGATCGTCCAGCAGGGCGGGACCAAGGGCCTGGACGGTTCCCGGCTGGCCGTGGCCGGCGACTCCGTCGGCGGCAACATGAGCGCGGCGCTGACGCTCATGGCCAAGGAGCGCGGGGACGTCGCCCTGGTGCAGCAGGTGCTGTTCTACCCGGTGACCGACGCGAGCTTCGACACCGGCTCCTACCACCAGTTCGCGACCGGCTACTTCCTGCGCCGCGACGGCATGCAGTGGTTCTGGGACCAGTACACGACGGACGAGGCGGAGCGGGCGCAGATCACCGCCTCCCCGCTGCGCGCCACCACCGAGCAGCTCACCGGCCTGCCCCCGGCCCTGGTCATCACCGCCGAGGCCGATGTGCTGCGCGACGAGGGCGAGGCCTACGCGGGCAAGCTCCGCCGGGCCGGCGTGCCCGTCACCGCCGTGCGCTACTCCGGTGTGATCCACGACTTCGTCATGCTCAACGCCCTGCGCGAGACCCACGCCGCCGACGCGGCCATCAAGCAGGCGGCTTTCGTCCTCCACTCCGCCCTGCACACCTGATCCGCGACGCGCGGCACCCCGCCCGGTCACCCTCGAAGGCCGCGCGGAACCCCCCAGGGGCTCCGCGCGGCCTTCGCGCGTGTGCCGCCGGCGTACCGCGGGCGCGCCGTGCGCTGACGGGCACCGCCGTGTGCGCTGCCGGGCAAGCCGGGGCCGCGGGGCCGCCTAGCGTCACCGGGGTACGCACAGCACCGCACCGCAGGAGGCGGAAGACATGACCACCAGCTCCCATCACGTGAGCGGCAGCCAGCCGTGGCTGCACCAGAAGGGCGAGGTGATCCAGGACTTCGGGACCGTCAAGCAGTTCCCGCTCGGCCTGTCCTACGAGGCCCGGATGTACTCCTGCCAGCGCCTGAACAAGGTCCTGGCGGACACGCAGATCCTGTACGGCCTCTACAAGAAGCACCACTGGCTGATGCGGGGCGCGACCTTCTACCAGCTCCACCTCGTGCTGGACAAGCACGCGGGTGAGCAGCTGGAGCTGATCGACACCCTCGCCGAGCGTGTCCAGTCGCTGGGCGGCGTCGCCGTGGGCGATCCCCGGCACGTCGCGGAGATCACCTCGATCCCGCGGCCCCCGGACGGCGTCGAGGAGGTCCCGGCGATGCTGTCGCGGCTGCTGGAGGCCCACGAGGCCATCCTCATCGAGGCCCACGACGCCGCCGCGCGCACCGCCGAGCTGGGCGACGACGGCACCAACGACCTCCTTGTCTCACAGGTGATCAGGACCGGCGAGCTCCAGTCCTGGTTCCTGGCCGAACACCTGGTGGACACGCCCCTCGTGCGTTCCTGAACCCGGGGCGGCGGGGCGGCGGGGCGGCGGGGCGTCCACGTCCCCGCCCAGTCCGCGGGCGTGCTCAGTCGAGGACCGGGTGCAGCTCGGGGTGGGCTTCCCACCACGCGCGGTAGAAGGTGTTGTCGGGGATGCTGTCGAGGTACGCGCGTGCGGCCGCCCGGTGGAGCAGGCCGGCGCGCCGCTCGGAGACCGCGGCCCGGTTCCAGGCGAGCCGGATGCGCCCGGTGAGCGGGTCGCCGGCCAGCGGGCGCAGCACCGTGCCCTCGACGAACGGCGAGGCGGGCTGGCACAGGGAGACGGCCCGTCCGGCGGCGATCAGTTCCCAACGCATCTTGCGGTCGGCGATCCGGTAGCGCAATGTCGGTGTGAAGCCGGCCCGGCGGCAGGCGTCGGCCATGGCCTCCGGTCCGCCGTCGCCGTCGTCGGTGAGCGTCGTCCAGGTTTCGCCCGCCAGATCGGCGAGTTCGATCTGTTCCTGCCCGGCCAGCGGGTGGGCGGCCGACAGGCGCACACAGGACGGTTCCTTCGGTATGAGGGTGCGGGCCGACACACCGTCGGGAAGCTTCACCTCGTGGTCGGCGAGTTCCCCGTAGAAGATCGCGTCGTACTGTCCGGCGCCGAGCATGCGGGTGAGCGTGATCGCCGAGTGCTCGATGGCGATGTCGATCTCGTGGCCGGGGAACTCCTCCTCCAGACACGCGAACAGCCGGTCCACCAGGACGAGTTGGATACAGCCGACCCGCAGTACCGGATGGGGCGCGGCGGCTCGCGTCCCGGCGGTCAGGGCGTCCATCTCGCCGAGCACCCGGCGCGCCACGGAGAGGACGAACTCTCCCAGCGGGGTGGGCTCGACGCCGAGCCTGCCACGGACGAACAGCTCGCCGCCCGTGGCCTGTTCGATACGCCGCAGTTGTGCGGACAGGGCCGGCTGGGACACCCCGAGCTGACCCGCCGCACGCCCCAGACTGCCCGCTTCCGCTATCCGGCGGACAGCCTCGAGATGCCTCAACTCCAACTGCATTTCACCAGCATAGGCAGGATCACGCACGCCCTGATGGGTTCCAGGAGGGGCCGGCCATAACACCGGTCTTATGAGCGATGGGATGTCCCTTTCTTGCCATGCCCACGCCCATACTCGGCGCATCCCACTGACTCCCCGTTACGAACCTGGAGCAGACGTGCACCCCACCAGAGTCACGGCGGCCCTCGCCGCGCTCGCACTGACGGCGGGCCTCGCGGGCACTCTCGCGAGCACCGCGGCCGAAGCCGCCGAGGGCGGTTCCGCCCCCGCCGCGCGCCACCTCAGCCCCCTGCGCACCGGTGCCCTGGAGGCCAAGCTCAGTCCGGCGCAGCACAAGGCCCTGATCCAGAGCGCCCAGGACAAGACGGCCGACACCGCCCGCACCCTCGGCCTCGGCGCCAAGGAGAAGCTGGTCGTCCGGGACGTCGTCAAGGACGCCGACGGCACCCTGCACACGCGCTACGAGCGGACCTACGACGGTCTGCCCGTCCTCGGCGGCGACATCGTCGTGCACACCCCGCCCGCCTCGCTCGCGGCCGGCACCGTGAGCGCCACGTACAACAACAAGCACAGGATCGCGGTGTCCTCCACCACCGCGACCGTCGCCAAGTCGGCCGCCGAGAGCAAGGCGCTGAAGACCGCCAAGGCCCTCGACGCCGCCAAGCCCGCCGCCGACAGCGCCCGCAAGGTGATCTGGGCCGGCGACGGCACCCCCAAGCTCGCCTGGGAGACCGTGATCGGCGGCTTCCAGGACGACGGCACGCCCAGCAAGCTGCACGTCATCACCGACGCCACCACCGGCAAGGAGCTGTACCGGTACCAGGGCATCGAGACCGGCGTCGGCAACACCCGCTACAGCGGCCAGGTCTCGCTGACCACGACCCAGTCGGGTTCGTCGTACACCCTGACCGACGCCACCCGCGGCGGCCACAAGACGTACAACCTCAACCACGGCACCTCCGGCACCGGCACTCTCTTCTCGCAGAGCAACGACACCTGGGGTGACGGCACCAACTCCAACGCCGCCACGGCCGCCGCCGACGCAGCCTACGGCGCGCAGGAGACCTGGGTATCTGGTACAAGGCGCTGACGTCGTACATGACGTCCAGCACCAACTACGCCGGTGCCCGCACCGCCGCCCTCAACGCGGCCTCGGCGCTGTACGGCGCCAACTCGGCGCAGTACGCGGCCGTCGGCAACGCCTTCGCGGGCATCAACGTCGGCAGCCACATCACCCCGCCGAGCAACGGCGTGACGGTCACCAACCCGGGCAGCCAGTCCTCCACCGTGGGCACCGCGGTCAGCCTCCAGGTCCAGGCGTCCAGCACCAACAGCGGCGCGCTCACCTACAGCGCCTCCGGCCTGCCCACCGGCCTGTCCGTCAACAGCTCCACCGGTGTCATCTCCGGTACGCCGACCACGGCCGGGACCTACAGCACCACCGTCACCGTGAAGGACTCCACCGGCGCCACCGGCACCGCGACCTTCACCTGGACCGTCAGCACCAGCGGCGGTGGCGGTGGCGGCGGCTGCGCCTCGACCCAGCTGCTGGCCAAGGGCTTCGAGTCCGGCAACACCGGCTGGACCAACAGCGGCGTCATCAACAACGACACCCGTGAGCCGGCCCACGGCGGCTCCTGGACGGCCTGGCTCAACGGCTGGGGCTCCGCGCACACCGACACGCTGTCCCAGTCGGTGACGATCCCCGCGGGCTGCAAGGCGACCTTGTCCTTCTACCTGCACATCGACACCGCGGAGATCGGCAGCACCGCCTACGACAAGCTGACGGTGACCGCCGGTTCGAAGACCCTGGCGACGTACTCGAACGCCAACGCGGCCTCCGGCTACACACTCAAGACGTTCGACCTGTCCTCGCTGGCGGGCCAGACGGTCACCCTGAAGTTCACCGGCGTCGAGGACGCCTACGTCGCGACCGACTTCGTCGTGGACGACACCGCCCTGACGACAAGCTGAGCAGGCTTCCGAACCAGCCGACATGGTCCCGCACGCCGTTTCCCGGGGTGCGGGACCATGGCAGGTCGGCCCAGCGGACCGCAGGGGCGCCTGTCCGTGGCTCCCGTGACCCCGCCGGGTACGAGAACCGCCGCCGACACAAGCGCCCGGGTGAGGCCCGGAGAATCGCCCCACGACTTCTCCCGGACCTGGAGCCGTACGCCCGGCCGCGCATTACAGTGGCTGAGCCGGTGGTCGATGTGGCGGCCGGCTTCTCCGGGGGGCCCGGGGACAGGGCATCCGGACGGTCCTCGTCGTGGCGGCGGTGGAGCGCACCGGTGCGAGGGGAACGGGGCGAGATGACCGGTGCGAACGGCGGGTCCGATCCGCAGATGATGGACCTGGCCGATGCGATCACCCTGCTGCGGGACCAGATCGCAGAGGCACAGGAGCGGATCGCCGACCCGGCGGGTCGGGGCCATCGGGGCGTGCTGTTCACGCTGGAGGAGATCACGCTCGAACTCGGCCTGGAGCTGACCGGGACGAAAGGCGTCGACGGCGGCCTGCGCTGGAGCGTCATCGGTCTGAACGGCAAGAAGGAGAACACCCGGACAGCCACCCACACGGTGACGGTGGCGCTGCGGCCCCACCTGCCCGAGGGCGGCGACATCGACGTCAGCGACGTCGAATAGGGACGTCCGGCAGCGAGCGGACCGGCACGACGGGGGGGGATCGTGGAGTTCGACCGCCGAGTACAGGTCCGGGCCCGAAGACCGGGCGCGGAGACCCGGGTCTTCGGTTCGGGCTATCTGATCGCGCCGAGACTCGTACTGACCGCAGCCCATGTCCTGGCCGACGCGCCGTCCGATGCGGTGACGGTCGCCCGTCCGGACGTGAGCGGCCAGGAGTTCCCCGCGGTCGTCCTCTGGCGGCGCCGGGACGAGACGGTCGACGCGGCACTGGTCGAGATCGCCGAGAGCGGTGACTGGCAGACACCGGAGTCCCTGACGAACCCCCTCCTGCGCCAGCGGTTCGGTCGCCTCATCGGCACCCGTCCCTGGCCGGTCACCCTCACCGGATTCCCCCGGATGCAGAAGGACCCCGAGGGCGGCGAACGCTGGGACGAACAGCTCACCGGCCACATCGCGCCGGGAACCGGCGCCCTGGCCGGACGCTACGAGATCTCCAGCACCGAGCCCACGGTGCCCGTGCGGCCCCGGACCAACGACAGCGGCCGCTGGTCCGGCATATCGGGGGCCGCCGTCCTCAGCGACGGCGCCCTGGCCGGCGACGACCTGCTGTGCGGGCTCGTCCGCCGCGACCGGAGGGCGGACGGGGGGACCAGACTGACCGCGACGACGGCCGCCCACCTGCTGTTGGACAAGAAGTTCCGGGCCACCGTCCATGACCGCACCGGGTGGGAACCCGTCCTCGAACCCGTGGAGACCGTGGGCCTGTTCGCGCCGGCCGCCCCGATACGCGTCCTGGACTCACCGACCGCCCTGCTCCGCGCGGACGCCGAAGCCGTCACCTTCCGCGGCCGGGACGCCGAACTCGCCGACCTGACGTCCTGGTGCACCGACGGCCCCGCCGCGGCACAGGTCCGCGTCCTCACGGGCCCCGGCGGCCAGGGCAAGTCCCGCCTCGCCCGCCGACTCGCCGACGACCTGCGCCTGCGGGGTTGGGTCACCGGTCATCTGCGCTCCGACCTCACCGACCACGACGCCGCCCCCGATCTCACGCCGCTCACCACGGCCCTGCCGCTGCTGATCGTCGTCGACTACGCGGAGACCCGGCCCCGCTTGGTGCGGCGGATCGTCACCCACCTTCATGGCTCCCGCCACCGGGTCCGGGTGCTGCTCCTCGCCCGGTCGGACGGCGAGTGGCGCAGCGACCCGATGACCGCCCTGCCCGCCGTACGGAGGCTGCTGGCCGGAGCGCCCGTCACCGAACTGGGCCCGCTGGTGCCCGGCGGGTGGGGAACCACGGACGAGCGGCGGACCGCCTTCGAGGAGGCCGCCCGGGACCTGGCGCTCCTGCTGCCCTGTGTCTCCTCGCTGCCCGGTCACGACTGGGCGGGACCGGCCGCGGGCCTGCACCCGCCGGACGACCTGGCCCACGCCCGGTATGACAGCGTTCTGACCCTGCAGATGACCGCCTTGGGCGGACTGCTGCAGCGAGGGCCCCGGCCCGCGCACGTACCGTCGGACGCACCGGCGGAGAGGATCCTGCTGGAGCACGAGGGACGCTTCTGGGAAAGCGCCGCCGACGCCCCCGCGTTCCGGCTGGGCCTGCCGACCGGCACGCTGGGGACCGTGGTCGCCGTCGCCGCACTGACCGGGGCGCGCTCCGCGGACGAGGCCGCCCAGGTGCTTCACACGATTCCGGATCTGCCCGCCGACCGGATCCCGGGCACCGCGCGGTGGGTCGCCGGGCTGTACCCGGCCGAACCGGACCGCTACTGGGGGTCGCTGCAGCCCGACCGCGTCGCCGAGTTCCACTCCGCGGCCGTCCTCGTCAGCGGCAGGATTCGGCTTCCGGACCTGCTCCGGGCGGCCGGCTCCGCACAGCAGGCCCGGATCCTCACCGTCCTCTCCCGAGCCGTTACCGCGCACTACAACGCCGGGCGGGCGAGGGACGGCGCACAGCTCACCTCCGTCATGGAGTCGGCGCTGACCGGCGCGGCACTGGACGTCCACGCGGTCGAGGAGGTGTCGAAGTCCCTTCCCGTTCCGTCCGGATCACCCTCCCAGCTCAGCTCGGTCGCCCTTCAACTCGTCGAGGGCCTGGTCGAGGAGGCTCGTCGGCGCGCGGCACTCGATCCGGCATCCGCCGAACCCGCGCTGGCGAACCTGCTGTCCCACCTCGCCATACGTCTCACGGAGACGGGACGCCCCCAGGAAGCCCTGCACGCCGAGTGCCAGGCGGTGGAGATCCGACGGCGGCTGGCGGCGAGCGATCGCTCGCTGTACGAACCGCAGCTCGCCATATCGCTGGCCAACCTCGGCAACCACCTCGCCAACGCCGACCGCCACGACGAGGCGCTCGAAGCGACTGAGGAAGCAGTGAGGAAATTTCGCCGGATTACCGGCGACATCTGGGCCTACGCTCCGCAGCCTGGGGCATACCAGCCGCACCTCGCGGCCGCGCTCATGGATCTCGGCGGGCGGCTGCATGCCCTGGGCCGCACGGGGGAGGCGCTGCCCCACACCGAGGCCGCCGCCCGCATCTGGGAGCGGCTCGCGGCGGAGTACCCGGCGCGGTACGAGGACCGGCTGGCGGCCTGCCTGGAGAACCTGGCGATGTCGCTGACCGCGGAGAGCAGGCAGTGGGAGGCGCACGCCGTGGTGCGCAGATCCCTGGAGATCAGACGGCGCCTCGCCGCCCGGGACCCGGCTGCCCACGACCTCGCGCTGGCGCGGTCGCTGGCCCTTCTGGCGCAGCCGCTGGAGGGGGACCGCCCCGAGGAGGCGCTGCCGGTGCTCCGGGAGATGGTGGAGGTCCGTCGACGGCTGTCGGACGCGGACCCCGGAACAGGCAGGCCGGAACTCGCGCGCACGCGGTACAGGGCGGGCGTCGTCGCGCGCCGGGTGGAGCAGACCGACGAGGCACTCGCCCACACCGGGGCGGCCGTGGACACTTACCGCGAGCTGGCGGCCGAGGAGCCCCAGGAGTACGAGCCCCTCCTCGCCCTCGCTCTTGCCGAGCTGGGCGGCCTGCTCTCCGCGGCCGGCCGACACGTCGACGCCCTCGCCGCCCAGGAGCAGGCCCTGGAGATATCCCGCAGGCTCGCTGCCGGCGGCACCGTGGAGCTGCGGGTGTGGCTCGCGCACCAGCTGCTGAAGTTCGCGGACCTCCTCGCGGAAGCAGGTTATGAGGACCGGCTCTTCGAGCCACTCGAGGAAGCCGTGGAACTGTTTTTCGAGACCGCGGAGACGGACCTGGACACCAGAGGCCGGAGCCTGGTGGCGGCTCTTCAGACCCTGGCCGCGAGACGGTGGGCGGCCGGCCACCACGAAAGGGCGGCCGAGGCGGAACTGAACGCGGTGCAGGTCTTCGGCCGGCTCCTGAACGCGGACCCGGTGGCCACCGACGCCGACGAGATCGGCGAACCTCTGGTGCCCCTCTGCCGCCGGCTGGGAGAGGCAGGCCGTCCCGACCTCGCCGTCGAGGTGGGGCTCACCGCGTCGGCGATCTGGCGCGACTGGTACCCGGTCGAGCTGGCCGTCGCCAGGGAGAGATCGCTCGCCGCGCTATTGAGCGGCCTGGCCGCCGAGTTGGCGACGGCCGAGCGGGGAGAAGCCGCCGCGCTCGTGATGGGAGGCGCTGTAGAGCTCCTGGACCGGCTGGTCGGCGACGATCCGGACTACCTGCCGAGCCTCGCCGGCACGCTGCTCGGATACGCCCTGCTGCTCGCCTCGCTGGGATACCTCCGCCAGGCGCTGAAGGCGGTCGACAGCGCCGTCGAGTGCTTCCACCGCCTCCCGGAGACGAGCCCGGCGCGCCTGCGTGGCCTCCCCGAGGCCTTGCGCCTCCGGGACGACCTGAGCGATGACCTCGGGGCGACCGGCTGAAGGCGTGCGGTGGCCGCCGTGACCGCGGTGAACCGGCGGCATGCCGCCACCGGGCAGGCCCGGGTCAGACCCGGTTTCCCGCGCCCCCGCGTTATGAGGGCAGCCTTAGCGCTCGCGCAGGTTGGTGGGGTGGGGGCCTCGACGACAAGGCGAGCACGGGTGTCAGTGATCATCGAGTTGCAATGCTTTATGACCACGGGGGAGACCTGTGCCCGTCCTTCCAGCATGGCTGACCGACCCGCGCGACCGTCATCGAGGCCTTCTTCGACCTCACCGACACGATCATCACCGTTCGTAGCCTGATCCGCCGGGCCTGGACCACCCACCGCTGGGACGACCGCCCCAAGCGACGCCCATGAGTATCCAAGCCAGTGCCCGAAACGGGCACCAGGCCACGTCTTGCCCTTGTGGTTCAGGCGACGCGGGTGTCGTAGGTCTCGCGGTTGGCAAGCACATCGTCCATGTGCACCTCGGCCCAGGCCTTGAGGTCGCGCATCATCTCGTACAGCGACAGGCCGAGATCGGTCAGCTCGTAGGTGACCGTTACCGGCACGGTCGGCGTCACGGTGCGGGACACCAGGCCGTCGCGCTCCAGGGAGCGCAGCGTCTGGGTGAGCATCTTCTGGCTGACGCCGGCCAGCAGACGCTGCAGCTCTGAGTAGCGCATCACCCGGGGCTCGCCACCGCAGTCGGCGCCGGGCTGATGCGCGCTGTCGCTGCCGAGCGCGGCCAGGATCAACGTGACCCACTTATCGGAGATCCGGTCCAGCAGCTTGCGACTGGGACATTGCGCCACGAAGGCGTCGTACTCCGCCTTGGCCTGTGCCCTCTGCTGGGCTGCCGTCAACGTTGCCATGGACCGTTCCTCTCACCCTCGGGTGCCTTACGCACTTCAAGGTGCCTACTTCCTGAAATGAAGCTACACACTAATAGTGGTGCAAGGAGCCGTCGGGCATCAGCCCCTGGCTCGACATGAAAGGCACACCATGAGCACCCCCTCCGCATCGCTTCCCGGCGGCAACTGGACCCTGGGCGACCTGTCCGTCACCCGGTTCGGCTATGGCGCCATGCAGCTCGCAGGCCCATGGGTCATGGGCCCACCCGCCGACCGCGACGGAGCACTCGCCGTTCTCCGCGAGGCCGTCGACCTCGGCATCACCCACATCGACACCGCCGACGCCTACGGGCCGCACATCACCAACCAGCTGATCCGCGAAGCGCTGCACCCGTACTCCGACTCGCTGCACATCGTGACCAAGGTCGGCGCGACCCGGGACGAGGAGGGAGGCTGGCCCCCGGCACGCACGCCGGAAGACCTGCGCCGGGCCGTCCAGGAGAACCTGGAGAACCTCGGTCTCGAGACGCTGGATGTGGTCAACCTCCGGCTCGGCGATGCCCAGGGACCCCAGCCTGGCCCGCTCGCCGAGGCGTTCGAAACACTCCTCGAACTCCAGCAGCAGGGCCTCATCCGGCACCTCGGCGTGAGCAACGCGACGGCGGAACAGGTCGCCGAGGCACAGGCGATCGCGCCGATCGTGTGTGTGCAGAACATGTACAACCTCGCCCACCGCCAGGACGACGAGCTGATCGACGAGCTCGCCGAGCAGGGCATCGCCTACGTGCCCTTCTTCCCGCTCGGCGGTTTCAACCCGCTGCAGTCCTCGGCCCTCACGGCCGTGGCCACCCGGCTGGACGCGACGCCGATGTCGGTCGCCCTGGCCTGGCTGCTGCAGCGGTCGCCGAACATCCTGCTGATCCCCGGCACCTCGTCGGTGGCACACCTGCACGAGAACGTCGCGGGCGCGGGACTCCAGCTCTCCGACGACGATCTCGCCGAGCTGGACAAGATCGGCCGCTAACCCCACGGCACCGTGACGAAACGCCGTCGCCCCCGAAGACCGCGACGGCGTTTCCCAGCGCGTGGGCTGGATCGACAAAGGGGCGCTTGGGCAGCAGCGCCGCGAATTGGTCTGACAGAAGGGCGGGCGGTCAGCGGACGGGCACAGGTCTCCCCAGTGGCCACAGAGCGTTGCAACTTCATGATCACTGACACCCGCGCCCGCCCGCCTTGCTGTCGAGGCCCCCACCCCACCAATCTGCGCGAGCTCTTATACGCGAGTGATACGACGAGGCTCCCCCGAGGTCCGTCCTGGCGGGGTATCTGCGCGGATCCGTGAGATGGCGAAGCCGCACCGGTGCACTCCGCTGCGGTTTCCCTGTCGGATCGCACGCGCCGGCGCGCACTGTGCGGTCGGTGACTCGTGTGCCTGCGGCTCTTTCGGGTGCTTGGATTGCGATCGCACCCGTTCATCCGTCCGTGCGAGGGGTGCGTGCCCCCGATCGCCGCTGCGGAAGACGCAGACGAAGTCGTCGTCTTCCACCTCTTGTGAAGGCGGCGACGCGGAACCACATCGCGGAGGTCGCGCTGCGCCTCTTTACGGAACACGGCTATGACAAGGTGGGCATGCGCGACGTGGCAGAGGAAGCGGACGTCGCCGTGACCACCGTGTTCGCACACTTCGCCTCGAAGGAGGCACTGGTCTTCGACCAGGACGAACATCACGAAGAACGCCTGGTCGGCGCCGTGGCGAACCGGAGCCCCGATCAGTCACTGCTCAACGCGCTGCGCGCCGAGGTGCTCAACGCCGTCCGATGGTTCTCCACACCGAAATCCATCTCGTTCTGGACCCTCGTCGAAAGCTCGGCCGCGCTGCGCGGTTACGCCTCCCAGATGCAGGCGCGGCACGAGCAGGCCCTCGTCTCCGCCATCGCGTCAGACCCCGAGGCGCCCGCGTCCGCCACCGCCTGTCGTGCGCTCGCCCGCTTCACCCTGGACGCCTACTCCCTGGCCGGGGCGCCGATAACCCGCTGGCCGCAGTGGAGGAAATCTTCGATCTCATCGAGCCCGGCTTCGCGCCCGCAGCGGGCCGGCAGTCGGCGAAGCCGCTGAAGTAGCCCCTCTTCCTCACGCCCGGGCTGTCGTTCCGGAAAGTGTTGCCCGCCTGATTGGAGGTACGAGGCAAAGGCGTCGGGCTCAGCCATCGGGCAGGGAGCAGGGGGATGCACCCAGCTGCGTCACGGCCTTCATGGTTCTCATCCGACCTCGTCCAATCGCAACCTCGCCAGATCTGGCAGACTGCCGAGTGAAGTGAGCACAGACTGGTCTGGATTCGTCAGGTATATGAGAATCGGATAGTCCGGAAAGTCGGGCTCTGACTGGTACCCTTCTTCGTCGGTCCAGTTCTCTTCCACGGTTGCCTTGTCGAAATGAGCACTCCGCAGTAGAAAGTAGACGCCACCCATGTACGAACTCTCGCGCTTTTCCAGTGCAGCAGCAAGCGTTCGCGCAAGGTTCTTGCTGACTTCGGCGAGGTTCACACCGGTGGATCCGAAGAGGTAAAAACGGTCGGGCACGCCGTCCTCCGTCCGTACTTCTCAGGGCTTCTCTGCGACAAGGCGCTCGTTACAAGAGGTCCCGATCCATGAACCCTTCGGCCTCCTCCCGACTGATAAATGAACAGTGGCCAGTTACGAGGTCCACGGCTACCGGGAGGTTGCCCGCCAGTCGCATATCTGTGCGCCCATGATCGAGATAGTCAACGTGATCGTAGGGAACGATGAGGCGCATCCCATCGGTGAATGCTTGGTCGGGCATAGTGCGCACATCAGAAGACTTCCAGGATTTGCTGCTGGCGGAGAGGAACGCCGCAGCACGTTCGAGTCCCTCTTCAGGTGAGATCACGTCAGTGCGTCCTCGTGACTTGGTAGTGCCTGTGTCGCGGATTCGCGGGATCAGCTTTACCTTTTTGGAAATCCAGGAAAATTACTTTGCCGTCATTGTTCACGACGTGTCACCCGGCCCCCAGCTCAAGAGGTCGCTGACGATGTCGTTGAGGCCGCGCTTCGCCTCAAAGTCTAAGTCGTGTCTTGATCGGTGGTAGCTCGTTGACTGTCGTCTGGGGATGGGTGAGCGGCTGGTGCCGGACGCTTCCGCCAGTGTTCGGGGCTTCCTGGCAGACGGTGCAGCGGCGCTTCACCGACTCGGGCCAGGTCCGGCGACGGTCCGGTGCACAGCGCCCGGATCTTGCGTCTCGCCAAGGTCTCCGCGGTCAAGGCCCGTACCCAGGCGATCGACCAGCTCAAGGCGTCCTGGTCATCGCCGATCCCGCCCTGCGGGAACGGCTGTTCGGCCTGGGCAACGCCGAGCTGTTCCGCACCTGCGCGCGCCTCGCCCCGCACGACGGTGGGGGAGGCGAGGACGCGGTGGCCCAGGCCACCCACCTGACGTTGCGCCTGCCTGCCGAGCGCATCGAGTGACTCACCGGACAGATCGATGAGCTGAACCAACGTCAGACCCGGCTCGTCGAACACCACGCCCCACAGCTGCTCGAACCGGCGGGCACCGGTCCGGGCAGCGCCGTCACCTTGCCGATCACCATGGGAGACAACCCCGAGCGGCTGAACTCCGAGGCGGCCTTTGCTGCCCTTTGCGGAGTCAGTCCCATCGAGTACTCCTCCAGCCGTCGGAGCACGCGCCGGCTCGACCACGGCGGCGACCGCCAGGCCAACGCGGTCCCGCACCGCATGGTGTTCACCCGCCTGCGCCACGACCCGCGCGCCCAGACGTACGACGAGCGCCGCAGCCAGGAAGGCGAGAACCGACGCGAAAGCGTCCGATGCCTCAGAGCGATATGCCGTCCGCGAGGTCTTCCACCTGGTCAGACCTGTGCAGTCGCAACCCTCGGTGGAGGGGCAGCCGTGAGACGTGAGAGGGTCTGACGCGTGAGTGAGACACCGTCGAACACCCTGCAATACCGCTTTGACGGGCCAGAAGAGGCTCCCGTCCTGATCCTGGGTCCCTCGCTGGGCACCACATGGCACATGTGGGACCGCCAGGTTCCGGAGCTGGCCAAGCAGTGGCGGGTCTTCCGGTTCGACCTGCCCGGGCACGGCGGGGCGCCCGCCCATCCGGCCGGTTCGGCGGGCGAGCTGGCCGCGCGGCTGCTGGCGACCCTGGACGGGCTCGGCGTGCAGCGGTTCGGGTACGCGGGCTGCGCGCTGGGCGGCGCCGTCGGCATCGAGCTGGCCCTGCGCCACCCGGAGCGGCTGGCGTCGCTCGCGCTGGTCGCGGCCTCGCCCCGGTTCGGCACGGCCGACGAGTTCCGCCAGCGCGGGGTGATCGTCCGCACCAACGGGCTCGACCCGATCGCGCGGACCTCGCCCGAACGCTGGTTCACCGGCGGGTTCGCCGCGGCGCAGCCCGCGATCACCGAGTGGGCCGTGCAGATGGTGCGCACCACGGACCCTGGCTGCTACATCGCCGCCTGCGAGATCCTCGCCGCGTTCGACGTGCGGGCCGAGCTGGGGCGGGTGGGCGTCCCGACCCTGGTGCTGGTCGGCTCGGAGGACCAGGTCACCGGCCCGGCCGAGGCCCGCACGCTGGTCGCGGGCATCCCGGACGCCCGGCTCGCGGTCGTGCCCGGCGCCTCCCACCTGGTCCCCGTCGAGCAGCCGGCCGCCGTCACGGACCTGCTGGTCCACCACTTCGCCACGGCCTGGCAGCAGCCCTATGACACCGGGCAGATCGCGCTGCCGGGGACGTCGGCCGCGCTGCCGGTGCAGGCCGTGCCGCCGCAGGCCCCCGCGCCGGTCGCCGAGATCGCCCCGGCCACCGCCACGGCGCCGCCCGAGGACCGCCCCGACCGGTACGAGACCGGGCTGAAGATCCGGCGGGAGGTGCTGGGGGACGCGCACGTGGACCAGGAACTGGCCGCGGCCGACCGGTTCTCCGGGGACTTCCAGGAGTTCGTCACCCGCTACGCCTGGGGCGAGGTCTGGGACCGGCCGGGCCTGGACCGCCGTACCCGCAGCTGCATCGCGCTCACCGCGCTGGCCGCCGGCGGCCATCTGGAGGACCTGGCCGCCCACACCCGCGCCGCCCTGCGCAACGGCCTCACGCCCGACGAGATCCGCGAGGTCCTCCTCCAGACCTCCCTCTACTGCGGCCTGCCCGCCGCCGCCGGCGCGTTCCGGGTCGCCCAGCGGGTCATCCAGGAGGAGACGACGCCCACCGAGTGAGACGCCCGGCGCCCCGGGCACCGCCTCCACCCCACGCGAGCGCGCACCCCATCCGGCAGGATGGGGTGACATGAAGCTCACCAAGAAGTCCCATGCGTGTGTGCGGATCGACAAGGGCGGGCGCACGCTCGTCATCGACCCCGGCGGGTTCAGCGAGCAGGACGCGGCGCTCGGCGCGGACGTCATCCTCGTCACGCACGAGCACGCCGACCACTTCGACGAGGCCCGGCTGCGGGCCGCGATGGAGGACAACCCCGCGGCGGAGATCTACACGCTGAAGTCGGTCGCGGAGCGGATCGCGGCGGCGTTCCCGGGGCGCGTGCACACCGTCGGCCACGGTGACGCCTTCAGCGCCGCGGGCTTCGACGTGCAGGTGCACGGCGAGCTGCACGCCGTGATCCACCCGGACATCCCGCGGATCACCAACGTGGGCTATCTGATCGACGGCGGCAAGGTCTTCCACCCCGGCGACGCCCTCACCGTGCCCGACCAGGCGGTGGAGACGCTGATGCTGCCGGTGATGGCGCCCTGGAGCAAGATCGCCGAGGTGATCGACTACGTCCGCGAGGTGCGCCCGCGGCGCGCCTACGACATCCACGACGCCCTCCTCACCGACCTGGCCCGGCCGGTCTACGACCACCAGATCGGCGCCCTGGGCGGCGCCGACCACCAGCGGCTCAGCCCCGGGGCGTCGGCCGAACTGTGACCGGGACCGGGTTGTCGTAGCCGCCAGGTAGGTTGTGGGACATGCGCATCGCCACCTGGAACGTGAACTCGATCACCGCCCGCCTCCCGCGCCTGCTGGCCTGGCTGGAGAGCAGCGGCACCGACGTGCTCTGCCTCCAGGAGGCCAAGGTCGCCGAGGAGCAGTTCCCCGTCGATCAGCTGCGGGAGCTGGGCTACGAGAGCGCGGTGCACGCCACCGGCCGGTGGAACGGCGTGGCGGTGCTCTCCCGCGTGGGCCTGGCGGACGTGGTCAAGGGACTGCCCGGCGACCCCGGGTACGACGGCGCGACCGAGCCCCGCGCCGTCTCCGCCACCTGCGGCCCGGTCCGCGTCTGGTCGGTGTACGTGCCCAACGGCCGCGAGGTCGGCCACCCGCACTACGCCTACAAGCTCCAGTGGTTCGAGGCCCTGCGCGCGGCCGTGCTGGGCGACGCGCAGGGCGGCCGCCCCTTCGCCGTCCTCGGCGACTACAACGTGGCGCCGACCGACGACGACGTGTACGACACCGCCGCCTTCGAGGGCGCCACCCACGTCACCCCGGCCGAGCGCGCCGCCCTCACCTCCCTGCGCGAGGCCGGCCTGAGCGACGTCGTCCCGCGCCCCCTCAAGTACGACCGGCCTTTCACCTACTGGGACTACCGTCAGCTCTGCTTCCCCAAGAACCGCGGCATGCGCATCGACCTGGTGTACGGCAACGCGCCCTTCGCCCAGGCCGTCAAGGACGCCTACGTGGACCGCGAGGAACGCAAGGGCAAGGGCGCCTCCGATCACGCGCCCGTGGTGGTCGACCTCGACCTCTGATGCCACGCTGGGGCCATGAACCTTCCGTTCCTGGGCCCCCGGCACAAGAAGCACGTCACCGCGGCGCTCCCCGCCGATCCCGAGTCGGTCGCCGCGCTGCTGTCCGAGTGCGAGCTGCTGCGCGCCCAGGCGGCCCGGGCCGGGGTGCGCCTGGACGACACCCCGGCCTCCCTGGAGGCCCTGGACCAGATGGTCCCGCGCTGGCGCGACGACGCCGAGACGCTGCCCTGGCTGGGCAATGACGCGGGGCTGTACCTGGGCACCGTGCTGGTCCGCACCGTGCCCGGCGCCGCCTGGCGGATCCGCGCCGACGGCGAGCCCGTGCTGTGCCTCGCCTCCGGCCGCGAGGTGGAGGTGGTGGAGGCCGGACGGCAGTGGGCCGTGACCGGAGTGCCCGAACTCTCCCAGCTGTACGGCGAGATCGCCGAGTCCTGAACCGCCCCAACAGGGGCTTAAATACGGCTAATGCCGGAAAGGTGCGTGTCGTCCCTCGGTGCTCGGGCCGTCTGGATAGTTTGCGGCGACCACCACCACACGGCGGAGAGTGGAGTAGGGCTGCGTATGGCCGTCGATCCGTTGATCGAACCGACGAACGGCGACTGGAAGAAGGCGTACGAGGCAACGCGCACCGGCCGGTTCACCCGGCGCCCCGTGGATTCCCGCCCGTTACCCGGGATTCCCTGACCATCCGCCACGCGACCCCGGGGACGGCCCGAGGGCCGTTCTCCCATGCCGGGACTTCCGGTCCCCGAGGCCTCGACTACGATGGTGCGTTCCGCCCCGTGGTGAGGCAATCCCGCCGCACCGCACCGGGAGGAAGGCACTGCCGCCGGGCGGGGTCCCCATGGTCCCCGCACCGTGAGAGGGGCGGCAGTTCACACGGGCCAGGCTCGTCCGGCGGCAGCCGGAGATCACTGCTCGCGCGGGCGAGGAGAAGGTCAGCTGCGCGCCGGACGAGTTGCGCTCGCCCGTGACGGGCCGGCGGCCCCCCCCAGCCTCCCCGCGGACGGTCCACTGCCGGAAGGACGGTCACGCCGTCACCCCGACGGGGCGTCACTCCGCCCCGGCCGGCTCCGGGTCCGGCGACGGCGTCCGGGCCGCCCGGGTCACATCCGCCACCCGCTCCACCACGTCAGGGCCGTACGCCTGCGAGTTGAGCACCTTCAGCAGCAGTACGAAGGTGCCGTCGCCGTACCGGCGGGCCAACCGCTCGTGGTGGCGGGCGAGATAGCGCGTCGCGGCCTGGTTGGTGATCGCGCTCTGGCCGCAGAACAGGAACACCGGACGGGCCTGGTCCTCGGCGGTGACCCGGGCGAGCAGCACGTACTCCGCGACGCCCCGCTCCCTGCGGTAGTGCTCGCCGCCGATGTGGAACGTGCCCCGCTCGGCGGCCGGTTCGGGCTCGGTGGTGATCCGCAGCCCCGGCAGCAGCGCCGACATGTGGGCGGCGGTACGGCGGTTGGACGCCGGGCCGCCGACACAGAACTCGGCGCGCTCGCCGAAGCCCTGGCGGACCTCGTCCTGGGTGACCACGTCGGCGTGCGCCCCGCACTCCTTGATGAGCGCGGACAGCTCCAGCAGCGCGAACACGTCGAAGCGGTGGACCGCGGGTTCGGCGGCGGCCGGGTCACGGTTCACGACGAGCAGCGCCTCCGCGTTCTCCGGCAGCCCGAAGAAGGCCCGCTTGCGCCGGAGTTTGCCGCGCCACAGACAGGTACGGGCGAGCCAGCCCAGCGACGCCGAGATGCCGGTCGCCACCAGCCCGAGGACGATGTTGCGCACGTCGTCGTTCATGGCCGCGCATGCTAACGGCCCAGGGGAGCGGGGGCGTACCGGCGTTCGAACTGTGACGGTCGTGTGGCGGGTGACCGAGGCGTACTGTCGGTAGTGCGACAATCTGGTTACGCTGCGCGAACTGTCCCGACGGGAGGTACGGATGGGTCGTCCAGGCACGCGGAGACTGGCGGTTCTGGCGGTTTCGGCCGCCATGGTGACGGTGGGTGCCGCGGCGCCGCCCGGCCCGAAGACGAGCGGACCGGACGGCAAGACCCCCGTGGCCGTGGGCTACGGCGGTGCCGTGGCCAGCGTCGACAAGGACGCCACGGCCGCCGGCATCGAGGTCCTTGAGCACGGCGGGAACGCCGTCGACGCGGCCGTCGCCACCGCCGCCGCACTCGGCGTCACCGAGCCCTACTCGGCCGGTGTGGGCGGGGGCGGCTACTTCGTCTACTACGACGCCGGCACGCGCACGGTACACACCATCGACGGCCGGGAGACCGCCCCGCTGTCCGCCGGCTCCGACCTGTTCCTGGAGAACGGCAAACCCCTCTCCTTCGACGACGCCGTCAGCAGCGGCCTCGCTGTCGGCACCCCGGGCACGCCCGCCACCTGGCAGACGGCCCTGGACCGGTGGGGCAGCAGGAAGCTCGCCTCGGTCCTCCAGCCCGCCGAGCGGCTCGCCCGCGACGGGTTCACCGTGGACGACACCTTCCGCTCCCAGACCGCCGCCAACGAGACCCGGTTCCGCTACTTCCCGGACACCGCCAAGCTGTTCCTGCCCGGCGGCGAACCGCCCGCCGTCGGCTCCACCTTCAAGAACCCTGACCTGGCCCGCACCTACGAGGAGCTGGCGAGGAAGGGCACGGGCGCGATCTACCACGGCGGCATAGGCGACGACATCGTCAAGACGGTCGAACACCCGCGCGTGGACCCCGCCTCCGGCTGGAAGGCCCGCCCCGGCAAGCTCGCCGAGAAGGACCTCGCCGTCTACCGGGCCAAGGAGCAGGCGCCCACCAGGACGTCGTACCGCGGCCTGAACGTCTACTCCATCGCTCCGTCCTCCTCGGGCGGCACCACGGTCGGCGAGGCGCTCAACATCCTGGAGGGTTCCGACCTGTCCAGGATGAGCGAGGCGCAGTACCTGCACCACTTCATCGAGGCCAGCCGGATCGCCTTCGCCGACCGCGGACGCTGGGTCGGCGACCCCGCCTTCGAGAAGGTCCCCACCAGACAGCTGCTGTCGCAGCGGTTCGCCGACTCGCGGGCCTGCCTCATCAAGGACGACGCGGTCCTGACCAGCCCGCTCGCCCCCGGCGACCCGTACCACCCCGCGCCGTGCGACAAGGGCGGCAAGGCGGCCCCGACGACGTACGAGGGCCAGAACACCACCCATCTCACGGTGGCCGACAAGTGGGGCAACGTCGTCTCGTACACCCTCACCATCGAGCAGACCGGCGGCAGCGCGATGACCGTGCCGGGCCGGGGCTTCCTGCTCAACAACGAGCTGACGGACTTCTCCTTCGCCCCGGCCGACCCGAACGTGCCCGACCCGAACCTGCCGGGCCCGGGCAAGCGGCCGCGCTCGTCCATCTCGCCGACCATCGTCCTCGACGGGCACAACCGGCCCGTGGTGGCGCTCGGTTCGCCCGGCGGCGCGACCATCGTCACCACCGTCCTCCAGACCCTGACCGAGTTCCTCGACCGGCGGCTGCCGCTGGTCGACGCGATCGCCGCCCCCCGCGCCAGCCAGCGCAACGCGGCCCGGACGGAACTCGAACCCGCCCTGTACGACAGCCCGTTGCGGGGACAGCTGGAGGCCATCGGGCACCGGTTCAGCCGCAACCCGGAGATCGGCGCCGCGACCGGCGTCCAGCGGCTGCCGGACGGCAGATGGCTGGCCGCCGCCGAGAAGGTACGACGCGGCGGGGGCTCGGCGATGGTGGTGAAACCGGCGCCGTGACGCGCATCCGGAGTGCCGGGGGCGAGCCGCCCCCGGCACCTGGGAACCCTCAGCCCATCGGGTCGCGGGGCGGCGCGGGCCGGGCCTCGGGCGCGGCGGGCGCCGGCGGCTCGGCCGTGCGGAAGTCCAGCCGCCCGTCCGCGACGTCCACGGTGACCCGGCCGCCCTCGGAGATCGTGCCGTTCAGCAGCAGCCGGGACAGCCGGTTGTCCACCTCGCGCTGGATGGTGCGGCGCAACGGGCGGGCGCCGTACTCCGGCTGGTAGCCGCGCTCGGCGAGCCAGTCGACGGCCGCGTCCGTGAACTCCACCGAGACGCCCTGGCCGTCCAGCAGCCGCCGGGTGCTCTCCAGCAGCAGGTCGGTGATCCGCCGCAGCTGCTCGCCGGTCAGCTGGCGGAAGACCACGATCTCGTCGATCCGGTTGAGGAACTCCGGCCGGAAGTGCTCGCGCAGCGGCCGCAGGATCTGCTCGCGCCGCGCCTCCTCGTCGGCCTCCGCGCCGCCCGGACCGAACCCGATCCCCGCGCCGCGCCGGGTGATCGCCTCGGAGCCCAGGTTGCTGGTCATCACGACGACCGTGTTGGTGAAGTCCACCGTGCGGCCCTGGGAGTCGGTCAGCCGGCCGTCGTCCAGCACCTGGAGCAGGATGTTGAAGACGTCCGGGTGCGCCTTCTCCACCTCGTCGAGCAGCAGCAGCGAGTACGGGTGCCGGCGCACCACCTCGGTGAGCTGACCGGCCTCCTCGTGCCCGACGTACCCGGGCGGGGCGCCGACCAGCCGGGAGACGGTGTGCCGCTCCTGGTACTCGCTCATGTCCAGGCGGACCATGCGGTCCTCGCTGCCGAACAGCGCCTCGGCGAGCGCGCGGGCCAGCTCGGTCTTGCCGACGCCGGTCGGGCCGAGGAAGAGGAAGCTGCCGATGGGCCGACGGGGGCTGGCGAGCCCGGCACGCGAGCGCAGCACCGCCTCGGCGACCACGGCGACGGCCTCCTCCTGGCCGACCACCCGCTGGTGCAGGTGCTCCTCCAGGCCGAGCAGCCGTTCCTTCTCCTCCTGGGTGAGGCGGCTGACCGGGATGCCGGTCTGCCGGGACACCACCTCGGCGATGGACTCGGCCGTCACCTCCAGCTGGCCCTCGTCGGCCTGCCCGTCGCCGCTGGTCTCGGTGATGCGCTGCTTCAGCTCCGCGATCCGGTCGCGCAGCCGCTTTGCCTCCTCGTAGTCCTCGTCGGCGACCGCCTGGTCCTTGTCCCGGACCAGCTGGTCCACCTCGCGCTCCATCGCCCGCACATCGGTGCCCTTGGTGCGGGCGCCGAGCCGGACCCGGGCGCCGGCCTGGTCGATCAGGTCGATCGCCTTGTCCGGCAGCCGCCGGTCGGTGAGGTACCGGTCGGACAGCTCCACGGCGGCGAGCAGCGCCTCGTCGGTGTAACGGACCTGGTGGTGGGCCTCGTAGCGGTCGCGCAGCCCGCGCAGGATCTCGATGGTGTCCTGCACCGTCGGCTCGGGCACCAGCACCGGCTGGAAGCGGCGGGCCAGCGCCGCGTCCTTCTCGATCCGGCGGAACTCCTCCAGGGTGGTGGCGCCCACGATGTGCAGCTCGCCCCGGGCGAGCGCGGGTTTGAGGATGTTGCCCGCGTCCATCGCGCCGCCCTCGCCGCCGGAGCCCGCGCCGACGACGGTGTGCAGTTCGTCGATGAAGACGACCAGCCGGTCGGAGTTGGCGCGGATCTCCTCCACGATGTTGTTCAGGCGCTCCTCGAAGTCGCCCCGGTAGCGGGTGCCGGCCACCACCCCGGTGAGGTCGAGGGCGACGACCCGCCGCCCGGCGAGCCCGTCCGGCACGTCGCCGTCGGCGATCCGCTGCGCGAGGCCCTCCACGATGGCCGTCTTGCCGACGCCCGCGTCGCCGATCAGCACCGGGTTGTTCTTGCCGCGCCGGGACAGCACCTCGATGGTCTGCTCGATCTCGGTGTCCCGGCCGATCACCGGGTCGACCCGGCCCTGCCGGGCGAGGTCGGTCAGATCACGGCCGTACTTGTCCAGGGTGGGCGTGTTGGTGGGCCGCTGCCGCTCCACCCGGACCTGGCCGGTGCTCTCCGGGGGCTCCGGGGGCAGCGCGCCCGCCGGGAACCGGGCCGCGTGCAGGATGTGCCCGGCGGCCGAGTCCGGGTTCGAGGCCAGCGCGCTGAGCACGTGCTCGGGGCCGATGTACCCGGCGCCGCTGGAGCGCGCCATGTCGTGCGCGTCCAGCAGGGCCCGCTTCACCGCGGGGGTCAGGGACAGGGAGGTCGGCGGCGGCACCTCGCCCGGCGGGTGCTGCACCGGGCCCGCCCGGTCGTCGATCTCGGTGGCGAGCGAGTCGGGGTCGGCACCGGCCCGGCTCAGCAGGCTGCGGGTGGGCTCGGTGGCCACGGCGGCGCGCAGCAGATGCTGGGTGTCCAGGTCCCGGCTGCCGTGCTCGGCGGCGTACTGGGCGGCTCCTCTGACCAGCTCCCGCGCAGGCTGGCTGAGCAGCCGGCCGATGTCGATGTGGCGCGGGCCGGGGGCTCCGCCGGCGGCGCCGCTGAAGAAGCGGGCGAGGAATTCGCCGAAGGGGTCAGGAGGGTAGCCGTTGGTCATGGCGATGCTTTCCTTCGCTGACGGTGGCTCCGCCGGGTAACCGGGGTGGGGGGTGCTCATGCCCACGATGGCATGAAGTCCTGGGGCGGGCATGTTCGCCCGGACGCCCGGAAGCGGCCCCCGCGCGGCACCGCGGCCCCGCGCGCGTACGGCGGTCCCGCGCTCCGACCCGCGTGCCGCGCGGCGTGGTGACCACCCCTGCCGCCCGCTGCGAAGGGCGGGTGCGCCGTGGCCGGGCCGGACCTGCGGTGCGCTGTCGCGGCCGGGGGCCTCGCCGGCGGCACCGATCCGCCCTGCCGGTATTTCAATGGGACGGGCGGTATACGGAGAACAGACGGCGGCGGGCACAATGGACGCATGGTGCGCACCCCTCTCACCCCCGAAGAACGCGACCGCGGCGAGCGGCTCGGGCGGCTGCTGCGTGCGGCCCGTGGTGACCGGAGCATGGTCGAGGTCGCCGCCGCGGCGGGCGTCTCGGCCGAGACGCTGCGGAAGATCGAGACGGGGCGGGCGCCGACCCCCGCGTTCTTCACCGTGGCCGCCGTGGCCGCGGTGCTCGGCCTGTCCATGGACGACCTGGCCGCACACTGCACCCTGGCCGCCGTCTGAGGGGCGCGCGCCCGCTCACCCACAGGAGTGCGAAACAGGATCGACTCCGCGGCTTGACGGCAATGGTCTTGGCAAGGGGCGCCAAGAGGCTTACGTTCGTGCCTCTACGGCCTGCTCTACGGGCGTAGAGGCTCTGACGTCGCGTCGAAGGAGCAGCTCATGGCCAACGTCGTCCGCGCCGCTCTGGTCCAGGCCACCTGGACCGGCGACACCGAGTCCATGGTGGCGAAACACGAGGAGCACGCCCGCGAGGCGGCCCGCCGGGGCGCGGGGATCATCGGGTTCCAGGAGGTCTTCAACGCCCCCTACTTCTGCCAGGTCCAGGAGCCGGAGCACTACCGCTGGGCCGAGCCGGTGCCGGACGGCCCCACCGTCACCCGGATGGCGCAGCTCGCGCGCGAGACCGGCATGGTGATCGTCGCCCCGGTGTTCGAGGTCGAGCAGTCCGGTTTCTACTACAACACCGCCGCCGTGATCGACGCGGACGGCACCTACCTCGGCAAGTACCGCAAGCACCACATCCCCCAGCTCAAGGGCTTCTGGGAGAAGTACTACTTCAAACCCGGCAACCTGGGCTGGCCGGTCTTCGACACCGCCGTCGGCAAGGTCGGCGTCTACATCTGCTACGACCGCCACTTCCCGGAGGGCTGGCGGCAACTGGGCCTCGCCGGAGCCCAGTTGGTATACAACCCGTCGGCCACCCACCGAAGCCTGTCCAGCCACCTGTGGCAGCTGGAGCAGCCCGCCGCGGCCGTCGCCAACGAGTACTTCATCGCCGCCATCAACCGGGTCGGCCGCGAGGAGTACGGCGACAACGACTTCTACGGGACCTCCTACTTCGTGGACCCGCGCGGCCGGTTCGTCGGGGACACCGCGGGCGACAAGGCCGACGAACTCCTCGTCCGCGACCTCGACTTCGGCCTGATCGACGACGTGCGGCAGCAGTGGGCCTTCTACCGCGACCGCCGCCCCGACGCCTACGAAGGGCTGGTGCAGCCGTGAGCGACCTCTACTCCCGTCACCGCAGGGTCATGCCCGACTGGCTCGCCCTCTACTACGACGACCCCATCGAGATCACGCACGGCGAGGGACGCCACGTCTGGGACTCCGACGGCCGCCGCTACCTGGACTTCTTCGGCGGCATCCTCACCACCATGACCGCGCACGCGCTGCCCGAGGTGACCAAGGCGGTCAGCGAGCAGGCCGGGCGCATCCTGCACTCCTCGACGCTCTACCTCAACCGGCCGATGGTCGAACTCGCCGAGCGCGTCGCCCAGGTGAGCGGCATCCCGGACGCCCGCGTCTTCTTCACCACCTCCGGCACCGAGGCCAACGACGCCGCCCTGCTGCTCGCCACGACCTACCGGCGCAGCAACACCGTCCTCGCCATGCGCAACAGCTACCACGGCCGTTCCTTCTCCACCGTCGGCATCACCGGCAACCGCACCTGGTCCCCGACCTCCCTGTCGCCGCTGCAGACCCTGTACGTGCACGGCGGCGTCCGCACCCGGGGCCCCTTCGCCCACCTGGACGACCGCGCCTTCATCGACGCGTGCGTGGCCGATCTGAAGGACGTCCTCGGGCACACCCGCCCGCCCGCCGCGCTGATCGCGGAACCCGTCCAGGGTGTCGGCGGGTTCACCTCGCCGCCCGACGGACTGTACGCGGAATTCCGTGAACTGCTGCACGCGCACGGCATCCTGTGGATCTCCGACGAGGTGCAGACCGGCTGGGGCCGCACCGGAGACCACTTCTGGGGCTGGCAGGCCCACGGCCGCAGCGGCCCGCCCGACATCGTCACCTTCGCCAAGGGCATCGGCAACGGCATGTCCATCGGCGGTGTCATCGCCCGCCCCGAGATCATGAACTGCCTCGACGCCAACAGCATCTCCACCTTCGGCGGCACCCAGATCACCATGGCCGCCGGCCTCGCCAACCTCACCTACCTCCTCGAACACGACCTCCAGGGCAACGCCCGCCGGGTCGGCGGCCTGCTCATCGAGCGGCTGCGGGCCGTCGCCGCCCAGCTGCCAGGGGTACGCGAGGTCCGCGGGCGCGGACTGATGATCGGCATCGAGCTGGTGAAGCCGGGCACCGACGAGGCCGACCCACAGGCGGCCGCCGCCGTCCTGGAGGCGGCCCGCGCCGGGGGACTGCTCATCGGCAAGGGCGGCGGCCACAACACCAGCGCCCTGCGCATCGCCCCGCCGCTGTCGCTGACCGTCGCCGAGGCCGAGGAGGGCGCCGCCGTCCTCGAAAGCGCGCTGCGGAGCGCGTACTGACACCGAGGGGAACACCCGGCACCGCCGAGCACCAAGGGGAAACGGCCATGACCACGACCTCGGGACCCGGACCCGCCGCCCCGCCGGAACCCGCCCTGTCCGTCCGCCAGGTGCTGACCCTGGAGCGGGTCCTGGCCGGCCGGCCCGAGGTGGTGGCGGGTGCCGGGGGCCTGGACCGGCCGGTGCGCTGGGTGCACGTCGCCGAGGCCGCCGACGTGGGCGTGATGCTCAGCGGCGGCGAGATGGTGCTCACCACCGGGGTGCTGCTCGCCGGCGACGAGGCCAAGCAGGCCGAGTACATCCGCTCGCTGCACCGCGCCGAGGCCGCCGCCGTGGTCCTCGGGCTCGGCCGGGCCTTCCCCACGCCGCCCGAGGTGATGCGCCGCGCCGCCGAACGCTGCGGGCTGCCCCTGGTCGTCCTGCACCGCCCCTTCCCCTTCGCCGAGCTGACCGAGGAGGTCCAGTCCCGGCTGCTGCGGCGCAAGTTCGCCGCCGTCAGCCTCTCCGAGACGGTCCGCACCGACCTCACCGCGCTGATCACGGCCGGCGCCCCGCTGCAACGGCTGCTGGACGAGGTCGCCCGGCACGGCGGCTGCCCGGTCGTCGTCACCAACCTCGCCCACCGCGTCCTCGCCACGGCCGGGGAGCGGTCCGCGGTGGACGACGTGCTGCGCGACTGGGAGCGCATCGCCCGGCAGACCGGCGGCGCCGGTGACGAGTGGATCCGCGCCGAACTCGGCGGGCGCGGCGAGCGCTGGGGCCGGCTGCTGCTGTGCGGCTACCGGGGCGACGCGGCCACCGGGCGGCTGCTCGCCGACCGCGCCGCCGAGGCCCTGGTCCTGCACCGCATGCTCGGCGGCGGCTCCGCGCACAGCTGGGAGGAGCAGTCCGCGCAGAGCCTGCTCACCGACCTCGTCTCCGGCGTCGTACCGGCCCGGCAACTGCTGCCACGGGCCCGCGCGGCCGGCCTGCCGGTCAACCTGCGCACCTTCGTGCCGCTCGTCGTCCCCGAAGCCGAACCCGCCGTGCTCGACCGGATGCTGCGGGTGCTGGGCCTGGCCGGGCTGGCCGGCGAACTGTCCGACGGGGTCACCGCCGTGCTGCTCAGCCTGCCCCGCGACCGGCCCGCCGAGACCCTGCTCACGCTCTTCGCGGCCCGGCTGCGCGAGGGGACCGGGCGGCCGGACGCCGTGGTCGCCGCCGCGGACCCGCGCACCCTCTGGGACGAGGTGCCGGCCGGACTGCGCGAGGCCCGGCACGTGGCCGAGGCCGTCGCCGGTTCCGCCGCCGCCCTCGGCCTCCCGGCCGTCGTCCGCCTCAAGGACGTCCATCTGCGGGGCCTCGTCCG